>NZ_JBJGZI010000041.1:0-34661 GCF_054050455.1 Geodermatophilus sp. SYSU D00684 | reverse complement strand
CGACCCCCCCCCCCCCCCCCCCCCCCCCCCCCCCCCCCCCCCCCCCCCCCCCCCCCCCCCCCCCCCCCCCCCCCCCCCCCCCCCCCCCCCCCCCCCCCCGGCGGCTGAGGTGACCAGCTGGTCGACCGCGGCGTCGAGCACCGCGCGGGTGGCGGCGGTGTCGCGGTCGACCAGCCAGGTCGTCGTCGCGCCGTCGACGACGGTGACCAGCAGCCGGGCGAGCTCCGGCACCGGGCGCCGCCAGGTGGCGCCGGTCGCGGCGGCGGCCTCCTCCAGCAGGCGGGTCGCGGCCGCGGTGTAGGCGCGGTACTGCTCGGCGGCCACCGGCCGCAGCGCCGGGTCGCGGACCGCGTGCAGCGTCAGCTCGAGCATCAGCGCCTCGGCGCCGGGCTCGCGCTCGAGGTGGTCGAGGTAGCCGGCGGCGGCCGCGCGCAGGCAGCCGGCCAGGCCCGCGGCCGGGTCCAGCCCGGCCGTGGCGGCGGCCAGCTCGCGGCCGACCACACGGGCGACCAGCTCGCGCAGCAGCTCGTCGCGCGAGGCGAAGGCGTAGTGGAAGGCGGCCAGCGGCATCCCCGCCTCGGCGACGACCGCGCGGGTGGTGCCGGCGGCCAGGCCGTCCCGGGCCATCACCCGCAGCGCCGCCTCCACCAGGGCCGCGCGGCGCTGGGCGGCCGGCAGCCGGGGCACCTCAGGCCTGCCCGGCGGGCTGCCCGGCCGCGCCGAGGACCCGGGCGAGGTGGGCGTTGGTGAACACCCCGGCGGGGTCCAGCCGGTCGCGCAGCGCGGCGAACTCGCCGAACCGCGGGTACCGCCGCGCCAGCGCCGCGGCGTCGAGGCGGTGCTCCTTGCCCCAGTGCGGGCGCCCACCGGCGGCCAGTGCGATCGCCTCGAAGGCGGCGAAGTAGCCCCCGGGCTCGCTGCGGGCGGGCACGTGGACGGCGACGTAGGCGGTGTCGCGGCCGTACGCCGTCGACAGCGGGACGTCGTCGGCGGCGGCGACGCGCACCTCGACCGGGAACGGCACCCGGTGCGGGCCGGCGTCGACCACCCGCTGCAGCTCCTCCAGCACGGCCGGGGCCGCCTCCCGCGGGACCGCGTACTCCGTCTCCCGGAACCGCACCCGCCGGCGGGAGACGAAGACCCGGTGCGCGACGTCGGTGTAGGTGCGGGCGCCCAGCGCCCCGGTGGCGAACCGCGCCAGCGGCGGCACGAGCGCGGGCACCCGGCGCCCGGCCGCGACGACGGCGGCGAACCCGGCGTTGGCGAGCACCTCGTCGTCCCAGAACGCGCGCGCCCGGCCCAGCGGCGCGACCTCGGCCAGCGGCACCCGGGTGTTGCGCAGGGTCCGGCACCGGTCGGTGTGCGGGAACCAGTAGAACTCGACGTGGTCGGTCGAGGACGTGAACCCGGCGAAGTCGGCCAGCAGGTCCGGCAGCGCGGCGGTGCCCTCCTCGGCGCGCAGCGCGAACGCCGGCACCGCCTGCAGGGTCACGGTGCTCAGCACGCCGAGGGCGCCCAGGCCGACCCGCGCGGCGGAGAACACGTCGGGGTGCTCCTCGGGCGAGCAGCGCAGGACGGACCCGTCGGCGGTGACCAGCTCCAGCGCGCGCACCTGCGTGGCGAGTCCGCCGAACCGGGCGCCGGTGCCGTGGGTGCCGGTGGAGATCGCGCCGGCGACGGTCTGCCGGTCGACGTCGCCGAGGTTGGTCAGCGCCCAGCCGCGGGCGGCCAGCTCCGCGTTCAGCCGGTGCAGCGGCATGCCGGCCTGCACGGTGACCAGCCCGGCGTCGTCGACGCCGACCAGCGAGGCGTGCCGGTCCAGCGCCAGCGCGACGTCCTCCGGGCGGCCGATGCCGGTGAACGAGTGGCCGCTGCCCAGCGCGGTGACCCGGCGGCCGGCCGCGGCGGCGTCCCGCACCGCGGCGGCGATCTCCCCGGTGCCCGCCGGGTGCCGCACGGTCACGCCGTCCGCCCGCTGGTTGCCGGCCCAGTTGCGCCAGGTGCCCACGCCCGCCTCCCCCGTCGTGCGCGGCAGCGTCCCGTGCCCGCCGGACCGGGTCAAGCGACTGGGACGCTTGACCCACTCGGCGGTCGGCGAGGAGGCTGCCGCGCCATGACCTCCCCGGCCGGAGCGCGGACCCGGCTGGACCGGGCGACCGCGGACCTCGACCCGCCGCTGGCCGTCCTGGACCTCGACGCGCTCGACGCGAACGCCGCCGACCTGGTCCGCCGCGCCGGCGGGCGCCCGGTCCGGGTGGCGAGCAAGTCGGTGCGCAGCCGCGCGGTGCTGCGGCGGGTGCTGGCCCGGCCCGGCTTCGCCGGCGTGCTCGCCTACACGCTGGCCGAGGCGCTGTGGCTGGCCGGCGGGGACGACCCGGTGTCCGACGACGTCGTCGTCGCCTACCCCTCGGTGGACCGCGCGGCGCTGCGCGCGCTGGTGGCCGACCCCGCGCTCGCCGCGCGGGTGACGCTGATGGCCGACTCCCCCGACCACCTCGACGCCGTCGACGCGGTGGCGCCGCCCGGCTCGCGGCCGCCGGTGCGGATCTGCCTGGACCTCGACGCGTCGCTGCGGGCCGGGCGGCTGCACGTCGGGGTGCGCCGCTCGCCGGTGCACGACCCCGCGGCCGCCGCGGCGCTGGCCCGGGCGGTGTGCGACCGGCCCGGCTTCGCCCTGGTCGGGCTCATGGCCTACGAGGCGCAGGTCGCGGGCGTGCCGGACGCGCCGCCCGGGCGCCCGCTGCGCGGCCTGGCGGTGCGCGGGGTGCAGGCGCTGTCGGTCCGGGAGCTCACCGTCCGGCGGGCCGCCGCGGTGGCCGCCGTCTCCGCCGTCGCGCCGCTGGCGTTCGTCAACGGCGGCGGCACCGGGAGCCTGGAGCGGACCGCGGCCGACCCGTCGGTCACCGAGGTCGCCGCGGGCTCGGGCCTGTACCAGCCGACGCTGTTCGACGGGTACCGCGCCTTCCGCGGCCGCCCGGCGCTGCTGTTCGCGCTGCCGGTCACCCGCCGCCCCGCCCCCGGGACGGTGACCGTCGCGGGCGGCGGGTGGATCGCCTCCGGGCCGCCCGGCGCCGACCGGCTGCCGCGCCCGGTGCACCCGGCGCGGCTGCGGGTGCTCGGCACCGAGGGCGCCGGGGAGGTGCAGACGCCGCTGCGCGGTCCGGACGCCGACGGGCTCGCGGTCGGCGACCGCGTCTGGTTCCGGCACGCCAAGGCCGGCGAGGTGTGCGAGCACGTCGACGTCCTGCACACGCTGGCCGGGGACCGGCTCACCGGCGCCGTCGCCACCTACCGCGGCGAGGGCCGCGCGTTCGGCTGAGCGCGGCGACTCAGGGGGGAGTTGATCATCGGCTTGTTGCCGCCCACACCGGCGCGTCCGTGCGTGTCTGCGGCAAGAACCCGATGATCAACTCGGACCGGCGGCAGGAATGGCCATTACTGCCGCTCAGTCGGCGTCGTTGGCGAGCAGGGCCCGGGCCTCGGCGGCCTCGTCCGCGGTCAGCCCGCCCGAGCCCTCCGGGTGGTCCACCTGCGCATCGATCCACCGCCGGTGCGCCTCCCACGCCGACTGCCGGGTGGCCCCCAGCGCCCGGCCGATCTGCGCCCAGGACGCCCCGGTCGCCCGCGCCGTCCGGACGGTGAGCTGGCGCCCCTGGGCCGCCCGCCGGGCGACCACCTCGCCCAGCGCCAGCAGCTCCAGCGCCTCCTCGCGGGTCAGCGGCCGCGGGCCGGCCGGGTCGTCGGGGTCGGCCAGCGAGTCGCGCGTGCGCAGCTCGTCGTAGCGGCGGACGGCGCTGGCGAGGGTGTGCCGCCGTTCGAGGTCGTCGACGTCCATGACCCATCCTCCGTCAGGACGGCCTGACGGCGCCTCACCGCGCCCGGACGACGCGCGCCTCGTCGAACACCGGCTCCGCGGACTCGTACACCCGGCCGTCGGCGCCGAAGACGAGGAACCGGTCGAAGGAGCGGGCGAACCAGCGGTCGTGGGTCACCGCGAGCACGGTGCCGTCGAACGCGGCCAGCGCCTCCTCCAGCGCCTCGGCGGACAGGACGTCGAGGTTGTCGGTGGGCTCGTCGAGCAGCAGCAGCGTGGCACCGGACAGCTCGAGCACCAGCACCTGGAAGCGCGCCTGCTGCCCGCCGGACATGGTCCGGAACGGCTGGTCGGCGGAGTCGGTGAGCCCGTACCGGCGCAGCACCGCCATCGCCCGCCCGCGGTCGACGCCCGGCCGCCCGGGCTCGCCGTGCCACAGCAGGTCCACCGGCGTCCGGTCCTGCCACTCCGGGTGCGCGTGGGTCTGGGCGAAGGAGCCGGGGACGACGCGCGCCCCCAGCCGCCACGATCCGGTGTGGGCGACGTCCTGGCCGGCCAGCAGCCGCAGGAAGTGGGACTTGCCCGCGCCGTTGGCGCCGAGGACGCCGACCCGGTCGCCGTACCAGACCTCCAGGTCGAACGGCCGCATGAGGCCGGTCAGCTCCAGCTGCTCGGCCGTGACCGCCCGCACGCCGGTGCGCCCGCCGCGCAGCCGCATCGTCACCTGCTGCTGCGGGGGCCGGTCCGGCGGCGGCCCGGCCGCCTCGAACTTCGCCAGCCGGGTCTGCATCGCCCGGTACCGCGAGGCCATGTCCGGGGAGTTGGCCGCCTGCTGCTGCAGCGTGCGGACCAGGTCGACGAGGCGCTCGTGCTCCTCCTCCCAGCGGCGGCGCAGCTCGGCCATCCGCTCGTGCCGCGCCTCGCGGGCCTCGGGGTAGGAGGACCACCCGCCGCCGTGCACCCACGCCGTCCCGCCCTCGACGGTGACCACCCGGTCGGCGACGGTGGCGAGCAGCTCGCGGTCGTGGCTGACGAACAGCACCGTCTTGCGGGTCTCCAGCAGCCGCTGCTCCAGCCAGCGCTTGCCGGGGACGTCGAGGTAGTTGTCCGGCTCGTCGAGCAGCAGCACCTGCTCAGGCCCGCGCAGCAGCGCCTCGAGCGCGAGCCGCTTCTGCTCGCCGCCGGACAGCGTGGACAGCTCGCGGTACTTGCACCGGTCGTAGGGGACGCCGAGCGCCGCGACGGTGACCGTGTCCCAGGTGACCTCGGCGTCGTAGCCGCCGGCGTCGCCCCACTGCGCGAGCGCGTCGGCGTAGGCGAGCTGCGCGGGCTCGTCGTCGGTCTCCATGAGGGTCAGCTCGGCGGCCTCGACGGCGTCCCAGGCGGCGCGCACCGCGGGCGCGGAGAGGTCGACGAGGAAGCGCTGGACGGTGGTGTCGTCGCGCACCGAGCCGATGAACTGCCGCATGACGCCGAGCCCGCCGCTGCGCGCGACCGTGCCGGCCTCGGGCACGAGGTCACCGGCGACGATCCGCAGCAGCGTCGTCTTGCCCGCGCCGTTCTCGCCGACCAGCGCCGCGCGGGCGCCCTCGCCGATCCGGAACGAGACGTCGTCCAGCAGCACCCGGCCACCCGGCAGCGTGTGCCGGACCCCGCTCACGTCGACGTAACCCACCCCGACATCGTCCGGGGCCGGGCAAGTACTTTCCGGCCCCGCTGCAGCGACCCGCCGCGAGCTCGCGAGGGGCGGGGGGCAGCGGGGTCCTTGCTCAGCCGACGGACTGCAGGCGGGTCCGGGCCAGCCGCTCCACCATCTCCGGCAGCGCGGTCGCCGGGACGCCGCTGAGGTCCTGCCGGCACATGCGGACGACGTTGCCGACGACCTGGGGCCGCAGCCGGGTGCCGAACTCGTCCACCAGCCGGGTGACGGCCTGCTCGACGGCGGGGTCGGCGGTCGGCTGCTCGGTCGTGATCATGGGCGCGCGGGACTCCTTGTTCGGTCCGTGCGGGGTACGGCCTCCACGGTGGCGGGTGGGGCGGGTGTTAAACAGGGACCTTCGTCCCCCGCGGAGGACCGGCCCGGCGTGTCGGTCATGACACGAAGAACGCGTTGCCGCCCGACGACGTGACAGCGGCGGCGTCGCGCACCAGCGCGGCGAGCTCGGCCCGGTCGACCCGGTCCAGCGAGGGGAACCGGATGCAGCTCTTGCCACACGACACGCGCCCCAGCCGCGCGGCGCGGGCCTCGGGCAGGTACTCGCCGTCGACGACGGCGCACACGTACAGCGACAGGTGCCGCTTCTGCGCGGCGAGGGCGACCAGCGGCCAGCGGGTGGTCTCCCTGGCCGAGCGCGGCCGGTAGGGCAGCAGGCCGTAGCCGAGCATCCGCCCTGCCCCGGCCGGCACGAGCTCGCGGTCCAGCCCGGGCGCGGCCTCGCGGACCAGGGCGTCGACCCGCCGCAGCTCCGCCTCGCGCGGCCCGGCGGCGGCGAACCACTCCTCGACGGTGTCGGTCACGGACCGGACGGTAGCGCCGCCGGCCGACGGTTCACGCGGGTCGCCGTCCCCAGAGCAGGGTGTCCAGCGCGGTGCCGTCGGGCGTCTTCCGGCGGACCTGCTCGAGCCGGTCGACGTCGAGCAGGCCGGCGACCGGGGCCAGCCGCCGGGTGCTGTGCAGGATCGCCGGGTCCTGCGGCCCGCCGACGCCCGTGATCACGTTCTCGGCGTCGTGGCCCAGCAGCAGGAACCGCCCCCCGGGGCGCAGCCAGCCGACGGCCCGGCGGAGGGTGTCGGTCATCGGCGGGTCCGGCAGGTGCAGGTAGGCGACCAGCACCAGGTCCACGGAGGCGGGCGGCGCCGACCAGGTGGTCACGTCGGCGGTCACCCAGGTGACCCGGTCGGCGTCCGGCTGCGCCTGCCCGCGGGCCAGGCCGGTGGCCGAGAAGTCGACGGCGGTCGCGCGCCAGCCCCGCCGGGCGAGCCACAGCGCGTGCCGCCCCTCCCCCGCGGCCAGGTCGACGGCGTCGCCCGGCGGCAGGTCCTCCAGGAGTGCCGCGACCAGCGGGTTGGGCTCCCCCGACCACTGCTGCCGCTCGGCGTAGCGCGCGTCCCAGTCCTCGGCCTGCACGGGCCGCAGTCTGGCAGCGCAGTCCGGCAGCGCGGTGGAGCGGCGACGACGTGCGGGCCGCCCGGGCGCGGGTCAGGGTGGGCGGGTGAGCACGCTCCGGCTGGTCCGCTTCGAGCCGGAGCACCTGCCCGCCGTCACGCCGTGGTTCGACGACGAGGCGACGCGGCGGCGGCTGGGCGGCCGCGAGTGGCCGGTGCGGGAGATGGCGCTGCGCAGCACGCGGTGGACCGACGAGTTCCGCGGGCGCCGGGTGCTGCGCAGCCACTCCTTCGTCGCGCTCGACGACGCCGGGCGCCCGGTCGCCCAGCTCGGCGGCGATGTCTACGACCGGTGGACGACGTGGGACCCGGTGGCCGAGCGGGTCCTCGCCACCGACGGGCGCCGCACGATGGGCGTCGCCTACGTCGTCGACCCGGCGTGCCGGGGGCGCGGCCACGGCAGCGCCGCGCTGCGGGCGCTGGTGGCCGCGCCCGAGACCGCCGACGTCGAGCAGTTCGTGCTGGGCATCGAGCCGGACAACGCCGCGAGCCTGCGCGTCGCCGCCGCGGCCGGGTTCACGCCGCTGACCACGGAGCCCGACGCGGAGGACCTGGTCCACCTGCACCGGGAGCGCTGACCGGGGCGGGCGCCGTGACCCAGGATGGCCCCGTGCCCGCACACGTCTCCGACCCCGACGACCTCGCGCTGCACGGCCCCCGGGTGCTCGGCTTCGCCTCCCCGGGACGGATCGCCGCCCGCTACGGGCTCGACCGCGACGAGGTCGAGGACCGGCTGATCGAGCACGCCACCCGGGGCTGGGTCACCCACACCCGCTTCGCCGACAGCGCCGGGTGGTCGCTGACCGAGGCCGGCCGCGCCGAGGACGAGCGGCGGATGGGCGCGGAGCTGGAGCTGACCGGCGCGCGGGACGTGGTCGCCGAGGCCCACGGCCGGTTCGTCCCGCTGAACCGCAGGTTCGGGAAGGTGTGCACCGACTGGCAGCTGCGGCCGACCCGCACCGAGCCCATGGCCGCCAACGACCACACCGACTGGAGGTGGGACGAGCGCGTGCTGCGGGCGCTGGGGACGCTCGGCCGCGACCTCGCCGCGGTGACCGACCCGCTGGCCCGCTGCCTGCAGCGCCTGGACGGCTACTCCGACCGCTACGCCGCCGCGCTCGCGCGGGTCGACCACGGCGAGCGCCGGTGGGTGGACTCCCCCGAGGTCGACTCCTGCCACACGGTGTGGATCCAGCTGCACGAGGACCTGCTCGCCACGCTGGGGATCGAGCGCGGGCAGGACGCCTGACGTCACCCCCGGCTGGCACCCTCCCGGCATGACGACGGTGACGCCCCGCGAGGTCGCGCTGCTGCGCCTGGTGGCCCAGCGGGTGGCCGGGCCGCCGTTCCCCGACGCCGCGGCGGCGGTGCGGGCGCTCGGCGCGGTGCAGGGCCAGGACCTGCCCGGCGCGCTGACGTCGGTGGCGCTGCGCACCGCCGGCCGCTCCCGCGCGGGGGTCACCGCGGCCCTCGACGCCGGCGACGTCGTCCGCTCCTGGCCGATGCGCGGGACGCTGCACCTGGTCGCCGCCGACGACCTGCCCTGGATGCTCGATCTGCTCGGCGGGCGGGTGCTGGCCGGCGCGGCGAAGCGGCGGGCGGTGGTCGGGCTCACCGAGGACGACCTCAAGCGGTCGCGGGAGGTCGCCGTCGCCGCGCTGACCGGCGGGCGGCGGCTGGGCCGGGCCGCGCTGCTGGCCGCCCTCACCGACGCCGGGTGCGACGTCGCGGCCCAGAAGGGCTACCACACGCTCTGGTACCTCTCCCAGACCGGGACGCTGGTCCTCGGCCCTCCCGACGACGGCGACCAGGCGTTCGTGCTGCTCGACGAGTGGGTGCCCGCGCCGCGCCGCCTGGACCGCGAGGAGGCGCTGGCCGAGCTCGCGCTGCGGTTCTTCACCGGGCACGGGCCGGCCACGGTCGCGGACCTGGTCCGCTGGGCGGGCACGACGGTCCGCGACGCCCGCGCGGGCCTGGCGCCGGTGCGGGACCGGCTGGCCGCGGTCGACGTCGGCGGCACCGAGATGTACCTCGACCCGGAGACCCCGGAGCGGCTGGCCGCCTGCCGCGCCGACGCCGAGGGGCTGCACCTGCTGCCCGGCTTCGACGAGGTCGTCCTCGGCTACGCCGACCGCACCGGCACGGTGCCGCCGGAGTTCGCCGACCGCATCGTGCCCGGCGGGAACGGGGTGTTCCGGTCCACCGTCGTCTGCGGCGGGCAGGTGGTGGGCACCTGGCGGTGGACCGGGAGGGGCGCGAAACGGGTCGCCACCGCCGAGCCGTTCACCGCCTTCCCCGATGGCGTCGCCGAGCGCGTGCCGGAGCTCGCCGCCGCCCTCCCCTGACGCCGGGGGACGCCGGCGTTCTCGGTCGACGCGTGCTCCGCACACGCACGGCCCTGCAGCACCGGCAGTGCAGCAGGGATGCCGGCGACGAGACGCTCCTGCGGTCCTGTGGACGCTCTTGCGGGGTTGCACCACCGCAGGAGCGGGGGCGGCGCCGCGGAAGTCGGTCGGGACGCCGGTCCCGGAGCCCGTCTCGAGCAGCTGGAGCTCCGCAGGACCTCAGGAGCGCGGAGAACACCCCGGGAGCCGTGCCCCGACCGCAGTGCGGGCTCTCCTCGTCCGTTGCCCGCGCTGCGGCACCGGCAGTGCACGGGGAACCCGGGCAGTGCGCGGCCGGGAGGCGACGGCGGGGCCGCGGGGGAAGGCTGGGCGCATGGGGACGACGGCATGAAGTACGTGCGCCTGGGCGCCACCGGCCTGGAGGTCTCGCGGATCTGCCTCGGGATGATGAGCTTCGGCGAGCCCGACCGCGGGATGACGCCGTGGAGCCTGCCCGAGGACGAGGCGATGCCGCTGATCCGGAAGGCGCTGGAGGCCGGCGTCACCTTCCTCGACACCGCCAACGTCTACTCGGCCGGCTCCAGCGAGGAGATCACCGGGAAGGCGATCCGCGAGTTCACCACCCGCGACGACGTCGTCCTGGCCACCAAGGTGCACGGCCGGATGCGGCCGGGCCCCAACGGCGGCGGGCTGTCCCGGGTCGCGATCCTGCGCGAGCTCGAGGCGAGCCTGCGCCGGCTGCAGGTGGACCACGTCGACCTGTACCAGATCCACCGCTGGGACCCGGCCACACCGGTCGAGGAGACGCTCGAGGCGCTGGACTCGTGCGTGCGCAGCGGCAAGGTCCGCTACCTGGGCGCGAGCAGCATGTGGGCCTGGCAGTTCGGCAAGGCGCTGCACCTGGCCGGCGAGCGCGGCTGGCACCGGTTCGTGTCGATGCAGGACCACTACAACCTGCTCAACCGCGAGGAGGAGCGGGAGATGCTCCCGCTGTGCGCCGACCAGGGCGTCGGCGTCATCCCGTGGAGCCCGCTGGCCCGCGGCCGGCTGACCCGCGACTGGGACGAGACGACGCACCGCTCGGAGAACGACGCGTTCGGCGGCCGCCTCTACGACGAGGCCAGTGACCGCGCGATCGTCGAGCGGGTGGCCGAGGTGGCCCGCGAGCGCGGCGTCCCGCGGGCGCAGGTGGCGCTGGCCTGGCTGCTGTCCAAGCCGGTGGTCACCGCGCCGATCGTCGGCGTCACGAGGGCCGCGCACCTCGACGACGCCGTCGCCGCCGTCGACCTGCGGCTCACCGACGAGGAGGTCGCCCGCCTGGAGGAGCCGTACCGCCCGCACGCCGTCGTCGGCTTCTGAGCCCGAACACCCCGAGCACGGCGACGGCGACCGGGTGGGCGGGCCGCACCTCGGGCAGCAGCGCGACGACGAGGCCCAGCTTCACCGGGCCGTGCAGGGTCAGGTGGACGACGGCGAAGGTCGGGTCGGCGCCGACCTCGGCCGCCGGCTCGCCGCGCCCTAGCCCGCCAGCCGGGGCGCGAGCTCCTCGAGGTCGTCGAGCACCAGCCCGGCACCGAGCGGGCCCAGGCCGAGGAACCAGCGGTCGTCGTCCACCGCGACCGCCCGGCCCTCCGCGACCGCGGGGATCGACTGCCACAGCGGCCCGGCGGTGACCTGGTCGGCCGCCGTCGCGCCGTCGGCCCCGTACGCGCCGTGGAACAGCAGGTCTCCGTCGGCCTGGGTCACCTGCTCGGGCGAGACCTCGACGAAGGTCTCCGCCGTCCGCTGCAGCTCCGGCCGGGCGAAGCCGACCTCGGCCAGCACCGCCCCGATGAAGGAGCCCTCGCCGTAGAGCCGCACCGTCGTGCCGTCGAGGAAGCGCGCGACGCTGACCTCGGTCTGCCCCGGGTCGCCGTAGCGGCCGCCGACCTCCTCGGCCCGCGCGGCGAACCCGTCGAGCAGGTCCTGCGCCTGCTCCTCGCGGCCGAGCGCCTCGCCGGCGAGCAGCAGGTTCTCCTGCCAGCTCTCCCCGATGGCCTCGGCGAACACGGTGGGGGCGATCTGCGCGAGCTGGTCGTAGACGTCGGCGTGCCGCACGGCGTTGGACAGGATCAGGTCCGGCTGCAGCGCCGCGATCGCCTCGAGGTCGGGCTCGGCGATCGTGCCGACGGCGGCGATGTCGGCGGGGTCGACGCCGGCCTCCGCCACGAACCCGGGCAGCTCGTCGCTGACGTCGGTGCGGACCGCGCCCACCGGGGTCACGCCGAGGGCGAGGGTGGCGTCGAGCTCACCGGTGTCGAGGACGACGACCCGCTCCGGGGTGCCGGCCACCTCCGTCTCCCCCATCGCGTGCTCGACCGTGCGCGTCTCCTCCGCGGGCGCCGCCTCGGCCACGGGGCCGGTGTCCCCGCACCCGGTCAGCAGCGCCGCCGCCAGCAGCCCGCCCGCCGTCGTCCCGGCGACCCGCCGGCCCGTCCGTCCCCAGAGCACCGTTGCCCCCCTCCCGGCGCCGGACCACCCGGCGCCGGGAGACAACTTAGGACAGCCTTCCCTCAGTCGAGCGGGCGGGTCAGCCCTTCCGCTCGACCAGGAAGACGGGGATGACCCGGTCGGTCTTCTGCTGGTACTCGGCGTAGGGCGGGTAGGCGGCCACCGCGCGCTCCCACCACTCGGCCCTCTCCTCGGCGGTGATCTCGCGCGCGACGCCGTCCCAGGGCTCCGGGCCGTCCTGCACGGTCACCTGGTCGGGGTGCTTGCGCAGGTTGGCCACCCACGCCGGGTCCTTCGGCGCCCCGCCCTGGGAGCCGACCATCGCGTAGACGCCGTCCTCCTCCACCCGCATGAGCGGCTGCTTGCGGACCTTCCCGGTCGTCGCCCCGCGGGTCGTGAAGATGACGACGGGCAGGCCGGTGTCGAGCAGCGTGTTGGCCTCGCGCCCGCCGGTCGCCTCGTAGCGCTCCACCTGGTCGCGGACCCACTGCTGCGGACTCGGCTCGTACTCACCCTCGAGCGGCATGCCCCGACCGTAGGTCGACCCGGCGGGTCCTGCCGCTCAGCGGGCGTCGACGGTGTGCGGGACGAAGAAGCTCAGGTTGTCGGTGATCAGCCCGTCGCTCTCGCGGATGCCCAGGCCCGCGGGCTCGCCGTCGACCACCCAGGCACCGAGGACGGGGTGGTGCGGCCCGTCGACGCCGGCGAAGTCCGGCAGCGGCGCGAACTCCTGGACGACGAACCCCTCGGTGCCGTAGCGGCCGGGCATCGCGGTGACCACCTGCCCGCCGCGGACGACCTGCACGTTGGCGCCCTCGCGGCCCCACAGCGGCTTGCGCACGTAGTCCCGCCACGACGAGGGCATCTCGTCGGCGAAGTAGGCCGGCAGCAGGTACTGCCCGAGCACCGGGTCGCTGCCGAACAGCTGCCACAGCACCGGCAGCAGCGCCTTGGTGCTCCACAGCATCTTGTAGACCGGCTCGACCCAGGTGGTGCCGCCCGGGCGAGCGGCGTCGGCGAGGACGGCCGCGCCGAACTCGTCGTCGACCAGCCACTCCCAGGGGTAGAGCTTGAAGACGACGTCGAGGTGGCGGCCGGCGGGGTCGTAGAAGCGGCCGTCGCCGGAGTCCAGCGCGATGTCCTCCACCAGGACCTCGACCGCCTCGTAGCCGGCCTGGACGACGGTGTCCATGAGGTAGGCGACGGTCATCCGGTCCTCGCCGGAGGTCTCCGCGCTGGTCCACGCCAGGTGCACCCGCGGCCGCACCCCGGTGCGCCGCTCCCAGCGGGTCAGGTTGCGCTGCCAGGCGGCGACCAGCCGCTCGTGCAGCGCGTTCCACTGGTCGCGGCCCTGCCCGGTGAACAGGTGCCAGTTCCACTGGGTCACCGCCGCCTCGACCAGGCCGGTCGGGGTGTCGGCGTTGAACTCAAGCAGCTTGGGCGGGCCCTCGCCGTCGTAGCGCAGGTCGAAGCGGCCGTAGATGCTGGGCGGCTCGGCCTCCCAGGAGGCGCGGATGCCGGAGCGGGCGATCAGCGGGATGCCCATCCGGTCGAACAGGTCGTGCTCGATGACGTGGTCGCCGGCGGCGACGCACATCTCGAACAGCTGGGCGACGGCCCCCTCGAGCCGCTCGACCTCCGCGGCGGTGAAGTCGTAGTACGGGCCCTCCCGCCAGTAGCTGCGGACCTCGCCGCCCGGCGTCGTCGTGCGGTTGTAGACCAGCCCCTGCGCCTCGACCTCGGCCTCCCAGCCGGGCCGGACGACGCCTCCCTCGACGCGCCGCACTCAGGAGCCCGAGCCGCCGCCGACGCCCGAGCCGATGCCGCCGGTCACCCGCTGGCCGGCGGACACCTTGCCGGTGGCGGGCAGCCCGTAGCGCTGGCGGGCCGCGGTGTCGGTGGGGTTGACGCGGGTGCCGCCGGCCGGCAGCACCGTGCCGACCGGCAGGCCCGGGCGGAAGGCGCCCAGGTACAGGAAGAACAGACCGCCGCCCCCGCGGTAGTCGTCGTCGCAGTAGTCCTCGTCGACGATCTCGCCGTCCTCGTTCGTGCAGTAGGCGACCTGCTCCTGCTCGTCCTCGGACCCGCAGCCGGCGAGGAAGCCGGTGGCCGCGGTGGCCAGCACCGTGGTGGTCAGGGCGCTGCGCACCCGGTTGCCGAACGCCATGGGCTCCTCCCCGTGTGATCGTCGGCCCGACCCTAGGCCCGACCTGCGGCGTCGGCGTCCCCGGGCGGCGCGGACGGTGCTGTTCCACTAGCGTCCCGGGACGACCCGCCGTCCCGGGAGGCGCGATGACCGCGAAGGAACCCGCCGAGATCGCGAAGGTCGCCGCCGCGACCGGCGCCAAGAAGGTGCACCGCACCTGGGACCGGGTGCTGGTGAGCGCCTTCCTCGCCGGCGCCTACATCTCCTTCGGTGCGCTGGTGGCGATCACCGTCTCCTCGGGCCTGTCCAGCGAGACGTGGGGCACGCTGCCCACGCTGTTCATGGGCGCGGCGTTCACCCTCGGCCTGGTGCTGGTGCTGATCGCCGGCTCCGACCTCGCCACCGGCAACATGATGCTGGTCCCGCTGAGCGCGATGAACGGCAAGATCACCGGCGCCGACGTCCTCCGGAACCTGACGCTGGTGCTCCTCGGCAACCTGCTGGGCGCACTGTTCGTCGCCTACTTCCTCGCCGTCTCCACCGGGGTGATCGGCGACCCGGACAGCACCGGCAGCGCGCAGCTGACCTTCGCCCGGCTCGCGGAGATCGCCGACGGCAAGACCCACCACACCGCGTGGGAGACGTTCCTGCGGGGCGTCGGGTGCAACTGGCTGGTCTGCCTGGCGGTGTGGATGTCGCTGGCGTCCTCGAGCGTCTCGGGCAAGATCCTGGCGGTCTTCTTCCCCGTCATGGCGTTCGTGGCGATGGGCTTCGACCACGTCGTCGCCAACATGTTCTTCCTGCCGGCGGCGGTGTTCGCCGGCGTCGAGGGCGCGAGCTGGGGCGACACCGCGACCAACTGGCTGCTGGCCGGCGCGGGCAACCTGGTCGGCGCGGTGCTCTTCGTCGGGACGTCGTACTGGTACCTGTTCCTGCGCGAGGACCGCGACGCCGCCCCGCGCACCGGCGCCGAGCCCGCCGAGCGCGCCTGACCCGCGCCGCCCGGCCGCGATCACGGCGCCGGAACCACGGTCCGGCGTCCCGGGGCGGTCACGGCGCCGTGATCGCGGACGGGTGAGGCTCCGGTCGCGGAGTGCGGTGGCCGGTGGCACGGTCGGACGACGGCCAGGCACCGGGAGGACTGCACAGGATGAGGTACAGGGAGGGCGGCGACCTCGACACGTCGTCGATCCAGGACCGGCGCGGACGCGGCGGGGGCCTGGGCGGGGGCCGGGGGCTCGCGGTCGGCGGCGGCGGGATCGGCCTCGTCGGGCTCCTGGTGATCGTGCTGTTCCAGGTCCTCGGCGGCGGCGGGGGCAGCGCCGGGGCCGGGCTGGGCGCGCTGTCCGGCGGCCTCGGCGAGGGCGAGACGGCCGACAACAGCGCCCTCGAGCAGTCCTGCGACGACAGCGGCGACGCCAACACCTCCGTCGAGTGCGCCGTCGTCGCCGACGTCGACTCCATCCAGGACTACTGGTCGCAGGCGCTCGGCGCGGACTACGTCCCCACCGACACCGTGTTCTTCTCCGGCCAGGTGCAGACGCAGTGCGGCGGTGCCACCAGCGGGTCGGGGCCGTTCTACTGCCCGGCCGACCAGCTCGTGTACATCGACCTGACCTTCTTCGACACCCTGCGCAGCCAGTTCGGCGCCGAGGGCGGCGCCTTCCCCAACGCCTACGTGCTCGCCCACGAGTACGGCCACCACGTGCAGAACCTGCTCGGCGCCAACCGGCAGGTGACCCCGGGCGAGACCGGCCCGACCAGCGGCACCGTGCGGCTGGAGCTGCAGGCCGACTGCTACGCCGGCGTGTGGGCCAACCACGCCGAGACGGTGCCCGACGAGTCCGGCGCACCGCTGATCGCCGAGATCACCCAGGACGACGTCGACCGGGCCCTGGACACCGCCGGCCGCATCGGCGACGACTTCATCCAGGAGAACCTCGGCGGGGGCACCGTGGACCAGGACACCTTCACCCACGGCTCCTCCGAGCAGCGCCGGCGCTGGTTCCTCACCGGGTACGAGACCGGCGACCCGCGGCAGTGCGACACCTTCGCGACGGACGACCTGGGCTGAGCGCGTGACCTCGAGCGACCCCGCCGACCACCTGCGGGTCGGCCGCGACGGCGCCGTCGCCGTCCTGACCATCGACCGCGCGGACAAGCGCAACGCGCTCACCGCCGGCATGTGGGCCGCGCTCCCCCGCGTGCTGGCCGGGCTGGCCGAGGACCCGTCGGTGCGGGTGCTCGTGCTCACCGGCGCCGGGACGAGCTTCTGCGCCGGCGCCGACATCTCCGACCTGCTCGGCGGGCCGGACACCGACGACCCCATGGCGCACCTGCGCCGCGACAACCTCGCCGCGCAGGCGGCGCTGCGGGACTTCCCGCGGCCGACGATCGCGATGATCCGCGGCCACTGCATCGGCGGCGGCGTCGAGCTGGCCACCTGCTGCGACCTGCGGTTCACCGACCCGACCGGCGTGTTCGGGGTCACCCCGGCGAAGGTCGGCATCGTCTACACGCCGACGTCGACCCGGCAGCTCATGGAGCTCGTGGGCCCGGCGACGACCCGCTACCTCCTGTACTCCGGGGAGCTCATCGACGCCGAGTCCGCGCTGCGCACCGGCCTGGTCGACCGGCTGCTGCCCGCCGGCGACCTGGCCGGCGAGGTGCGCCGGTTCGCCGGGGTGCTGGCCGAGCGGTCGGCGCT
Organism: Geodermatophilus sp. SYSU D00684; assembly: GCF_054050455.1. NCBI lineage: Bacteria > Bacillati > Actinomycetota > Actinomycetes > Geodermatophilales > Geodermatophilaceae > Geodermatophilus > Geodermatophilus sp. SYSU D00684. The sequence continues at coordinate 17,994 of NZ_JBJGZI010000041.1, read as the reverse complement.
CACCCAGCGCGCGGCCAAGGAGGTCACCGCCGCGCTGGCCGGGGGCGGCGACGGCGAGGAGGTGGCCCGCCGCTGGTACCGGGAGACCATCGCCGCCGGCGAGCTCGCCGAGGGCGTGGCCGCCTTCACCGAGCGGCGCACCCCGCGCTTCCCCTGGACCCCCGGCTAGGCGACGCCGAGGCCCTGCTCCTCCGCCTCGACGGCGGCGTTCCACTCGCGCTTCTCGGCCTGCCAGCGGTCCTCGGTGCTGCCGACCCGCCAGTAGCCGGACACCGACAGCCGCTCGCGCGGGGCGCCGAGCCCGGTGCGCACGAACCGGCGCAGCTCGCGGACGGCGCCGGCCTCGCCGTGCACGAACACGTGCACGTCCCCCTCGGGCAGGTCCGCCGCGACGACGGCCGCGACCAGCGCGACGCCGGGGGCCGCGCCGCGGTGCACCCAGGTCACCCGCACGCCCGGGCCGGTGGCGAGGTCCTGCTCCTCCTCGGGCCCGGCCACCTCGACGAACACCTCCGCCCGGGCACCCGCCGGCAGCGCCTCCAGCGCGGCGGCGATCGCCGGCAGCGCGGTCTCGTCGCCGGCCATGAGGTGCCAGGCGGCGTCGGCGGCCGGGCTGTAGGCGCCGCCGGGGCCGAACAGCTGCAGCGTGTCGCCGGGGCGGGCGGCCCGGGCCCAGGGGCCGGCCACGCCCTGGTCGCCGTGGACGACGAAGTCGACGGTCAGCTCGCCGGCCGCGGCGTCCCAGGAGCGGACCGTGTAGGTGCGCGTGGCGGGCCACTGCTCGCGCGGCAGGCGGGCCTGCACGTCGTCGAGGTCGAACGGGGCCGCGTAGGGCGCACCGGCCGGCGGGAAGAGCAGCTTGACGTAGGAGTCGGTGTGCTCGGGCGCGAAGCCGGCCAGCCCCTCCCCGCCGAGGACGACGCGGACGACGTGCGGCGTCACGCGGCTGGTGCGCACGACGGTGCCCGTACGGGGCGTCCGCCTGCGGCGCGGGGGCTGGTCGGCCATGAGCTCTCCTCGGATCAGGGAAGGCTCACCTTACCTGCGTCCCCCGGGAGCCCCGCCGCCGTTTCGGACCCGCGCGTCCGGGTAGCCCGTGGCCTGCGGGAACGGCGACGCCGCCGGGCACGGACGTCCGGTCCGGCCGGCTCCCCGACCGCACTTCCCCACGGTCCACCGGGCCGGCGCCACTGGTCGCCGGCCCCGCTCCACCCGCATCCGCCCCGGCGACGGCCGTCGCCGGGATGTGTGTGAGTGATCCATTTCTGGGTAGCGCCAGCCTCGACCGAGATCCACTCAGGAGGAACGATGACCCACTCCATCGACGCCCCCCTCCCGCCGCCGCCCTCCTCGGGCGCCAGCGGCTACGGGGAGACGAGTACGACCTCGACCACGACCTCGGGTTCGCCGTCGACCACCGACGTCGCGAAGGACGAGGCCCGCAACGTCGGCCAGACCGCGAAGCAGGCCGGCTCCCAGGTCGCCTCGACCGCCGCGGACGAGGCCAGGAACGTCGTCGCCGAGACCAAGCAGCAGGCGCAGAGCCTGGTCGAGCAGGGCCGCACCCAGGCCCGCCAGCAGGTCGTGTCGCAGCAGCAGAAGGCCGGCCAGAGCCTGTCGAGCCTGGCCGAGCAGCTGCGCGGCATGGTCGACGGCAACGCCCCGGCCCCCGGCCCCGCCCGCGACCTGATCCAGCAGGGCGCCGGCAAGGTCCAGCAGTTCGCGGAGATGCTGCAGAACCGCGAGCCGGCCGACCTGCTCGAGGAGGTCCGCTCCTTCGCCCGCCGTCGGCCCGGCACCTTCCTGCTCGGCGCCGCCGTCGCCGGCGTCCTCGCCGGGCGGCTGACCAGCGGCGTCAAGGCCGCGCACAGCAACGGCTCCTCGTCCGGCCAGCAGCAGTTCGCCTCGACGCCGTCGTCCTACACCACCGGCAACTACGTCGACCCGGCCCGGACCTACTCGGGCTACGAGTCGACCACCGGCTACGGGACGACCGGCGGCTACGAGACGACGACGGGCTCCTACGGCGAGCACGCCGCCACCCCCGGCACCCCGGTGCCGCCCCCGCCGTACGGCACGGTGCCGCCGGCCGGCAGCGTGGTGCCGCCGTCGGCGCCCGCCGGGTGGGACGACCCGACCCGCCGCCCGGGCCAGGGGGTCTGACCATGAGCTCCCCCTACTCCGGCGCCACGCCGGTGGGCGGCCAGCAGGGCTACCCCCCGGAGCCGCCGCAGTCGAACTACGCCGTGACCCCCGGCTACGAGCAGGGCTACACCGACCAGCAGGGCTACGCGGACCAGCAGGAGTACGCCGGCCAGCAGGAGTACCCGACCCAGTCCTACGGGGCGCACGCCGGTGAGCGCGGCACCCCGATGACCGAGGCCGGCCGGCCCGAGGTCTCCGGCACCTCCGTCGGTGAGCTCATCAGCGAGGTCACCACCGACCTCTCGGTGCTCATGCGCCAGGAGCTCGAGCTGGCCAAGGCCGAGCTCAAGGTCGAGGCCAAGAAGGCCGGGCAGGGCGCGGGCATGTTCGGCGCCGCGGGCTTCGCCGGCTACATGACGGTGCTGTTCCTCTCCTTCGCCCTGTGGTGGGCGCTGGAGAACGTGATGGACGCCGGCCTGGCCGCACTGATCGTGGCGGTCCTCTGGGGCGTCATCGGGGCCGTCGCCTACGCCATGGGACGCAAGAAGTTCCGGCAGGTGAACCCGAAGCCCGAACGGACCGTGGACACCCTCCAGCAGGTCCCCGGCGCCCTCAAGCCCCACTGACCCTCGGCCCGCGACCCGACCGGTCAGGCCACCACACCCCCTGGAGCAGACATGACCAGCAGCAGTGACCCGGACGTCATCCGGCGGCAGATCGAGGAGACGCGTCGCGAGCTGAGCTACGACGTCGACGCCCTCAACGAGAAGGTCAACCCCGCCCGCGTCATCGACCGGCGGATGTCCTCGGCGAAGGGCCGCTTCGCCAACGTCAAGGACAAGGTCATGGGCTCGGCCCACGACACCCGGTCCTCGGCGCGCGGCACCGCGCAGGACGCCCGCGGCATGGCGCAGCACGCCGTCGGCTCGGTGCAGGGCGCGGCCTCCAACGCGGCCGGCACCGTGCAGGGCGCGGCGTCGAGCGCGGCCGGCACCGTCCAGGACGCCGCCTCCCAGGCGGCGCACGCCGTCCAGCAGGCCCCCGACGCGGTGGTCCGCCAGACGCAGGGCAACCCCCTCGCGGCCGGGCTGATCGCCTTCGGTGTCGGCTGGCTGGTGTCGAGCCTGCTGCCCGCAACCGAGAAGGAGCGGCAGCTGGCCGAGCAGGCCGAGAGCGCGGTCCGCGAGCACAAGGACGAGCTGCTCGCCCCGGCCAAGCAGGCGGCGCAGGAGGTCGGCGAGCAGCTCAAGCCGGCCGCCCAGCAGGCCGTCGAGGAGGTCAAGTCGACGGCGCAGGACGCGGCGCAGAACGTCAAGCAGGAGGGCCAGTCGGCCGCGCAGGACGTGCAGGGCCAGGCCCAGCAGTCCCGCGAGTCCGTGCAGAGCCAGGCCTCGTCGAGCTGATCCTCGCACCACCGCAGCGCCCCGCCGTGTCCTCCCCGGCGGGGCGCTGTCGCGTCTCCCCTCGCCGGGTGACCCGGGCCGGCCCCGGCTGCAGCCGCGCCCGGCGGGCGCCGACGCTGCCGGTGTGACGGACGCCGAGGTCGCGGAGCTGCGCGCGCAGGTCGCCGCGCTGCGGGCCGAGCGGGCCACGCTGACCGCGCTGGTCGACGCCCGCGGCGAGGAGCTCGCCGTCGCCGCCCGCATGCTGCGCGCCCGCGCCGCCACGATGACCAGCGTGGTCGACGCGATCACCCAGCAGTCGGTCGTCGGCACCGACCGCGACGGCGTCGTCCGCGTCTGGAACCCCGGCGCGGAGCGGCTGCTCGGGCTCCCCCGCGCCGACGTCGTCCGCCGGCGCCGGATCACCGACTTCCACGACCCGGCGGAGCTCGCCGGCCGCGGCCTGGACGCGCTGGTGTCGGTCGCCGCCGACCGCGGCAGCGACGTCCGCGACTGGACCTGCGTGGCCGCCGACGGCACCCGGCGCACCGTCTCGGTGGCCGTCACGCCGCGCGCCGACGACGACGGCGGCCCCGCCGGCTGGACCTTCGTCGGGACCGACATGACCGAGGTGCGCGCGGCCGAGCGGCTCAAGGACCAGTTCGTCGCCCTGGTCAGCCACGAGCTGCGCACCCCGCTGTCGTCGGTGCTCGGCTACCTGGAACTGGTGCTCGACGACCCGATGCTGGGCGCCGGCCCCCGCCGCCACCTGGCCACCGTGCAGCGCAACGCCTCCCGCCTCGAGCGGCTGGTGGGAGACCTGCTGTTCACCGCGCAGGTGGAGGCCGGCCGGTTCGCGCTCACCCCGGGCGAGGTCGACCTGGCCGCGCTCCTGCGGGCCGCCGGGGAGTCGGCGCAGGTCACCGCGGACACCGCCGGGGTGACGCTGGCGGTGACCGCGCCCGCAGCCGGGCCGGTCGTGCCCGGCGACGCGCTGCGGCTGGGCCAGGCGGTCGACAACCTGCTGTCCAACGCCGTGAAGTTCACCCCCCGCGGCGGGCGGGTGGAACTCGGGCTGGGCACGGCCGGCGGCGAGGTGTGCATCGAGGTCCGCGACACCGGCGTCGGCATCCCCGGCGCGGAGCGGGCGGGCCTGGGCACCCGCTTCACCCGCGCCACCACCGCCGTGCGGGCCGGCGTGCCGGGCGTGGGGCTCGGCCTCTCGATCACGCACGCCATCGCGGCGGCGCACGGCGGGCGGCTGGAGCTCGCGAGCACCGAGGGCCGCGGCACCACCGCGACGCTGGTCCTGCCGCGCTGAGCACACCGGTCCCGCGGAGATCGTGCCGGGGTCCTGCGGACCGGCCACGGGGCCGGTGGCAGGCTCCCCGGCGTGAGCACGCAGGACGCCGACCCGGTACAGCGGGCCCCGGAGCCGGGCAGCGAGCTGCCGGCCCGGCTGCTGGCCTTCCTCGCCCACCCCGCCGCGGCGCCCTCCGCCCCGCAGCCCCCCGCGGCCGACCCGGTCCTGGTGCGGCGGCTGCGCGCGCGGGCCACCTGCTGCGCCGGCACCCGGGTGCCCGAGCCCCGGCGGGGTCAGGCCACCAGCCGGTAGCCCACCCCGCGGACGGTGCGGATCTGCGCCGCCCGCAGCCCGGCGGCGGTCAGCTTGCGGCGCAGGTTCGACATGTGCGCCTCCACCAGGCGCAGGCTGCCGGCCCAGTCGGTGCGCCACACCTCGCGCAGCAGCGTCTCGCGCTGCAGCACCCGGCCCGGCCGCGAGGCGAGCGCGGCCAGCAGGTCGAACTCGGTGCGGGTCAGGTCGACCACGACGCCGTCGACCCGCACCTCGCGGGTGTCCTCGTCGACCTCGAGGTCGGCCAGCCGGACGACGGCGTCGTCGGGCTCCGGCACGGCGACGACGGTGCGCGGGCGGCGCAGCATCGCCTGCACCCGCGCGACCAGCTCCCGCGGGGAGAACGGCTTGGCCATGTAGCCGTCGGCGCCGACGGCGAGGCCGACGAGCAGGTCGACCTCCTCGGCGCGGGCGGTGAGCATGAGGACGTAGCAGCCGCTCTCGGCGCGCAGCTGCCGGCACACCTCGGTGCCGTCGCCGTCGGGCAGGCCGAGGTCGAGCACGACGAGGTCGGGCACCGACCGGCGCACCTCCGCCAGGCACTCCGCGGCCGAGCCGACGGCGCGGACGTCGAGCCCGGCCCGCTCCAGCACCGTGACCACCAGCTCGCGGATCTCCTCGGTGTCCTCGACGACGAGCACCGACTGCGCGCCCACCGCACCTCCCCGGCCCGCGGGCGGCGGTCCCGCCCGTCTCCTGGAGGGCATCGGCGCCCCGCGCCGCGGGGTGCAGCCGGGCGCGGGCGGCCTCCCCCTCGCGAGGGGCCCCTCTCAGACGAAGGCGCTCAGCCCGGTCAGCGCCCGCCCGACGATCAGGCTGTTGATCTCCCGCGTGCCCTCGTAGGAGTAGAGGGCCTCGGCGTCGGCGAAGTACCGCACGACGTCGTTCTCCAGCAGGATCCCGTTGCCGCCGAACAGCTCGCGGGCCAGGGCCACCGTCTCGCGGGCGCGGCCGGTGACGAACGCCTTGGCCAGCGCCGCCTGCTCGTCCTTGAACACGCCCTCCTCCTGCAGCTGCGACACCCGCACCGCCATGCCCAGGCTCGCGGTCACGTTGCCGGCCATCCGGGCGAGCAGGTCCTGGATCAGCTGGAAGCCCCCGATCGGGCGGCCGAACTGCTCGCGCTCCCTGGCGTAGGCGACCGCCGCCTCGAAGGCGCCCATCTGGCAGCCGACCGCCGACCACGCGACGCCGCCGCGGGTCAGCTTGAGCACCCGGTTGACGTCCGTGAAGGAGTTGCCGTGCTCGAGCTTGTTCTCGGCGGGCACGCGGCAGCCGTCGAAGACGATGTCGGCGTTCTGCACGGTGCGCAGGGCGTACTTGCCCTCCATCTTCGTGGGCGTGAACCCGGGGGTGCCCTTCTCCACGACGAAGGTCTTCACCGCGTCGTCGGCGACGTCGCGGGCGAACACCACGACGACGTCGGCGATGGTGCCGTTGCCGATCCACCGCTTGGCGCCGTCGATGACCCACCCGTCGCCGTCGCGGCGGGCGGTGGTCTCCAGCCCGCGGGCGACGTCGGAGCCGCCGTGCGGCTCGGTGAGCGCGAACGCGCCGATCTTCTCCAGCGCGACCATGTCCGGCACCCACCGCGCGCGCTGCTCGTCGGAGCCCAGCTGCACGATCGAGCCCATCGACAGGCCGTTGTGCACGCCGAGGAACGTGGCCATCGACGGGTCGACCCGCGCGGCCTCCAGCGCGATGAACCCGGTGAACAGCCGCGAGGCGCGCGGCCGGTGCTCCAGGTCGTAGCTGCGCCCGACCATGCCCTCCTCGGCGAAGCGCGGCACCAGGTCCATCGGGAACTCCGACGCCGCCCAGGCGTCGTTGACCCGCGGCTTGACCTCCTCGGCCAGGAAGCGCCGGATGCCCGCCAGCTCCTTGCGCTCGTCGTCGTCCAGCAGCGTCTCGTAGCCGTAGAGGTCGCCGGGCAGCTCGTCGGTCATCGCAGGTCCTCCGGTCGGTGGGTGCCCCTTCCCTACCCCGGACGGCGCAGCTCGATCGCGGCCGTCGGGAACGGGACCGTGGCCGCCTCCGCCGTCGCGGTCGCCGCGAACCCGCGCTCCCCCGCCGGCCCGGCCACGGCGGCCCGCACCCGGTCCCGGTCGTCCGGGCGCATCACCGACAAGCCGAGGACCACACGCCCGCCCGGGTCCAGCACCCGCGCGACGACGTCCCACTCCGGCGCCGGGGGCGTCCAGAACGCGCGGACGTCGACGGCGACGACGGCGTCGAAGCGCTCGCCGGCGAGGTCGGCGTCGAGCAGCGGCGCGGCGACCACCCGCACCCGGCCGGCGTCGACCGCCTCCCGGTTGCGGCGGGCGGCCGCGGCGGCCATCCGCGCCGACCGGTCCACCGCGACCACCCGCCCGCCGCCGACCGCGGCCGCGAGCTCCGTGACCAGCACACCGGCGCCGCAGCCGACCTCCAGCACCCGCTCCCCCGGCGCGGCCGCGACCACGCCGGCGACGAACGCCAGCCGGTCGGAGGCGGCGCGGGCGGTCACCCGTGCACCTCAGACGTGGGCCTGGCCGGTGGAGGCGCTGGTGCCGCCGTCGACGGCCAGCACCGCGCCGGTGACGTACCGGGCGCCCTCGGAGGCGAGAAACAGCACCGACGGCGCGATGTCCTCGGGCTCCCCCGGGCGGCCCAGCGCGATGCGGTTGCGGAAGGGCGCCAACGACGCGTCGTCACGGGGGGCGTCGGCGTTGAGCTCGGTGAACGTGAAGGCCGGCGCGACGGCGTTGAGCCGGACGCCGCGCGGGCCCCAGTCCAGCGCCAGCGACCGCACGAAGTTGGTCACCGCGGCCTTCGTGGCGTTGTAGCCGGCCTGCCCCCAGTCCCCGCGCAGCCCGGACACCGAGGAGACGGCGACCAGGTTGCCGCCGGACTCCGCCAGGCGCGGCAGCGCGGCCTTGGCGAGGTGGAAGAACGCGTCGACGTTGGTGGCGCGCATCCGCTCCCACGCGTCGTCGGCGAGGTCGGTGACCTCCCCGCTCTCGTAGCCGGCGGCGTTGCTGACCACCACGTCGAGCCGGCCGAACCGGTCGACGACGTCGGTGACCAGCCGCCGCACCTGGGCCGGGTCGGAGACGTCCGCGGGCAGCGCCGCCCCGCGCCCGGCGGGCACGCCCTGGAGGGCGGACTCCAGCCGCTCCCGCCGGCGGCCGGTGATCGCGACGGTGGCGCCGGCGTCGAGGAAGGCCCGGGTGATCGCCAGGCCGATGCCGGTCCCGCCGCCGGTGACGAGGACGACGGAGCCGGTGAAGTCGAAGGTGGTGGTGGCCATGCCCCGCGCCCTACCCGGCATCGGATGCCGGGAACGAGACCTCGACGACGCCGGCCCCACCCGGTCCTGCGTTCCCGTGGCGATCGGACCCTGACGGCCACGAGACCGCAGGTCTCGACGACCGCGGACCCTCGACGCCGGTTTGACACCGTGACATCGATCGGTGTCACATGAGGGCGTGTCCGGCACGAGCGTCCTGGCGACCGACGGGTTGAGCCTCATCGCCACCGCCGGGTTCTTCGTGCCGGCGGCGGTCCTCGTCGCGGTGGTCGTCGCCGCGGTGGTGCGCGACCGGCGGCTGGCCGCCCGCGAGCGCGACGGGCTCGACGGCTCGCACGAGCGCATCGACGAGCCGTCGGCCGGGCGCGACCGGCCGTCCCCCTAGCTCACTCCTCGGCGAGCGCGCCGAGCTCGGCCTCGACCGCGGCGCCGACCGCGGCGGCCATCTCCGTGCGGAAGCTCGCCAGCAGCGCCTGCGCGGCGGCCGGCTGCAGCCGGTCGACCACGGCCCGCACCCGGTCGAGCTGGTCCGGCGGCGAGCCCTCCGCGAACAGCGCGCGCCACCCGGTCTCGACGAACATGCCGACGTAGGTGGCCGCGATCTCCCGCACCAGCTCGATCACCCGGGCCTGGGCGGCGATGAGCGCCGACGGCGGCACGCCGAGCTGGACGACCTGCAGGCCCGCGGTCAGCAGCGGCGGGTCGTTGACCCGCAGCCGGCCGTCGTCGAGCCGCTCGACCAGGCCCAGCCGGACCATCTCGTCGACGGTGGCCGGGTCCACCGGCACGCCCGCCCGGGCGGCGAGCTCCTCGGCGGTCGTCTCCTCCGGCTCCGGCGGCAGCCAGGGCGCGAGCAGGGCGCGGTGCAGCGCGAGGGCGGCCGAGCCGCCGACGGCGGGGGCGGTCGCCAGGGTCCGCTCGATGACGGCGAGCGAGTAGCCCTCGGCGAGCATCTCGCGCACCAGCAGCAGCCGGGCGACGTGCTCGGGCCCGTAGTAGCCGGTGCGCCCCACCAGCCGGGGCGGGGGCAGCAGCCCGCGGGCCGCGTACGCCCGCACGTTGCGCACGGTGATGCCCACCCGCGCGGCGAGCTCGTCGACCGTCAGCTCCCGCTCGCGGTCGCCCTCGGCAGCCCGTTCCTCAGCCTCCATCAGGACCCGATCGTAACGGTATGGCGATGTGCCACTTTGCGATGTGACGTCGATCGGTGTTCTATAGCCGGGTGACGTCCCTGGGACCCGTGCTGCTCGCCGTGGAGGACCGTCCCGCCGGCGGTGCCGCGCTCGGCGAGGTCGTGCTCGCCTCCGCCATCGGGTTCGCCCTCACCGCCGCCCTGCTCGGCCTGGTGTGGGCGCACCGCACCCGCCGGACCACGGTGCTCGCCCGCGCCGGGGACGCCCTCGGCCGGGCCACCCACGTCCCCGGCTGGGTCGCCCTCCCGACCGTGCTGACGACGGCGTCGCTGCTGGTCGCGCTGCTCGGGATGATGTGGGACATCGCGCTGCACATCGGCGTCGGCCGCGACGAGGGCCCGCTGGCCAACCCGGCGCACTACCTGATCCTGTTCGGTCTGTTCGGGGTCTTCGCCGGCGGCGTGCTGGCCTGCGCCATGCCGCTGGACGAGCGCCCGGGCCCGGCCGCCGTCCGGTTCGTCCGCGGCTGGGACGTGCCCGTCGGCGGCGTGCTGCTCACCGCGGCGGGCTTCTACGCCCTGCTCGGCTTCCCCCTCGACGACGTCTGGCACCGCCTGTTCGGCCAGGACGTCACGCTGTGGGGCCCCACCCACCTCATGCTCATCGGCGGCGCCGGCCTGTCGATCGTCGGGCTGCTGGTGCTGGAGATGGAGGGCCACGGCGACCGGGGGCACGGCGGCCGGGAGGTGGGCGACCGCGCCCGTTTCGTGCGCCAGGCCTCGGCCATGGGCGGCCTGCTGCTGGGCCTGTCGGTGTTCCAGGGCGAGTTCGACTTCGACGTCCCCCAGTTCCGCCTGGTGCTCGAGCCGTTCATGATCGCCGGCGCCGCGGGGGCCGCGCTGGTCGCCGCCCGGCTCTGGATGGGCCGCGGCGGGGCGCTGGCCGCCGCCGGGTTCTTCCTCGTCGTCCGCGGCACGATCGCGGTCGTCGTCGGGCCGGTCCTCGGCGAGATCACGCCGCAGTTCCCGCTCTACCTCGGCTCCGCGCTGCTGGTCGAGCTGCTCGCGCTGGCCTGGCCGCTCGCCCGCCGCCCGCTCGGCTTCGGCGCGGTCGCCGGCGTGCTGGTCGGCACGGCCGGCACGGCGGTCGAGGGGCTCTGGACCCGGGTCACCCAGGTGCTCGAGTGGAACGGCGACGTCCTGGTCGAGGGCGCCCTCATGGCCGTCGTCGGCGGGGTCGCGGGCGGGCTGCTCGGCGCCCTGCTCGCGCTCGGCCTGCGCCGCCGGCTGCCCCGCCCCGCCGTGGCGCGCGGCGTGCTCGTCCTCAGCCTGCTGGCCCTCGCCGGCGGCGTGGCCAACGGCCTGGTCGCGACCGTGCCCGACGACCTCGAGGCCACCCTCGCGATCGAGGACGTCACCACCGACCCGCGGACGGCGGACGTCACCGTGCGGCTGGACCCCGCCGACGCCCTCGACGACCCGGCGTGGGTGCAGATCACCGCGTGGCAGGGCCAGGGGCTGGTCGTCACCGACCTCGAGCGCACCGGGCCGGGCGAGTACCGGACCACCGAGCCGGTGCCGGTGCACGACGACTGGAAGACGATGCTGCGCATCCACGACGGCCGCGTGCTCACCGCGGTGCCGGTCTACCTGCCCGAGGACCCGGCCATCCCGGCCGAGGAGATCGCCGCCACCGACGGGGTCACCCGCGCGGCCATCCCCGAGGTCGACCTGCTGCAGCGGGAGCTGAAGGACTCCGGCGGCGGGCTGTGGACCGCGGCCAACCTCGTCGTCCTCGCCTGCACCATCGCGATCGTCGCGGCGATCTCGTGGGGCGTCGGCCGCTACGCGCGCCGCGGCAGCGCCGGCGAGCGGTTCCCCGACCGGCCGGTGGACCGCCCGGCCACGGCGCCGAGCGGAGCCGGCCGGTGACCCGCCGCCTGGCCCTGGCCGCTCTCGCGGTCGTGGCGCTGAGCGGGTGCGCCGGGACCGCGCCGTCCGCCGCGGGCGCGCCGTCGGGGACCCCGGCCCCCTCCCCGGAGGCGTCGACGGCCGCCCCCACCACCCCCGCCGGCCGCGCGCTCGCGGTGGAGGTCGCCGGCGGGCGGGTCACCGGCGACACCGGCCGGGTCCCGGTCCCCCTCGGGGAGCGGGTGACCCTCACCGTGACCGGCGACGTCGCCGACCAGGTGCACGTGCACGGCTACGACCGGACGGCCGAGCTCGCCCCCGGCGCGCCCGCGACGGTGGAGTTCCCCGCCGACGTCCCCGGGGTCTTCGAGGTGGAGCTGCACGGGACGGGCAGGGTGCTGCTGTCGCTGCAGGTCGGGTGACCGTCCTCGCCCACGGCGTGGGGTCGCGCACCGACCTGCCGCTCCCCCTGGGTCTCGCGCTCTACGGCGCCGGCGCGGCGGTCCTGGTCAGCTTCACCGTCCTGCTGCTGTTCTGGCGCCGGCCGAGGCTCGGCGACGCCGCCTCCGGGCGGCCGCTGCCGGCCCGGGTGCAGCGCGCCGCGGACAGCGTGCCGCTGCGCCGGGGCCTGCAGGCCGTCGCGCTCGCCGTCGCCGTCCTGGTGCTGGCGGTGGCGCTGGCCGGCCCGGACGACACGGCGGACAACCTCGCGCCCTGGGTCCTCTACGTGACCTTCTGGGTCGGGCTGGTGCCGGCGAGCCTGCTGCTCGGGCCGGTGTGGCGGGTGCTCAACCCGCTGCGGCTGCTCGCCCGCGGCCTGCGGGCGCTCACCGGGCCGCCGCGCGGCGCCGACCGGCTGCCGGCCCTGGGACTGTGGCCGGCGGCCGGCTCGCTGCTGGCCTTCGTCTGGCTGGAGCTGGTGTACCCGGGCCGGTCGGAGCCGGTCACGGTCGCGGTCTTCCTCGTCGCGTACGCGGTCGTTCACCTGGCCGCGGCGGCCTGGTTCGGCGAGGGGTGGTTCGCCCGCGGCGACGGCTTCGAGGTGTACTCGGCCGTCCTGGGCCGGCTGTCGGTGGTCGGCCGGCGCGACGACGGCGTGGTCGTCGTCCGCTCGCCGCTGACCAACGCGATGGCCGGCCCGGACAGCCGGGGGCTGGCCGCCGTCGTGGTGGTGCTGCTCGGCTCCACCGGCTTCGACGGGCTGTCGCGCACCGCGTGGTGGCAGACCGGACCGGGAGCGGCGGACGACACGCTGTCCGGCACCGCCGGGCTGGCCGCCTGCACCGCGCTGGTCGCGGTCCTCTACCTGCTCGGCACCCGGCTCTCGGGCCGCCTCGGCCGCCTCCCGCTGGGCCCGCAGCCCCGGCTGTACGCGGCGTCGGTGGTGCCGATCGCGGTCGGCTACACGGTGGCGCACTACTTCTCGCTGCTCGCCCTCGACGGGCAGACGACGTGGATCCTCGCCAGCGACCCGTTCGGCACCGGCGCCGACCTGTTCGGGACGGCGGCGAACGTGGTGGACCTGCGCGCGGTGAGTCCGGACCTCATCGCCTGGGTGCAGGTCGGCGCGGTCGTGCTCGGCCACGTCGTCGGCGTGCTGCTGGCCCACGAGAAGGCGCTGCGGGTGGCGCCGCGGGCCCCGGCGTCGGACCAGCTGCCGCTGGTCCTGGTGATGGTGCTGTTCACCGTCGCGGGCCTGGGCCTGCTCTTCGGGTTCTGACCCGCTCGCCCTCAGCCCCGCTGGCGGCGCCGGCGGCCCGCGAAGGCCCGCCGCACCCGGCGCCAGCGGTTCGGGGTGTGCTCGGCGTCGAGCAGCTCGGTCTCGGCGAGCAGCCGCTCCACCGGGTCGAGGTCCGGCGCCTCGAACGCCACCAGCGAGCGCCCGGTCGGGCGCATCAGCGCGTCGACGGCGCGCACCAGCGACCCGCCGTGCTCCTCCACCGCGGCCGCGACCTCCTCCGGCGCGACCCCGAGGTGCTCGCCGAGCAGGCGGTGGCGCATGCCCAGGACCGCCGCGGCCAGCTCGTCGCGGCGCGGGTCGCCGGTGCGGGCCTCGATCGACAGGTCGCACTCGGTGTCCAGGCCCATCGAGCGGTTGTTGAGGTTGGCCGAGCCGATCCGCAGCAGCCGGTCGTCGAGGCAGGTCACCTTGGCGTGCACGTAGATCGGCCGGCGCTCCTCGGTGACCGGCACGAGCAGCCGGAACCGGTCGTACCGGTCGGCGCGGGACACCAGGTCGAACAGCTTGACCCGGGCGGTGTCCATGGCCTTGCTCTCCAGCCAGCCGTCGGCCGACCGCGGCAGGACGACGACGAACTCCGGCCCGTCGGGCTCCTGCAGCCGCTCGGCGATCGCCTCGGCGACCCGGCGGTTGGCGAAGTACTGCGTCTCGACGTAGACGGTGCGCCGGGCGGCCGCGACCACGGCCAGCCACAGCAGCTCGATCTCGTGCACCAGCTCGGCGCCGCCGTACTCGGGGCGGGTGCGCGAGACCGCGACGTCGACGTCCGTGAGGAAGGTCTCGACCCCCTCGGGCCAGCAGGTCTCGACGTCGGTCACCGGCTCCAGGTGCTCCCCGGTGCCGCTCTCCCAGCGCTCGCGGGCGAGGTCGCCGATCGCCCGGGCGGCCGGGCCGGACACCAGGCTGGTGACGTCGTGCCAGGGGCCGCGCAGCCGGGTCGTGTGCGGCCGGTGCCGCAGCGGGTGGCGGTCGCGGTGCTCGGAGGTGTCCCAGCGGTCGGCGGTGACGTCGATGCCGCCGGCGAAGGCCAGGCAGTCGTCGATGACGACGATCTTCTGGTGGTGCGCGCCGCCGAGCGGGTGGTGCGTGTCGACGGTGAACCGCAGCCGGTCGGGGGTGCGCCGGTCGAGCAGCACGATCGGGGCCATGCGGCGGGTCAGCGCCACCACCATGCCGAGGTCCCACTGCAGGACGCCGATCTCCAGCCGCGGGTTGGCGCGGACGGCGTGCTCGAGCACGCGGCCCAGGCGGTCGTCGCGGGCGCGGCCGGGCGTGCGCGGGTCCATCCGGATGCGCGGGTCGAAGTCCCAGCCGATGAACAGCACCCGCCGCTCGGCGCGCAGCACCGCACGCTTGAGGGTGGCGAAGTAGTCGGCGGCGTCGACGAAGACGGCGTGCCGGTCGGCGCGCTCGATCCGCCAGCAGGTCTCCCCCGGGACGAGCAGCGTGTCGTCGGACGGGGTGGGGACCGGAGCGGTCCGGGGGGCCGGGAGGGAGGGGATGCGTGCGGTCGTCCCGGCGGAGTCGGCGCTCTCGATCACCCCGGCAGTCTGCCGACCTGCGCAAGCAGCCGCGCCGGGCCGTCCCCCGTCGGGGTGGGGTCCCGGTCCCCGCCGTCGTCCCGGGGCACGGGGGTGTCGCGGCGCGCGCCTGTGCGTCACGCTGTCGGCCATGGCGTCCCGGCAGGACGGCGGAGCACCGCCCGCCGGCGCGGCGGACCGGACCCGGCACCTCGCCCGGCGGGCGGAGGCCGGGCGGCGCCGCGCCGCGGACCTCCTGCTCCGGCGGGAGGAGCTGGCCGACGCGCTCGCCCGGACCTCCCGCAGCATCGCCGAGACCGAGACGCGGCTCGCCGCGACCCTCGACCAGCTCGCCGAGACCCGCCCGGAGGACGGCGAGCGCCTCCGCCGCGAGGCCCGCGACGCCCGCGAGTTCGCGTCGCGGGAGCGCGACCGGGCCGCCGGGCGCGGGGCGGACCGGCCCTTCTGACCCCCGGGGGTCCGCGCCCGCGGTCAGGCGTCCGGGCGGTGGGGGGACCGCGCGGACGAGGCGCGGCCGGCGTCGGCGCCGTGCGCGCTGTCCCGGCGGCGCGGGGGACCTCCGTACCAGTCCAGGCAGACCACGGTGGCGTCGTCGCGGAGGTCGCCGCCGGTCGCGCGCAGGACCGCGGCCCCCAGCTCCTGGACGACCTGCCGGGGGTGGAGGTCCGCGGTGTCGCGGAGGGCCGCCGCGACGTCGAGGACGGCGGCGTTGCGCTCCTGCATCCCGTCGGTGAGGAGGACGACCCGGTCCCCCGGTGTCAGCCGGAACTGCTGGGGCCGGAACGACGCGCGGGGCACGACACCGAACGGCGGCTCGACGTCCAGGCCGATCTCCTGCACCCGGCGGGCGCGCAGCCGCAGCGGCAGCGGGTGACCGGCGTTCACCACCATGGCCGTACCGGACGACAGGTGCACGCGCAGGAGCTGTCCGGTGACGAACTGCCCGGGCGCGGCGCTGTCGGCGACGGCGTCGTTGGCGTAGCGGGCCTGCCCGGCGAGGTCCAGGCCCTTCCGGCGGGCGTTGCGCAGGGCCCCGACCAGCAGCGTGGCCAGCAGGGCGGCCTCGACCTCGTGACCGACGGCGTCGGTGATGGACACGTGCAGCGAGTCCTGGTTGAGCGTGTAGTCGAAGGTGTCCCCGCCCACCGAGGCGGCCGGCTCGAGCCAGCCGGCGAGGGTGAACTGCCCGGCCTCGCAGGTGTAGGACGCCGGGAGCAGCCGGCGCTGGATCTCCGCGGCCAGGGAGAAGGGAGTGGTGCGCTGCCCCCACTCGAACACGTCGGTGTACCGGCGGGCGGCGACGACGACGTAGGCCAGGGCGTGCGCGGCGGCGGCGACGTCGGCGACCACCGCCGGGTCCGCGGGCACCGGGAGGACCAGCTCCAGCAGCCCGATCGCGTCCCCCCGGTCGCTGACCGGGGCGATCACCCGGGCCCCGTCGTCGAGCGGGCGCACGTCGGCCTCCTGGGTCCACAGCACCCGCTCGTACACGGTGCCCGACAGCGGCAGGGTCTCCGCGTGCGCGCCCGCCTGCGACCGCCCGCCCTCGGCGCGGGCGATCCCCGTGGTGAGACGGACGACCGCGCGGCCGCTGAAGTCGGCGATCAGGAAGGTCAGGTCCCGCGCCCCGAGCATCTCCGCGAGCGCCTCCGCCGCGGCCCGCAGGGCCTCGATCGGCGCCGTCCCCTCGACCCGGTCGAGCAGGACGCCGACGTCCAGGCCGGAGACCGGTGGCATCGCCATGACCCGACCCTAGGGAGAGGTCACCGGCCGCGGTGCGGCGGACGACAGCGGGAGGCCTGCCTCGCACGACGAGGCCCTGACCCGCGTCACCGCGGACCCCGCCCCGGTCGAGGGGTGGAGCCGAGGGGACCCGGACCTCCGTCCCCGCCGTGCCGGACGAGGCGCACCGCCAGCCAGCCGACCGCGGTCAGCACGGAGCCGGCCGCCAGGGCGCCGAGGCCGACGACCACGACCCCCGCGGCGACGAGGGCGACGAACTCGGTCATCGGTCCTCCGGGCGGACGACGGCGCTGGACCGCTGCGGACGCCCTCAGCATGCACCCCGCCGGGCCCTCGGTCCTCCGGTCACGGACGGGATCTCCGGCGGAGGACCACGCCGGCGGCGACGGCCCCGGCCACCGCCGGCACGGCGAGGAGGACGACGGTGCCGATCCCGCCGTCGTCGGCGACCTCCGCCTCCCCGCGTCCGGGGTGCCGGCGTCCGTCGGCGGAGCCGGACCGTCGGTGGGCGCCGGCGCCGGACTCCGGGTGGGGGTCGCTCGACCTGCCGGTCCGCCCCGCGGCGAACACGGGGGCACGGGGGCGAACACCACCGACGGCAACCACGCCGAGCACGTCCGTGCCGGGCGACAGGTCCACCTCCACGGCCCCGGGAGGTGCGCTCGCCGTGGCCGGCTGGGCGAGGGCGCAGCACCGTGGACACCGCGTCGGCCGTCCCCCCGGCGCTATCCCTGCTGCCCCAGGTTGGTCACCAGGTTCACCGCCACGGCGATCACCACGGTGCCGAACAGGTAGGACAGCAGAGCGTGCCCGAGGGCGACCTTGCGGATCGACGTGTCCTCGACCTGGGTGTCCGGCATCGCGAAGCTCATCCCGACGGTGAACGCGACGTAGGCGAAGTCGCTGTAGGCAGGCGGCTCCCGCTGGCCGAAGTCGATGCCGCCGTCGCCACCGGCGTAGTAGTGGCGCGCGAACTTGAGGGCGAAGACCGTGTTGACCAGCGCCCACGACAGGATCACCACCAGGACGCCGAGCACCACGGTGGCGACGCCGACGACACCCCCGGAGCTGGACCGGACGAGGCCCTCGACGACGGCGGCGAGGCTGGCCACCGCCGCACCCAGCACGGCCGTGTCCGTGACCCGGGTCTGCCCCTCCTGCTCGGCCAGGCGTTTGGTCCCCTCCGCGTCGCGCGGCCAGCTGATCCGCCACACCCAGAACAGCAGGCCGCCGGCGGCCACGGCCCAGCCGACGAGGACCGCGAGGTCGGGGACACCGGCGACCGTGGTCAGTCCGCCCGCGACGAGGCCGCCGCCGAGGCAGATCAGCAGGCGGCGCCACGACAGGATCGTCGGCCGGGGGCCCGCCTCCACCGCCGTCGTGCGGGGTGCGGCGCTCACCGCGTCGCCCCGCACCGGGCCGGCGGGGGCCCGGCGCCGGCCCACCGTACGGCCCGGCGCCGGGCCGTACGGTG
>NZ_JBJGZI010000040.1:0-37246 GCF_054050455.1 Geodermatophilus sp. SYSU D00684 | reverse complement strand
GAAGACGACGAACTTCGGCATCCCGACCACCTCGTCCCGAGTCGTTGCGCCGCCCGATCGCACCAGCAGCCCGGCGGGGGGCCCGGCGCCCGCGCCCCGGGGCGCCCGGCTGGCGGGGTCCCCGGCCGCGGCGGCCGGCGGGGCGATCGGCCTGCTCGGGCCCGGCCCCCTCGGGGACCGGGCCGGACCAGCCGGTCACGGGGTCGCTCAGAAGTCGACCGGGTCAGCGGCCGGCGCGTCGACCTGCGGGCCGATGCCCAGCTTCTCCTTGACCTTCTTCTCGATCTCGTCGGCGAGGTCGGGGTTGTCGCGGAGGAACGTGCGGACGTTCTCCTTGCCCTGGCCGAGCTGATCGCCCTCGTACGTGTACCAGGCGCCGGACTTGCGGATGAAGCCCTGCTCGACGCCGGCGTCGATGAGGCCGCCCTCGCGGCTGAACCCGACACCCCACAGCAGGTCGAGCTCGGCCTGCTTGAACGGGGCGGCGACCTTGTTCTTGACGACCTTGACGCGGACCCGGCTGCCGACGGCCTCGGTGCCCTGCTTGAGGGTCTCGATCCGGCGGACGTCCAGGCGGACCGACGAGTAGAACTTCAGCGCGCGGCCACCGGTGGTCACCTCGGGCGAGCCGTAGACGATGCCGACCTTCTCGCGCAGCTGGTTGATGAAGATCGCGGTGGTGCCCGAGTTGTTCAGCGCACCGGTGATCTTCCGCAGCGCCTGGCTCATGAGGCGGGCCTGCAGACCGACGTGGCTGTCACCCATCTCGCCCTCGATCTCGGCGCGGGGCACGAGGGCCGCGACGGAGTCGATGACGATGATGTCGAGCGCGCCGGAGCGGATCAGCATGTCGGCGATCTCGAGGGCCTGCTCCCCGGTGTCGGGCTGGCTGACCAGCAGCGCGTCGGTGTCGACGCCGATGGCCCGGGCGTACTCCGGGTCGAGCGCGTGCTCGGCGTCGATGAAGGCCGCGATGCCGCCGGCGGCCTGGGCGTTGGCCACCGCGTGCAGGGCGACCGTGGTCTTGCCGGAGGCCTCCGGGCCGTAGACCTCGATGACGCGGCCGCGGGGCAGGCCGCCGATGCCGAGCGCGATGTCGAGGGCGATCGAGCCGGTCGGGATGACCTTGATCGCCTGCGCGGCGCTGTCGCCCAGGCGCATGACCGAGCCCTTGCCGAACTGCTTGTCGATCTGGGCGAGGGCCATGTCGAGGGCCTTGTCGCGGTCGAGCGTTGCCATGGTGCTCACCTTCGGGAAGTCGCGTGTCGTGGAGTCGATGCGGTGTCGGAGGCGACGCTAGGTCGGGGGTCTGACACTTTCCGGTGACCGTCCGGGCCTGTGGAGGACGACCTCCCTGTGGACGTGCTCACAGTAGGACGAACAGGTGTTCGAGTCGAGGGGACACGCTCGACCCGGCGCCGGCGACGGCTCAGCGGTCCCTCTGCGGCACGTCGTACTCCTCGCAGATCGCCAGCCACACGCGGCGCAGCGGCACCCCGGCCTCGATCGCGTCGACCGCCGAGCGGCCCCCGAGCACGGAGAACACGTGGTCGCGCGCGACGCTCTCCGCCCGCATCGACCCGAACTGGGTCTCCAGCCGGGACCAGAACTCCTGCAGGCGCACGTCCCCGACGCTAGCGCGCGTCCCCGCCGGCCGTGGCGGCAGCGTGGTCGGCGATCCCCGACCGCAACCGCCGGACCAGCGCCGCCGGGTCGTCGGCGGCCAGCCGCAGCTCGCCCACCGGGCGGCCGCCGGTGCGGGCGAGCGGCAGCACCAGCGGCGTGCGCAGCTCGACGTCGACCTGTGTGGAGGCCACGACGGCGACCGACACCGCGCGCCGCTCCCCCTCCTCCGCGACGACGACCGTGCGCGAACCCTCGACGCTGCGCCGCCGCACGCGCGCGGCGGCGATCTCCTCCCACGGCACCCGGACGTCGACGGTCCACCCGCTGCGCACCCGCAGCCCGCCGGCGTCGACGGTGTGCGGGTGCACGCGCTGCCCGGCGAGCATCCCGACCATCCACAGCAGCCCGTAGACGCCGAGGACCGCCACCGCGACCCGCAGCGACTGCCAGGGCAGCAGCCAGTCGACCAGCGGGATCTCGACCGCCGACAGCACGATGAACGTCCACATCACCGGCGCGGCCGCCGAGGCGTACGGGAAGGCGTCGGCGCCGGCCGGCACGTCGGGACGGCGGCGCACCCACCGCCACAGGCTGCGCCAGGTGCCGAGCTCGAAGGCCACCGCGCGGCGCACCAGCTCGCGGGCGGTCACGGGGCCTCCCCCGCGGCCGCGCCGCCCGGGACCAGGGCGCGCAGCCGGTCGAGGACCTCGTCGAGGGCGGACACCAGCCCGTCGAGGCGGTCCGGCGCCAGCCCGCCGAACAGCTGCTCCGCGAGCTGCTCCTGCCCCGCCGCCATCTCCTCGAGCAGCCGCTCGGCACGGGCGGTGGGAGTCACCAGGGTCGCCCGCCGGTCGGTGGGGTGCGACTCGCGGGTGACCAGGCCGGCCTCGGCCAGCCCGTCGACCAGCCCGGTGACGTTGCGGGCACTGACCCCGAGGGCGTCGGCCAGCGCCCGCTGGGTGCTGGGGCCGGCGGAGCGCAGCCGCCACAGCAGAGCCGTGCGGGCGACGGTCAGCCCCTCGGCCGCCAGGGACGTCGCCATGTCCCGCCCGAGCAGGACGGTGAGCTCCAGGACCCGGTCGAGCGCCGCGACCCGCGCGTCCGCCATCGTGAACCTCCTGCACCGTGAAGTTACTTCATGATACAGGTCGAGCCTAGGCTGGGGGCGTGTTCCCCAGCACCGGCTCGGCGACGTGGGACGTCGTCCTCGAGATCGGCATCGCGATCTGCCTGCTGATCACGCTGGTCGTGCTGTGGCGCAACATGCGCGGCCGCTGAGGGGCCGGGCGGTCAGCGCCGCAGCCAGACCAGCGCCAGCGGGACCACCAGCGCCGCGGACACCCCGGCGACCAGGTCGAAGCCGCCCAGCGCCAGCAGCGGGCCGCCGACGGCGCCGGCAACCGCCGCGCCCAGGCCCATGAGCAGGTCCGCGCCACCCTGCGCGGTGGGCCGCACCTCCGCCGGCACCGCCTCGGTGACCAGCGTGGAGCCCGCGATCAGCCCGCACGACCAGCCCAGCCCGAGCAGCAGCAGGCCGGCGCCGAGCCGGCCGGCGGCCTCCGGCGGCGCGGTCCCCGCCAGGCCCGCGGCGGCGAGGAGCAGCGCCCCGCCGAGCGCCACCGTCGCGCGCCGGCCCACCCGGTCGGCGAGCCAGCCGACGAGCGGGCTGAACAGGTACATGCCGGCCACGTGCACGCTGATGACCACGCCGACCAGCCGCAGCGTCGTCGCGTCGTCGTGCCCGCCGGCGTGCCCCATGTGCACCGGCGTCATGACCATGACGCCGACCATCACCGCGTGCGAGACCACGACGGCGACCAGGCCGAGCCGGCCGCCGGGGGCGGCCCACACCGCGGCCAGCGCGCCCCGGGTGGCCCGCCGCGGGCGGACGGGCGCCGGCCCCTCGCCGTCGGCGATCCGGCGGGCCAGCAGCAGCGGGTCCGGGCGCAGGGCGAGCCACAGCCCGGCGGTGACGACGGCGAACACCGCGGCGGACACGGCGAAGCCGCCGCCGAGCGCGGGCAGGCCGAGCGCGCGCCCGAGGTCGGCGCCGGGCGCAGCGAGGTTGGGGCCGAGGACGGAGCCGACCGTCGTCGCCCACACGACCAGCGACAGCGCGCGGCCGCGCCGCTCGGGGAGGGCGAGGTCGGCCGCGGCGTAACGCGCCTGCAGGCTGCAGGCGGTCGCCGCGCCGAAGGCGAACAGCCCGGCGAGCAGCAGCGGGAGCGAGGACAGCGCCGCGGCGACGACGGTGAGCGCGGCGCCGCCGACGGCGACGGCGTACCCGGCGGCCAGCCCCGCCCGCCGCCCGGCCCGGTCCGACACCCGGGCGAGCGGGACGGCGAGCAGCGCGGCGCCGAACACGCCCATCGTCTGGCCGAGCCCCGCGGCGGCGTCGCTGCCCGACACCTCCCGCGCGAGCAGCCCGCCGACGGTGATCCCGACGGTGACGCCGAGGCCGCCCAGGGCGACCGCGCCGGAGAGCACGGCGACGGTGCGCCGCTGCACCCGGCCGACGTCGGCGGCCGCCTGCGTCGTCACAGGCCCAGCGACCGGCCGATGATCTCGCGCATGATCTCGTTGGTGCCGCCGTAGATCGACTGCACGCGGGCGTCGCGCCAGGCCTTGGACACCGGGTACTCGTCCATGTAGCCGTAGCCGCCGTGCAGCTGCAGGCAGCGGTCGGCGACCTTGTTCTGCAGCTCGCTGGTCCAGTACTTGGCCATCGCCGCGTCGACGGCGGTCAGCTCGCCGGTGCCCAGCTGCCGCACGCACTCGTCGACGAACGTCCGCGCGACCGTCGTCTCGGTGTGCAGCTCGGCGAGGACGAACCGGCTGTTCTGGAAGCTGCCGACCGGCCGGCCGAAGGCGGTCCGGCTGGTCACGTACTCGAGGGTCCGGGCGAGCACCGTCTCGCAGGCGGCCACCGCGCCGACGGCGATCGACAGCCGCTCCTGCGGCAGGTTCTCCATGAGGTGGGCGAAGCCGCGGTTCTCCGTGCCGAGCAGGTTCTCCGCCGGCACCCGCACCTCGTCGAAGAACAGCTCGGCGGTGTCCTGCGCCTTGAGGCCGACCTTGTCGAGGTTGCGGCCGCGGGTGAACCCGGGCATGTCCCGTTCGACGACGAGCAGGCTGGTGCCCCTCGCGCCGGGGGCGTCGGGGTCGGTGCGCGCCACCACGATCACCAGGTCGGCGTTGATGCCGTTGGTGATGAAGGTCTTGGCGCCGCTGAGCACCCAGGAGTCGCCGTCGCGGCGGGCGGCGGTGCGGATCGACTGCAGGTCGCTGCCGGTGCCCGGCTCGGTCATCGCGATGGCGGTGATCAGCTCGCCGCGGCAGAAGCCGGGCAGCCAGCGCTGCGCCTGCTCCTCGGTGCACAGGTCGCGCAGGTAGGGCGAGACGACGTCGTTGTGCAGGCCGAAGCCCAGGCCGCTGGCGCCGACCCGGGTGACCTCCTCGTCGAGGACGGCGTTGTAGCGGAAGTCCCGGACCCCGCCGCCGCCGAACTGCTCGTCGATGTCCATCCCGAGCAGGCCCTGCTCGCCGCCGGCGAGCCACACCTCGCGCGGGACGATCCCCTCCCGCTCCCACCGGTCGTGGAACGGCGCGACGTTCTTCTCGAGGAACGTGCGGACCGTCTGCCGGAAGTCCTCGTGCTCGGCCTCGTAGAGCGAGTGGCGCATGGCGGGGAGTGTGCCGCACGCCACCCCCGGTCCGGGCGCGCGCCGCCCGCTCCGGGCGTCGGCGCAGGCCAGCGGACTGTCGTACCCGCGGGGACACTGGACACGTGCCCGCTCTCGACCGGTTCTCCGCGCCCACCCGGGCCTGGTTCACCGGCGCCTTCGCCGAGCCCACGGCGGCCCAGGACGGCGCCTGGGACGCCATCAGCAGCGGCGAGCACGCGCTCGTCGTCGCCCCGACCGGGTCGGGGAAGACGCTGGCGGCCTTCCTCTGGTCGCTGGACCGGCTGACCAGCACGGCGCCGGCCGACGAGAGCCGCCGCTGCCGCGTCCTCTACGTCTCGCCGCTCAAGGCGCTGGCGGTCGACGTCGAGCGCAACCTGCGCGCCCCGCTGGCCGGCATCGGGCAGGCGGCCCTGCGGCTGGGCCTGCCGCGCCCGGAGATCACCGTCGGCATCCGCTCCGGCGACACCCCGGCCGACGAGCGGCGGGCGTTCACCCGGCGGCCCACCGACATCCTCATCACCACGCCCGAGTCGCTGTTCCTCATGCTCACCAGCTCCGCGCGGGAGGCGCTGCGCGGGGTGGAGACGGTGATCGTCGACGAGGTGCACGCCGTCGCCGACAGCAAGCGCGGCGCGCACATGGCCGTCTCCCTCGACCGGCTCGACGAGCTGCTGGACCGCCCCGCGCAGCGGATCGGCCTGTCGGCCACGGTGCGCCCCATCGAGGAGGTCGCCACCTTCCTCGCCGGCGGCCGGCCGGTGCGGGTGGTGCAGCCGCCGGCGGGCAAGGAGTGGGACCTGTCGGTCATCGTCCCGGTCGAGGACATGAGCCAGCTGGGCCAGCCCACCGGCGAGCTGGAGGGGTCGGCGGCCGGGGACCAGCCGCGGACGTCGATCTGGCCGGCGGTGGAGGAGCGGGTGCTGGACCTGGTCGAGGCCCACCGCAGCACGATCGTGTTCGCCAACTCCCGGCGGCTGGCCGAGCGGCTGACCAGCCGGCTCAACGAGATGGCCTACGAGCGGGCCACCGGCGAGGCGGTGCCGCCCGGCACCAACGCCGCGGCGCTCATGGCGCAGGCCGGCTCCGGCGGCGGCGTCCCCGAGGGCGTGCAGCCGGTCGCCGCCGCCCACCACGGCTCGGTGTCCCGGGAGCAGCGCGCGGTCGTCGAGGAGGCGCTGAAGTCCGGGCGGCTGCCGGCGGTGGTCGCGACGTCGTCGCTCGAGCTCGGCATCGACATGGGCGCGGTGGACCTCGTCGTCCAGGTCGAGGCGCCGCCCACCGTGGCCGCGGGCCTGCAGCGGGTCGGCCGCGCCGGGCACCAGGTCGGCGCGGTCAGCCGCGGCGTGCTGTTCCCCAAGTACCGCGGCGACCTCGTGCAGTGCGCGCTGGTCGCCGAGCGGATGAAGGCCGGCGCGATCGAGTCGATCCGCTACCTGCGCAACCCGCTCGACGTGCTCGCCCAGCAGATCGTGGCGATCGTGTCCGAGGGCCCGCGCACGGTGGAGGAGGTCGGCGCGCTGCTGCGCCGGTCGGCGCCGTTCTCCGGCCTGCCCGACTCCGCGCTGCACGCCGTCCTCGACATGCTGGCCGGCCGCTACCCCTCCGACGCGTTCGCCGAGCTGCGGCCGCGGCTGACCTGGGACCGGGTCACCGACACCCTGACCGCCCGCAGCGGCGCCCAGCGGCTGGCGGTCACCAGCGGCGGCACCATCCCCGACCGCGGGCTGTTCGGCGTCTTCCTCGTCGGCGGCGAGGGGGCCGGCGGGCGCCGGGTCGGCGAGCTCGACGAGGAGATGGTCTACGAGTCGCGCGTCGGCGACGTCTTCCTGCTCGGCTCGTCGTCGTGGCGGATCGAGGAGATCACCCACGACCGGGTGCTCGTGTCCCCCGCCCCCGGTCAGCCCGGGAAGATGCCGTTCTGGCACGGCGACGCCCCCGGCCGGCCGCTGGAGCTGGGCCGCGCGCTCGGCGCGTTCCTCCGCGAGGTCGGCTCGGCGACGCCGGAGAAGGGCCGCGAGCGGGCGCAGGCGGCCGGCCTGGACGACTGGGGCGCGGCCAACCTGCTCGCCTACCTCGCCGAGCAGAAGGCGGCCACCGGCCACCTCCCCGACGACCGCACGCTGCTGGTCGAGCGGTTCCGCGACGAGCTCGGCGACTGGCGGCTGGTCGTCCACTCCCCCTTCGGCGCGCAGGTCAACGCCCCGTGGGCGCTGGTCCTCGCCGCCCGGCTGCGCGAGCGCTACGGCGTCGACGTCGCTTCCATGCACTCCGACGACGGCATCGTGCTGCGGCTGCCCGACACCACCGGTGAGCCGCCCGAGGCCGACCTGGCCGTCCTCGACCCCGACGACGTCGAGCGCGAGGTGACCGCCGAGGTCGGCAGCTCCGCGCTGTTCGCCAGCCGCTTCCGCGAGTGTGCCGCCCGCGCGCTGCTGCTGCCCCGCCGCGACCCCCGCCGCCGCACCCCGCTGTGGCAGCAGCGCCAGCGCGCGGCCCAGCTGCTCTCCGTGGCCAGCGACTTCTCCTCGTTCCCCATCACGCTCGAGGCCGCCCGCGAGGTGCTGCAGGACGTCTACGACGTGCCCGGCCTGGTGGAGCTGATGCGCGACGTCCGCTCGCGGCGGGTGCGGGTGGTCGACGTCCAGACGCAGGCCGCGAGCCCGTTCGCGCAGTCGCTGCTGTTCGGCTACGTCGGGCAGTTCCTCTACGAGGGCGACGCCCCGCTGGCCGAGCGCCGCGCGCAGGCGCTGGCGCTGGACACCGGCCTGCTCGCCGAGCTGCTCGGCCGCTCCGAGCTGCGCGAGCTGCTCGACGCCGAGGCGCTGGCCGAGGTGGAGCGCGAACTGCAGCGGCTGCCGGCCGAGCGCCACCCCCGCGACGTCGACGGCGCCTCCGACCTGCTGCGCGGCCTGGGCGACCTCACCCCCGCCGAGGCGGCGCTGCGCGGCGTCCCGGCGGAGTGGCTGGACGAGCTGGTGGCCTCCCGGCGGGCGATCGTCGTGCGGATCGCCGGTGAGGAGCGGCACGTCGCCATCGAGGACGCCGGCCGGCTGCGCGACGCGCTGGGCACCGCGCTGCCCGTGGGCGTGCCCGAGGCGTTCACCGAGCCGGTCGCCGACCCGCTGGGCGACATCGTCGGCCGCTACGCCCGCACGCACGGCCCGTTCCAGCCGGCCGAGGTCGCCACGCGGCTCGGGCTCGGCGTCGCCGTCGTCACCGCCACGCTGCAGCGGCTGGTCGGCACCGGCCGGCTGGTCACCGGAGAGTTCCGGCCCGGCGGCACCGGCCAGGAGTGGTGCGACGCCGAGGTGCTGCGCTCGGTGCGCCGCCGCAGCCTGGCCCGGCTGCGCCAGGAGGTCGAGCCGGTGCCGATCGGCACGCTCGCCCGGTTCACGCCGGCCTGGCAGTCGGTGGGCAGCCGGATGCGCGGCGTCGACGGCGTCCTGGCGGTGGTCGAGCAGCTGGCCGGCGCGCTGGTGCCGGCGAGCGCGCTGGAGACGCTGGTGCTCCCGACCCGGGTGCGCGACTACTCCCCCGCGATGCTCGACGAGCTGACCAGCGCCGGCGAGGTGCTGTGGGCCGGCGCCGGCGGGCTGCCCGGCGGCGACGGCTGGGTGAGCCTGGTGCCCGCCGACCTCGCGCCGCTGCTGCTGCCCGATCCCCTCGAGCTGCCGGAGGAGGGCGGCGTCGGCTTCGCCGTCCTCGAGCAGCTGTCGGCCGGGCAGGCGGTGTTCTTCCGCGGGCTGTCCGACCTGGTCGGCTCCACCGACGACACCGCGCTCGCCGACGTCGTGTGGGACCTGGTGTGGGCCGGGCTGCTCACCAACGACACCCTCGCCCCGCTGCGCACCCGGCTGGCCGGCGGCGGCACGCACAAGCGGGCACCGGCGCCGCCGCGCGCCCGCGTGGACCGCACCCGCTACGGCCGCCCCCGGCTGGGCCGCCCGGCGATGCCCAGCCGCACCGGCCCGCCCACGGTGGCCGGCCGCTGGTCGCGGCTGCCCGACCGCGAGGCCAACCCCACCCGGCGCACCACCGCCCGCGCCGAGGCGCTGCTCGAACGGCACGGCGTGCTGACCCGCGGGGCGGTCATGGCCGAGCAGGTGCCCGGCGGGTTCTCCGCGGTCTACCCGGTGCTGCGTGCGTTCGAGGAGAACAACCGGGCGCGGCGCGGCTACTTCGTCGAGACCCTCGGGGCCGCGCAGTTCGGCACGGTCGGCGCGGTCGACCGGCTCCGCGCGTACGCCGTCCCCGACCGCACGCCCGAGGGCGCGGTGGTGCTGGCGGCCACCGACCCGGCCAACGTCTACGGCGCCGCCCTGCCCTGGCCCGACCGCACCGGCCCCTCCGACGGCGAGGCCGACGGGTCGTCGGCGGCGCAGGTTGCCGTCGACGTCGGCGAGGGCACCGGCGGCGGGAAGCGGGCCACCGGGCACCGCGCCGGGCGCAAGGCCGGGGCGCTGGTGGTCCTCGTCGACGGCGAGCTGGTGCTCTACGTCGAGCGCGGCGGGAAGACACTGCTGTCGTGGACCGAGGACGAGCAGACGCTCAAGGAGGCGGCCACCGCGCTGTCGGGCGCCGTCGCCGCCGGGGCGCTGGGCCGGATGGTGGTGCAGAAGGCCGACGGCGCCTCGGTGCACCAGGACACCCCGCTGTCGTCGGCGCTGCAGGCGGCCGGGTTCGCGGCCACCCCGCGCGGGCTGCGCCTGCGGGGGTGAGCCTCCGCGGCTGACGGGAGCCGGTCCGCGCCGGACGCGTACCGTGGACCGTCGCAGTACGTGAGGGATCGAGGGATACAGACATGGCAGCCGGCACGGTCCGCTGGTTCGACGCGGACAAGGGCTTCGGGTTCATCGAGCCCCAGGACGGCGGGGACGACGTCTTCGTCCACTTCTCGGCCATCGAGGACACCGGTGGCTTCCGGACCCTCGACGAGGGTCAACCCGTCGAGTACGACGCCACCGAGGGGCCGCGCGGCCCGCAGGCCGAGCGGGTGCGCCCGACCGGCGGCGCCCCGCGCGGCGGCCGCCGCGACGACCGCGGCGGGCGCGACGACCGCGGCGGGCGCGACGACCGGGGGCGGGACGACCGCGGCCGGGACGACCGGGGGCGGGGCCGGGCGCCGCGCGGCATCGTCGTCCAGGGCACCGTCACGCGCTTCGACGCCGACCGCGGCTTCGGGTTCATCGTCCCCGAGGACGTCTTCGTGCACGTCTCCGCGGTGACCCGCGGCGGCGACCTCGAGGAGGGCGACCGGGTCGAGTTCGAGCTGGTCGAGGGCAACCGCGGGCTGCAGGCCGACTCCGTGCGGCTGCTCCCGTCGACCCCGCGCCGCGGCGGCTACGACCGCCCCGCGCCCCGGGACCGCCGCGACGACCGCGGTGGCCGGGACGACCGCGGTGGCCGGGACCAGCGGCCGGCCCGCGCCCCGCGCGGCGGGGACGCCGGCGGCGACGCCGAGGGCACGGTGCAGTGGTTCAACGCCGAGAAGGGCTTCGGCTTCATCACCCCCGACGACGGCGGCGACGACGTCTTCGTGCACTACTCCGAGATCGAGGACGACGGCGGCTACCGCGAGCTCGAGGAGGGCCAGCGGGTCGCGTTCACCCGCACCTCCGGCGCCCGCGGCACCAGCGCCAGCGGCGTCCGCCCGCTCGGCTGAGTCACCCGGCGCGGGCCGTCCGCTCCTGGGCGTCGGTGGTGCCACGGGCGGCCCGCAGCAGCACCGACGCCCAGGAGCGGAAGGGCCGCCACCGCTCGGCGATCCGCGCCAGCTCCGCTGGTGACGGATCGGCCAGGCCGTAGCGCCGCGCCATCTCCTCGTGCAGCCGCGCCTCGGCGGCCGGGAAGACGTCCGGCGCCCCGGCGCCGCGGACCACGACGAGCTCGGCCGAGAACGGCCCGATGCCGGGCAGCTCCCGCACCTCGGCGAGCGCCTGCTCTGCCGGCAGCGCACGCAGCCGCCCGCCGTCGAGCCGCCCGTCGAGCGCGGCCCCGGCCAGCCCCCGCAGCCGCTCGCGCTTGACCGCCGGCACCGGTAGCTCGTCGGCCACGGCCGCCAGCCGCGCCGGGGTGGGGAACGCCGGCACCGGGACGCCGTCGACGCGGTGCACGGTCCCCCACCGCTCGGCGATCCGCGCCTTGACCCCGGCCGCCGCGGCGATGCTCGTGCGCTGGGACAGCACCGCCCAGCACGCGGCCTCGTACGGCGACCAGAAGGAGACCGGCCGGAAGCCGGGACGGGCCGCGGCCACCGGGGCGAGCACCGGGTCGGCCGCGGTCACCGCGGCGAAGGCCGACCCGTCGACGTCGAGGCCGAGGACGCGCGCGACCTGCTCGCCCAGCCGCGGCGGGTCCGCGTCGGCGCGGACGTGCACCGCACCGCCGGCGTCCTGGGACACGGCGACGCCCACGGCGGTGTCCGAGCCCTCCACCCAGCAGGCCAGCCGCAGGACGCCGTCGGGGGCGCCAGGATGGCGGGCGGGTGCGAAGCCCTCGAGGAAGCGGGCGCTCTGCACCAGGGCGAAGGGGCCGCGCCCCGGGATCTCGATCACGGCCCCGGTCTACGCCAGGGGTGCGACGGTCCCACGCGCGGTCCTCAGCGGCGGCCGCGCAGCCAGGGAGCCAGCCAGCGCGACAGCCGCGGCATGACCACCTGGCCGAGCAGCACGACGACGACGGTCGCCGACAGCAGCAGCCGCGCCGGCAGCGGCCAGGACGCGATGTGCGGGGCCACGAGCAGCTGGAAGGCCAGCGTGATGGCGAAGACGACGGCGATGGTCAGCACGGTCAGCCGCCAGCGCGGGCCCGGGCGCGGCGGGGTGAGCGCGGTGAAGAAGCTGTCCAGCCCGGCGACGCGGGCGTAGTCGGCGCCGTCGGCGAGGTGCTCGACCCGCTCGAGCGCCCGCTGGCGCTGCGCCGAGCGCTCCCAGCGGGCCAGCGACTCGCCGTCGGTGAAGCGGTAGACCAGGTGGTAGCGGGTGGAGCCGGGCCCCGGCCGCAGCAGGCTGGTGCCCAGGTTGCCCGGGAAGGCCGCCGCCAGGCCGAGGACGTCGGCGGCCCAGCGCTCGAACGCCTCGCGCTGCGCCGGCCGCACGTCGCGGGCCACGGTCACGGTGACCGGCTCGCCGGCGGCGGTCAGGTGGGCGGGCGTGGTGCTGGCGGAGGCGGGACGTCGCTGCACGGGTGCTGCAGCGTCCGCGCCGGGCGCGCCCTTCCCGCCGCCGGGGTGACGTCCCTCGCTCCCGAGCAGCGCGGATGCGCGCAGGGGACACTGGGGAGGTGCCCGAGGGAGACACCGTCTGGCTGGCCGCCAAGCGCATGAACACCGCGCTGGCCGGCCAGACGCTGCGCCGCGGCGAGCTGCGCGTGCCGCAGCTGGCCGCCACCGACCTCACGGGCCGCACGGTCCGCGAGGTGGTCCCCCGCGGCAAGCACATGCTCACCCGGTTCACCGACGGCTGGACGCTGCGCACCCACTACCGGATGGACGGCAGCTGGCACATCTACCGCAAGGGCGCGCGGTGGCGCGGCGGGCCGGCGTTCTCCATCCGCGCGGTCCTCGCCACCGACCAGTGGGACTGCGTCGGCTACCGGCTGCACGACGTCACGATGGTCCGCACCACCGACGAGGACCAGGTCGTCGGCCACCTCGGCCCCGACGTCCTCGGGCCGGACTGGGACCTCGACGAGGCGCTGCGCCGGCTGCGGTCGCACCCCGACGAGCAGATCGGCGTCGCGATCCTCGACCAGCGCAACCTGTGCGGGCCGGGGAACCTCTACAAGGTCGAGGGGCTGTTCGTCTGCGGGGTGCACCCGTGGATGCGGGTGGCCGACGTCGAGGACCTGCCCGGGCTGGTCGATCGCACGCGCACCCTGATGCTGGCCAACCGGGACCGCCCCGAGCAGAGCACCACCGGCGACCTGCGCCGCGGCCGCGACCACTGGGTGTACGGCCGCAAGGACAAGCTCTGCTACCGCTGCGGCACCCCGATCCTGCGCGGCGACCAGGGCCCGGACCTGCAGGAGCGGATCACCTACTGGTGTCCGACCTGCCAGGCCACCGACGCGCCCGTCGACCCGGCGGCCCGCACCGGCGAGCCCGGCCGCCCGCCGCCGCTGGCCAACGCCCACTAGGGACGCCGCGGGCCCGGTCACCGTCAGGTGACCGGGCCCGCGTGCGTCGTCGCTCAGGCGTTCTCGGGACGCTGGGCGGTCTGCTCGGTCTTCTCGAACGACGGCGACGCCGTGCCCGGGCCGATCGCCCCCGCCGCACCGGTGCCGCCCTCGACGGCGGGCTGCCCGCCCATCGCCGCGCGGATCTGCTCCAGCCGGGAGGCGCCGGCGACGTCGAGGGTCGCCTTCTGCACCTCGAGCATGCGGCCCTCGACGGAGGTCTGCGCGAGCTCGGCCTGGCCGAGCGCGTTGGCGTAGCGGGCCTCGATCTTGTCGCGGACCTCGGCCAGGCTCGGGGTGTTGCCCGGCGCGGACAGCTCGTTGACCTGGCGCATCGAGGCGGCCACGTGCTCCTGCATCTTGGCCTGCTCGAGCTGGCTCATGAGCTTGGTGCGCTCGGCCAGCGTCGTCTGCAGCCGCATCCGGCTCTGCTCGACGGCGCCGCGCGCCTGCTCGGCGGCCTGCAGCGCCTCGTCGTGGCTGCGCTTGAGGTCCTCCATCGCCTGCTCGGCGGCGACCAGCTGGGTGGCGAACGCCTGCGCGGCCTGCTCGTACTCGCCGGCCTTGGGCGCGTCCCCCCGGCCGCGGGCCTGGTCGGCCAGCACCAGCGCCTGGCGGGCCGAGGCCTGCAGCTTCTCCACCTCGCCGAGCTGCCGGTTCAGCCGCATCTCCAGCTGCCGCTGGTTGCCGAGGACGGCGGCGGCCTGGTTGGCCAGCGCCTGGTGCCGCTGCTGCTCGGCCTCGATCGCCTGCTGGATCTGGATCTTCGGGTCCGCCCGCTGGTCGATCTGCGCGTTGGCCGACGCGGTCAGGTACCGCCAGAGCTTGACGATCGGGTTGGGCATGTTGGGCTCCTCCTGCTCCGGCGCGGTCCCGCGCCGCCTCCTGGCTCCCGCACCGCCGCGGTGCCACGGCGGTTCTCCCCGTCATCGTCCCAGCAGGAACGGTGTCCCGGCCAACAGGGACGTCCCCGGTCCGGCCGGCGTCCCCCGTCCGGGGATCCCCGGAGAACCGGGCCGCGCCGGGCTAGGGTCGGCCGATGGACAGCGCCGTCCCCACCCTCACCGTCCTCGGCGAGCTCGTCGTCGACCTGCTGCCGGTCCCCGACGCCGACGCCGGTCCCGAGGGCACCGCGCCGCAGTACGTGGCGCGGCCCGGCGGCAACGCCCTCAACGTCGCCGTCGCCGCCGGGCGGCTGGGCGCCCCGGTGGCGCTGCTGGCCCGCCTGGGCACCGGCCCGCTGGCCCCGGCGCTGCGGCGGCACGCGGAGCTGTCCGGCGTCGACACCCGCGGCATGGTGGCCGCGACCGAGCCGGTGAGCCTCGCCGTCGTCGGGCTGGGCCCGGACGGGTCCGCCGACTACGGCTTCCACGTGCAGGGCGCCGCCGACTGGCAGTGGACCGACGAGGAGCTGGCCGCCGTCGTCCCCGAGACGACGGCGCTGCTGCACGTCGGCTCCATCTCCAGCTGGACCCCGCCGGGGTGCGACGCGATCGCCCGGCTGGCCGAGCGGCTGGCCGGCCGCGCGCTGGTCAGCGTCGACCCCAACCTGCGCCCGATGCTGGCCGGCGGCCCGGTCGGCGCCACGCTGGGCAACGACCCCGGCGCCGTCCGGGCCCGGCTCGACCGGCTGGTCGCCGTCGCCGACCTGGTGAAGGTCAGCGCCGAGGACCTCGGCTGGCTGGAGCCCGACGCCGCCGGCGACCTCGACGCCACCGCGCAGCGCTGGGCCGGCCGCGGGCCGGCGCTGGTGCTGCTCACCGACGGCGGGGCGCCGCTGCGGATCGCCCGCCCGGGCCGGCCGCTGCTGCACCGCGAGCCGCCGCGAGTGACCGTCGCCGACACCGTCGGCGCCGGCGACACCCTCGCCGCCGGGTTCTTCGCCGGCCTGCTCGCCGCCGGGGTCACCTCCCGCGCGGCGCTGGAGGCGCTGTCCGACGACGACCTGCTGCGCCTGGTCGACGACGCCGCGCTGGCCGCCGCGCTCACCTGCACGCGGGTCGGCGCCGACCCGCCCACCGCCGCCGAGCTGGCCGCCGCCCGCGGCTGACGCTGCCTAGGCCGGCGCCAGCCAGGCGGCGGTGTCCGGCGGCAGGTCGTCGCCGGCCGCGGCGCTGGTGAGCAGCACCCGCCCCAGCCCGGACAGCGGGACCGGCTCCGGGGACAGGTTGACCACGCAGCGCAGCGCCGTCCCGCGGTCGAAGGCCAGCACGCCGGCGCCGAGGTCCAGCCAGGTCAGCGGCTCCTCGGCCAGGAGCTCGCGACGCAGCCGCAGGGCCGCCCGGTACAGGGACAGTGTCGACGCCGGGTCGCCCCGCTGCGCCTCGACGGTGAGGTCCCGCCACGACGCCGGTTGGGGCAGCCACGGGGCGACGCCGTCGGGCGCGAACCCGAACGGCGGGCGCTCCCCCGACCACGGCAGCGGCACGCGGCAGCCGTCCCGGCCCCGCGCGGTGTGCCCGGACCGCTCCCAGGTGGGGTCCTGCAGCGCGTCGGCGGGCAGGTCCTCGACCTCGGGCAGGCCGAGCTCCTCCCCCTGGTACAGGTACGCCCCGCCGGGCAGGGCGAGCGTCAGCAGCGCCGCGGCGCGCGCCCGCCGCAGACCGAGGGCGAGGTCGGCGGGCCCGGCCGCGTCGAAGCCCATGACGGCGGCGCCGCTGTGCGCCCGGCCGAAGCGGGTGACGTGCCGGGTCTCGTCGTGGCTGGACAGCACCCAGGTGGCCGGCGCGCCGACGGGTGCGAGCGCCGCGAGGGTGCCGTCGACCACCGCACGCAGGGCCGCGGCGTCCCACGGCGCCCTGAGGTAGTCGAAGTTGAAGGTGGTGTGCAGCTCGTCCGGGCGCACGTACCGCGCCAGCCGCTCGGGCCCGCGGACGACGGCCTCGGAGACGAACAGCCGGTCGCCGTCGTAGGTGTCGCCGATGCGCCGCCAGCGGCGGAAGACCTCGTGCACCGCGTCGACGTCCCAGTGCGGGTTGTCCACCCACTCGCTGCTGGCGAACACCGCGCCCGGGCCGTGCCCGGCGTCGGGCAGGCCGGGCACCTTGGCCATCGCCGGCGCGGCGTCGACCCGGATCCCGTCGACGCCGCGGTCGAGCCAGAACCGCACGATCCCGTCGAACTCCTCCTGCACCTCCCGCGAGGTCCAGTCCAGGTCGGGCTGCTCGGGGGCGAACAGGTGCAGGTACCACTGCCCGGGCCGGCCGTCGGGCTCGCGCACCCGCGTCCAGGCCGGCCCGCCGAACGCGCTGATCCAGTCGTTGGGCGGCTCGGTGCCGCCCGCGCGGCCGTCCCGGAAGAAGTAGCGCGCCCGCTCCGGCGCCCCGGGACCGCCGGCGAGGGCGGCCCGGAACCACGGGTGCTCGGCCGAGGTGTGGTTGGCGACGAGGTCGACGACGACGCGCAGCCCGAGCGCGCGCGCCTCGGCGAGCAGCGCGTCGACGTCGGCCAGGGTGCCGAACCGCGGGTCGACGTCGCGGTGGTCGGCGACGTCGTAGCCGCCGTCGGCCATCGGCGACGGGTACCAGGGGGTGACCCACAGGGCGTCGACGCCGAGGTCGGCCAGGTACGGCAGCCGGCCGCGCAGGCCGGGGACGTCGCCCAGCCCGTCCCCGGTCCCGTCCGCGAAGCTGGGCAGGTAGACCTCGTAGACCACCGCCGTCCGCCACCACGGGCGGCGGTGGTCCACGGGGAGGGTCCGGTCCTCCCTCAGGCGCTCGCCCGGTGGGCCCCGGACGACCCGGAGGACCCCGACGGCCCGGTGCTCCCGGAGATGACGCTGGAGCCGACGGTCTGCCCGCTCGCCTGCGCGTCCTGCACCTGCCCGACCCGGTCCTCCTCGGCCAGCTGGGTGAGCCGGGCGCCGGCCTCCGCGTCGCGGGTGAGGTTCTCACCCGTCTGCGGGTCGAAGACGTGGATCTTCCGGCTGTCGAGCCAGAACTCCGCGTCCCGGCCCTCGCGGATGCGGCTGGTCGCGTCGATCGACACGATCGCCTGGGTGCGCAGCTCCTCGGAGTCGAGCTCGCGGGAGAGGTCACGCAGCTGGGCGGTGATCGCCTCCGGCGCCTCGTAGGGGATGTAGGCGTACTGCGAGTCGCCCAGCCACTCGGTCACGTCGACGCGGGCGCGGAAGACCGACCCGTGCGGCCGCTTGGCCTCGTCGACGAGCGAGGCGTCCTCGAAGTACTCCGGCCGGATGCCGACCAGCAGCAGGTCGCGGCCCCGCACGGCGGCGACGCGCTTCTCGTCGAGCTCCACCTGCCCGAACGGCGTCTGCAGGGCGTTGCCCTCCAGCGTCGCCGGCAGGAAGTTCATCGGCGGCGAGCCGATGAACCCGGCGACGAACAGGTTGACCGGCTGCTCGTAGAGCTCCCGTGGCGAGGCGACCTGCTGGATCCTCCCCTTGCGCAGGACGCAGACCCGGTCCCCGAGGGTCATCGCCTCGGTCTGGTCGTGGGTGACGTAGACGGTCGTGATGCCCAGCCGGCGCTGCAGCCGGCTGATCTCGGTGCGCATCTGGCCGCGCAGCTTGGCGTCGAGGTTGGACAGCGGCTCGTCGAAGAGGAACGCCTCGGCCTGGCGCACGATGGCCCGGCCCATCGCGACGCGCTGCCGCTGACCACCGGAGAGGTTCGCCGGCTTGCGCTCGAGGTGCTCCTTGAGCTCGAGCACGTCGGCGGCCTCGTTCACCCGGCGCCGGACCTCGTCGTCGGGCGTCTTCGACAGCCGCAGCGGGAAGGCGATGTTCTCGAACACCGTCATGTGCGGGTACAGCGCGTAGTTCTGGAAGACCATCGACAGGTTGCGCTCGCGCGGCGCCAGCTCGTTGACGCGCTTGCCGCCGATGAGCATGTCGCCGCTGGTGATGTCCTCGAGCCCGACGATCATCCGCAGCAGCGTCGACTTCCCGCAGCCGGACGGGCCGACGAGGATCATGAACTCGCCGTCGGCGATGTCCAGGCTGACGTCGTTCACAGCCGGGTAGCCGTCCCCGTACTGCTTGACGATGTTCTTCATCTCGATGGAGGCCATCAGATCTCGTCCCCTCGATGGGTCGGCGGGATGGTGGGCACGGCCGGGTCAGCCCTTGACCGCGCCGTTGGTGAGACCGGCGACGATGCGCCGCTGGAACAGGAGCACGAGGACGACGACGGGGATGGTGACGATCACCGCCGCCGCGGCGATGGCACCGGTGGGGTCCTGGAACTGGGACGCGCCGGAGAACAGGCCGAGCGCGGCCGGGACGGGGCGGGCGGCGTTCGTCGAGGTGAGCGAGATGCCGTACGCGAAGTCGTTCCAGGCGATGAAGAAGGCGATGATCGCCGTGGTGAACACCCCGGGTGCGGCCAGCGGGACGATCACCTTGCGGAACGCCTGCCAGGTGGTCGCACCGTCGACCTGGGCCGCCTGCTCCATCTCCCAGGGGATCTCCCGGAAGAACGCCGACATGGTCCAGATGGAGATCGGCAGGGTCAGCGACAGGTAGGGGATGATCAGGCCCGGCCAGGTGTCGTACAGCCCGATCTGCCGCCACAGGTTGAACAGCGGCGTGACGATCGAGATGACCGGGAAGATCGCCACGGCCAGCGCGGTGCCGAGGATGAGCCTCTTGCCCGGGAAGTCCAGCCGGGCGATCGCGTACGCGGCGAACATCGAGAGGATGCACGAGATGAACGTCGCGATCAGGCAGATCCCGAAGCTGTTGCGCAGCGCCGGCAGGAACAGGTCACTCGCCGAGCCGGTGAGGATCGTCGAGTAGTTCTCCCACGTCCAGGCCGACGGCAGGAACGACTGGTTCGCGAGGTCCGCCGTCGTCTTGAACGACAGCGAGACGATCCAGGCGATCGGGAACAGGCAGTAGAGGACGATCAGGGCGCCGCCGATCCACCACCAGGTCTTCTCCTTGGTCGACATCAGCGCTCCCCTCGTGCCTGGGCCAGGTCGACCCGGAATCCCTTGATGAAGCTGAAGGCGATGAGCACCACCGACAGGAAGAGCAGCACGGAGACGGCCGAGCCGAGGCCGATCTCCACCCGGGAGATCGTCTGCCGGTAGGCGAGGAACGAGACCGACTCGGTGTTGTTCGCGCCGGCGGTCATGATGAAGATGCTGTCGAAGATCCGGAACGCGTCCAGGGTCCGGAACAGCAGCGCCACCATGATGGCGGCCTTCATGTTGGGGATGGTGACCCGCCACATGCGCTGCCACCAGGTGGCGCCGTCCACCTTGGCGGCCTCCTGCAGCACCTCCGGGACCTGGGCCAGGCCCGCCAGGAGCAGCAGCGAGATGAACGGCGTCGTCTTCCAGATCTCGGCCAGGCAGATGACGAACAGCGACGAGGCCTGGCCGCCGAACCAGTCGGTGGTGTCGCTGACGCCCGGCAGCCAGGCGAACCAGCTGTTGACGAAACCGGTGTTGATCTTGAAGGCGAACTGCCAGGCGTAGGCCGACACGACCGTGATCACCGCGTAGGGGATCAGGATGGCGGCCCGGACCACCGGGCGGATCGAGCTGAGGGCCTTGGCCATCACCAGGGCCAGGGCGAAGCCGAGCACCAGCTCGACGGCCACCGTGACCACCGTGATGATCACGGTGACGAGGATGGCCTGCCACCACACGCCGTCGGTGAGGATCACCCAGTAGTTGCCGAGGCCGTCGAAGGACCGGTTCTCGGGGTCGGTCAGCCGGTAGTTGAACAGCGAGTAGTAGACCGCCTGGATGATCGGGTAGGCGGTCACCAACAGCATGACCACGAAGGCCGGGCCGGCCAGCATCCAGCCGAGCTTGCGCTCGGCCCGGGACCGGTCGCTGATCGTGCCGCGGGGCGCCGAGACCGGCTGGGTCTTCTCGACCGGCGGCAGCGTCGTCTGACTCATAGCAGCTGCTCCCCTGAGAGGATGGCCTGGGTCAGGGTCTCCGTTCGCTCACCGGTCTGGTCGTCGACCGAGCCCGGTGGGTGGTACTCGCGGAGGAAGGACCCCAGGACCTCGCTGTAGTAGGCCGTGAGCGGGCGGGACGCCGCCAGCTCCAGGGACTCGCGGATGGTGTCGGCCATCGGGTAGGCCTCCTGCACCTCGGGGTCGTCGTACACCGCGACCGACGACGCCGGGTTGCCGTTGGTCACCATGTACTCGGCCTGGTTCTCGTCCTGGACGATGCAGGTGACCGCCTCGTAGGCGAGGTCGGGGTACCGGCTGAACGCCGACACGGCGATGTCGATCCCGCCCAGGGGAGGCGCGCTCGGCGTCCCCTCGTCGACGGCGGGGTACAGCGCCCAGCCGTAGTCGTCGATCGCCGACTGGTCCAGCGTCCCGGCCTCGACCTTGCCGACGCCCTGGGCGTAGACGAACGGCCAGTTGACCATGAAGCCTGCGTCGTCGCTCTCGAACTCGCTCGCGTTGGTGTCCTCGTTGGACGTGGTGAAGCCGGGGCCGACCGCGGAGGAGTTGGCCACGGCGGCCATCACCTCGGCGGCGCGGTCGGCCTCGGGGGTAGCGAGACCGAACTGGATGCTCTCGGGGGTGTCCCCGCTCTCGACGATGTACTGGCCACCGGCGGACTCGAGGAGCGCGTTGAACCACACCATCAGGGACTCCGACCGCCGGCCCTGGGCGCTGAGGAGCTTGTCCTGGCCCTCCGCGGCCTCGATCAGCTGCTCCCAGGTGACCGGCTGGGTCATGTCGAGCCCCGCCGCCTCCGCCACGGACTTCCGGTACCAGAGGAGCTGGGTGTTCGACCAGAAGGGGACCGCGACGAGCTCGCCGTCCCACGTGGCGGAGTCCAGCGCCCCCTGGAACACGCCCTCGCTGACCTCCTGCGCGACGTCCTCCGGGACGGGGGCGAGGAAGCCCGCCTGGGCGAACTCCGGCGGGAACACCACGTCGAGGCTCATGAGGTCGATCGACTCGTCCTCGGCCGCCAGCCGGCGGACCAGCTGCTCGCGCTGGGCGGGCGAGTCACGAGGGAGCTGGGACACCTCGATCGTGTAGGCCCCGTCCGACTCCTCGGAGCAGCGTTCGGCGATCGTCGCCTGGCCACCGGAGTCGGGGTTGATGTACCAGGTCAGGGTCGGGGTCCCGCCGTCCCCGTCACCGCCGCAGGCGGCCAGCGTGGACGCCACCACCGCCGCGGTGGCCGCGCTGCCCAGCGCGCGGCGTCGCCGCCTGCGCCGGTCCTGGTGTGGTCGACCGGCTCCGGTCTCCGGGATCCGTCCTGCGATGGACAAGACTCATCGCCTCCGTTTCGGCGGGCACCGACGATCACCGCGTGATCAGTACCGTGGCCCTGATCACAGGAGTGCGCAACCCGGCCGTTAACCGGGCGTGACCTGCGACAGCGGCGGCGCTCCGCCTCAGGTGCGCCGGGCGATGACCGACGGCGTGGTGATCTCCTCGGGGGTCCGGGAGAGCACGTTCTCGAGGTAGGACCGGAGGGCCTTCCGCGCCCCGACGTCGCGGCCGGCCTGCTCGGACAGGAACCACCGGTGCTCGAGCACCTCGTGGAACACCTCGGCCGGCGCCAGGCGCCCGGCGAGCTCCTTGGGGACCGCGTCGACGACCGGCTGGTACACCTCGGTCAGCCAGCGGGTGCTGGCCTCGGCCTGCGGCACCGGCCGGCCCGTCTTCTGCTCGAGGTAGGCGCGGTAGGAGCGCAGGTCGTTGAGCAGCCGGCGGGCCTGGTTCTCCTGCACCTCCAGGCCGGTCAGCCGGAACAGCTCCCGCCGGTGCTGGCCCGGGGAGGAGACCCGGGTCTCGACCCGGAGCCGGGCGCCCTCGTCGGAGGTGACGAGCTCGACCTCGCCGACGTCGAAGCCGAGGTCGTTGAGCCGCCGCAGCCGCTCGGCCACCCGGTAGCGCTGCTCGTCGGCGGAGAAGACCTCCTCGCGGGTGACCTCGTCCCACAGCAGCTCGTAGCGGCGGGGCAGGCTCTCGGCCACCTCGATGGGGTCGACGCCGTCGGGCAGGAGCTCGCCGAACTGCAGGTCCAGCAGCTCCGCGCCGACCCGCTCCCGCGCGAGGTCGAGGTCGTAGTGGCGCTGGCCGCGGGACAGCTGCGGGTGCCGCTCGGCGGTCTCGGCGTCGACCAGGTGCGCGGCCAGCGCCCCGGCGTCGAGGCGGAAGAGGGTGTTGGACAGCGAGCAGTCGCCCCAGAAGACGCCGGCCAGGTGCAGCCGCACGAGCAGCACCACCATGGTGTCCATGAGCTGGTCCACCGACTGCCGGGCGCTGGGCCGGGAGAACAGGTAGCGGTAGGACATCGAGTACTCGAGGTACCGGGTCACCAGGATCGCGTCCTGGCCGCCGGGCCGGTCCACGCAGACGCCGAGCACCGAGACCGCCGGCAGGCCCTCCTCCTCGAACTCGCCGAGCAGCGCGTACTCGTGCCGGGCCAGCGGCTCGGCGATCTCCTTGAGGGCGAAGACCTGGTCCTGCTCGGCGACGAAGCGGACGACGTGCCGGGAGATGCCGCGCTGCGGGACCTCGAGCAGCAGGTCCGGGTCCCACTCCTCCAGCGGCTGGTGCCACGGCAGCGCGAGCAGCCGGGCACCCTCGGTCCCCGGTGGCCGGAACAGGTACCGCACGGCGACCTCCGCAGGTTCCCGGAGCAGCCGACCGCCCGCCGGTGGGCGGTCTCCCCCGGGATCACCCTGCCACGGCGGGGGGCGCGACGCCCGGCACCGCGGCGGGGCGGCGCGCCCGCCGCGGTGGGCGGCTACGCGGCGAGCGAGACGGCGCGCAGCCCGGCGCGGGCCGGCTTCTCGGCGCCGACCAGCGCGAGCGCGGGCTCGGCGACGGGCGCGGCCTCGGCGGCGGGCGCCGACGCGGCGGCCGGCTCGGCCGCGGCCTCCTCGGCGGGGGCGGTGCCCGTGGGGGCCAGCGGGCGGACGCGGGTGTCGGCGCCCCGCAGTCCGGAGCTCACCTCGGCCAGCAGGTCGGCGAGCTCGACGTCGAGGGCGTCGCAGATGGAGGCGAGCAGCTCGGAGGAGGCCTCCTTCTGCCCGCGCTCGACCTCGGAGAGGTAGCCCAGGCTCACCCGGGCGGCACCGGAGACGTCGCGCAGCGTGCGCCGCTGCTGCAGCCGGTGACCGCGCAGGGTCCGCCCGAGCTGGGTGCGCAGCAGCGTCATGGCCGTCTCCTGTCTGGCAGAGGGAAGAGCGGCGGCACCCGCGGGTGCCGTGCGCCCACGGTACGCGGCCCGCCCGCCCGGGATGGAGCCGACGCGGACGCGTCCGCTCATGGCGTAACGCCGCAGGCCGGCACGCACTTCCCGGGGCGGCCCCGGCCTCAGGCCGCGCTGTCGGTGACCGAGCCGGTGGGCCCGGCGGCGCGCCGCGCGGCGGCGGCGCGCATGGCCCGGGCGCTGGTGCGGCGCAGGGTCAGCGCGCGGTAGACGTAGTCGAGGCCGGTGACCAGCGTGAGCACGACGGCGGCGGCCATGACCCACCAGCGGGCGCTGGCCAGCACCCCGGTCAGCGGCAGGGTGTACAGCCCGATGGCCAGGGCCTGGACGACGGTCTTGGCCTTGCCGCCGCGGCTGGCGGCGATGACGCCGTGCCGGATGACCCAGAACCGCAGCAGGGTCACGCCGACCTCGCGGACGAGGATGGTCAGCGTCACCCACCAGGGCAGCAGCCCGAGCACCGAGAGCCCGACCAGCGCGGTCCCGGTGAGCGCCTTGTCCGCGATGGGGTCGGCGAGCTTGCCGAACTCGGTCACCTGGCCGGTGCGGCGCGCGATGAGCCCGTCGTAGCGGTCGGTGATGATCGCCAGCGCGAAGAACACCGTCGCCCACACGCGGCGGTCGTCGTCCATGCCGCCGTCGGACAGGAGCAGGACGGCGAACACCGGCACCAGGGCCAGCCGCAGGACGGTGAGCGCGTTCGGCAGGTTGACCAGCCTGGCCGACTGCGGCGGGGTCGCCGCGGGGTCCGGCAGGACGGCGCTCACCGCCCGCTCACCGCCCGGCCGGGAGGGAGGCGGGCTCGAGGGCGGCCGCGACCAGGTCGACGCCCTCGGTGCCGACCACCTCGGCCGCGAGCAGCTGCCCGGGCCGGGCGTCGGCGGGGACGCCGGTCACCGTGGTCGTGCCGTCGGCGTCGGGGTCCTGGTGGGCGGCGTGGCCGGCCCAGACGCCCCGGCCCTCCTCCGCCGACAGGTCCTCGGTGAGCAGCACCTCGACGCGCTCGCCGACGCGGTCCTCGGCGCGCTGGGCGGTGAGCTCCTCGACCAGCTCGGTGATCCGCCGGACGCGGGCGTCGATCTCGGCCCGGCCGAGCTTGCCCGGCAGGCCGATCGCCTCGGTGCCCTCCTCGTCGGAGTAGCCGAACACCCCGACGGCGTCGAGGCGGCCCTCGGTGAGGAAGCGCTCGAGCTCGGCGACGTCGTCCTCGGTCTCCCCCGGGAAGCCGAGGATGACGTTGGTCCGGAACCCGGCCGTGGGCGCCAGCGACCGGGCGCGCTCGATCAGCGCGAGGAAGTCGTCGGTGCCGCCGAACCGGCGCATCCGGCGCAGCAGGCCGGCCGAGGAGTGCTGGAACGACAGGTCGAAGTACGGCGCGACGCCGTCGGTCGCGGCGATGACCTCGAGCAGCCCCGGGCGCAGCTCGGCC
Organism: Geodermatophilus sp. SYSU D00684; assembly: GCF_054050455.1. Lineage (NCBI taxonomy): Bacteria > Bacillati > Actinomycetota > Actinomycetes > Geodermatophilales > Geodermatophilaceae > Geodermatophilus > Geodermatophilus sp. SYSU D00684. Next base: position 12,151 of record NZ_JBJGZI010000040.1, on the reverse strand, counting down.
GGCTGCAGGTAGGCCACCCGCACCCGGGCGATGCCCTCGACCGCGGCCAGCTGCGGCAGCAGCCTCTCCAGCGAGCGCAGGTCGCCGAGGTCCTTGCCGTAGGAGGTGGAGTTCTCGCTGACCAGCACCAGCTCGGTCACGCCCTGCCCGGCCAGCCAGCGGGCCTCGCCGAGGACCTCGGCCGGGGGGCGGGAGACGAACGAGCCGCGGAAGGCCGGGATGGCGCAGAAGGCGCACCGCCGGTCGCAGCCGGAGGCGAGCTTGAGCGCGGCGGAGGGACCGGAGGCCAGCCGGCGGCGCTGCACCCAGCCGTGGCCGGGGATGGCCGGCGCCTCCGCAGACGCGGCCGCGGCGGTGCGGGCCACCGGGCTGATCGGCAGCAGCGTGCGGCGGTCGCGCGGCGAGTGCGGGACCAGCGGCCGGCCGGCGAGGACGTCGTCGAGCCGGTCGCCGATCGCGGCGTAGTCGTCGAAGCCGAGCACGGTGGCCTCGGGCAGCGCCCCGGCCAGCTCGGAGCCGTAGCGCTCGGCCATGCACCCGACGGCGACCACCTCGGCGCCGCTGTCGGTGGCCGCGAGGATGGCGTCGACCGAGTCCTTCTTGGCCGACTCGATGAACCCGCAGGTGTTGACCAGGACGGCGTCGGCGCCCTCGGGGTCCTCGACCAGTCGGTAGCCGTCGGCGGCCAGGCGGCCGGCCAGCTCCTCCGAGTCGACCTCGTTGCGGGCGCAGCCGAGGGTCACCACCGCCACCGTGCGGGCAGGGCCGGTCGGAGCTGTCACCGGCCCATCGTAGGCGCCGGGCGCCACCCTCCCCTGCCGAGCGGGGGTGACGCCGCCCGCTCCCCCGCTCAGCCCTCGCCCGCGGGGAGGGTCCCGCCACGCAGCGTGAACAGGACCGACTCCAGCTCGTCGGGCTTGACCAGCACGTCGCGGGCCTTGGAGCCCTCCGACGGGCCGACGACGCCCCGGGTCTCCATGAGGTCCATGAGCCGGCCGGCCTTGGCGAAGCCGACCCGCAGCTTGCGCTGCAGCATCGACGTCGAGCCGAACTGGCTGGTGACGACGAGCTCGACGGCCTGGCACAGCAGGTCCAGGTCCCCGCCGATGTCCTCGTCGACCTCCTTCTTCTCGCCCTGCGCGGCGCTGAAGACCTCCTCGCGGTACTCCGGCTCGGCCTGGCGCTTGGTGAACTCGACGACCGCCTCGATCTCGGCGTCGGACACGTAGGCGCCCTGCACGCGGATCGGCTTGCCGGCGCCGATCGGGAGGAACAGGGCGTCGCCCATGCCGATCAGCTTCTCCGCGCCGGGCTGGTCGAGGATGACCCGGCTGTCGGTGAGGCTGGAGGTGGAGAACGCCAGCCGCGAGGGCACGTTGGCCTTGATCAGGCCGGTGACGACGTCGACCGAGGGCCGCTGGGTGGCGAGCAGGAGGTGGATGCCGGCCGCGCGCGCCTTCTGGGTGATGCGGACGATCGACTCCTCGACGTCGCGCGGGGCGACCATCATGAGGTCGGCGAGCTCGTCGACGATCGCGAGGATGTACGGGTAGGGCCGGTAGACCCGTTCGCTGCCCGGCGGCGCCACGATCTCGCCCCGCTCGACCTTGCGGTTGAAGTCGTCGATGTGCCGGACGCCGGACGCCCGCATGTCCTGGTAGCGCTGCTCCATCTCCTCGACCAGCCAGGCCAGCGCGGTGGCGGCCTTCTTCGGGTCGGTGATGATCGGCGTGATCAGGTGCGGGATGCCGTCGTAGGGCGTGAGCTCGACCATCTTCGGGTCGACCAGGATCATCCGCAGCTGGTCGGGCGTGGCCCGCAGCAGCAGCGACACCAGCACCGAGTTGACGCAGCTGGACTTGCCGGAGCCGGTCGCGCCGGCGACCAGCAGGTGCGGCATCTTCGCGAGGTTGGCGCAGACGAAGCCGCCCTCGATGTCCTTGCCCAGGCCCACGAGCATCGGGTGCGGGTCCTGCTTGGCCACGGTCGAGCGCATGACGTCGCCGAGGCTGACGGTCTCGCGGTCGGTGTTGGGCACCTCGACGCCGACCGCGGACTTGCCCGGGATGGGGGCGAGGATGCGGATGTTGTCGTTGGCGACCGCGTACGCGAGGTTCTTGGTCAGCGCGGTGATCTTCTCGACCTTGACCGCGGGGCCGAGCTCGATCTCGTAGCGGGTGACCGTCGGGCCGCGGGTGAAGCTCGTGACCGCGGCGTCGACGTTGAACTGCTCGAGGACGCCGGTGATCGCCTCGATGGCGGCGTCGTTGGCCTGCGAGCGGGCCCGCGGCGGGGTGCCCGGGCGCAGCGAGGTGATCGAGGGCAGCACGTAGTCGCCCTCGACCGGCTCGATGACCAGCTGCTGCGGCTCCTCGACCGGCGGGAGGTCCTCCGGCGGCGCCGTCCGGTCGACGACGGCCGGCCGCCGGGGCGCGGCGGGCGCCGGCTCGGGCGCGGGCTCGTGCCGGACGGCCTCCCGCACGTCGGCGGTGGGCACGTGGTCGATCGGGCCGGTGGCGGTGAGGTCGGGGGCGTCCTCGTCGAGCACCTCGGCCAGCGCGGCGCGCTTGGAGCGGCGCGGCTTGACCGGGGCCTCCGGCTCCTCCTCGGCCCACTCCTCGTCGTAGCCGTCCTCGTCCCACTCCTCGTCGCCGCCCCGGCCGACGAGCTCGCGCAGCCGCTCGGGCACCTGGTGCAGCGGGGTCCCGGTGAGCACGAGGACCGCGAAGACGGCGAGCAGGGAGAGCAGGACGACGGCCACGACGGCGCCGAGCCCGGCGGTCAGCGGCGTCCCGACGGCCCAGCCGACCAGGCCGCCCGAGCCGGGCTCCCCGCCCATCGGGTCGGCGGGGGTGCCGACGACGGAGGCGATGCCGAGCACCGCGAGCGTGGCGCACACCCAGCCGATGGCAAGCCGGCCGCGGGCCTCCGGGCGCGGCGCGCGGCGCAGCAGCCGCAGCGCGACGAGGAACAGCAGCGCGGGCAGGACGACGAGCAGGGAGCCGACGATCCAGCGGACGCCGTCGGCCAGGCCCGCGCCCACGGGGCCGATGCCGTCGAACCAGGCGGCGGCGCCGAGCACGACGGCGAGCCCGAGGACGGCGAGGCCGGCACCGTCGCGGCGGTGCTCGGGGGCCAGCGGCTCGGCCTCCTCCGGGCGGGCGATCGAGCGGGCCAGCCCGCCGGCGCCGCGGGCGACCAGCGACCAGGCGCCCGCGGCGGCCCGGAAGGCACCGGCGGCCGCGCCCGGCCCCTGCTTGGGGGCGGGCTTGCGGGCGGGCGGCTTGCGGTTGCCGTTGCGGGCGGGCGTGCGCGGGGCCGGCCGCTTGCCGGAGGCCGTCGACCCGGACCGGCCCTTCGGGGCCGAGCCGGCCGGCCGGCGCGAGGGCGTGGTGCGGGCAGGCATGCGTCGACGGTAGCCGCCGGCCGGCGTCCTCCCAGGAAGGCGCGTGATCGTGTCCCCCGCCTACGGTCGCTGCATGCCGACCTCCTCCCCCGTCCCGTACGGCAGCTGGCCCACCCCGATCACCTCGGCACTCGTCGTCCGCGCGGCCGCGCGCCTCGGCGAGGTCGCCGTCGACGGCGGCGACGTCTGGTGGTCCGAGTCACGCCCCGGCGAGGGCGGCCGGTCGGCGCTGGTCCGGCGCGCGGCCGACGGCACCACGACCGACGTCCTCCCCTCCCCCTGGAACGCCCGCACCCGGGTGCACGAGTACGGCGGGGCGGCGTGGGCGGTCGCCGGCGGCACGCTGTGGTTCACCCACTTCGACGACCAGCGGCTGTACCGGCTGTCCCCCGGCGACGAGGCACCCGTCGCCGTCACGCCCGAGCCGGAGCTGCCGGCCGGCGTGCGGTACGCCGACCTGACCCCGGACGCCGACGGGTCGCTGCTCGCCGTCCGGGAGACGCACACCGCCTCCGGCGCCGCGGCCGACGTCGTCGACGAGGTGGTGCGGCTGGCGCCGGACGGCACCGCCGAGGTGCTGGTCGGCGGGCCGGACTTCGTCTCCGACCCCCGGCCCGGCCCCGGCGGGCAGCTGGCCTGGCTGCAGTGGCACCACCCGGACATGCCCTGGGACGCCGCGCAGCTGGTCGTCCGCGCCGCCGACGGCACCGAGACCGTGGTCGCGGGCGGGCCGGGCGAGTCGGCCGTGCAGCCCACCTGGGCCGACGACGGCACCCTGTGGTTCTGCTGCGACCGCACCGACGTGTGGTCGCTGTGGCGGTGGCGGCCGGGCGGTGAGGCGGAGCTGGTCCTCGACACCGGCACCGAGATCGCCGGGCCGCAGTGGGTCTTCGGCTCCCGCCGGTTCGTCCTGCTGCCCGGCGGCCGGGTGGTCGCCGCGGCCGGCGGGGAGGGAGGGGACCGGCTGGTCGTGGTGGAGGCCGACGGGACCACGCGGGAGGTGGCGCTGCCCGGGTGGACCGCCCTGCGCTACCTCACCGGGCTCGGCGACGCCGTCGTCTGCGTGGCCGGCAGCCCGGCGAGCGAGCCCGTGGTGCTGCGCGCGGACCTCTCCGGGCGCAGCGAGGTGCTGCGCCCGGCGCGCGACCTGGGGCTGGACCCGGCCTGGTTCTCCGCGCCGGAGCACCTGACCTTCCCGACCGAGGAGCGCGGCACCGGCATCGCCGAGGCGCACGCCGCGGTCTACCCGCCGGCGAACCCGGAGGCCACCGCGCCCGAGGGGGACCTGCCGCCGCTGATCGTGATGGTGCACGGCGGCCCGACGTCGGCCCACCCGCGCGTGCTGGACCTGGAGATCCAGTACTTCACCTCGCGCGGCTTCTGCGTGGCGCACGTCGACTACCGCGGCTCCACCGGCTACGGCCGCCGCTACCGCGACGCGCTGCAGGGCCGGTGGGGCGTCGTCGACCTCGACGACGTCGTCGCCTGCGCCCGCTCCCTCGCCGACGCCGGCCGGGTGGACCCCGCCCGCATGGCCATCCGCGGCGGCTCGGCCGGCGGCTACACGACGCTGGCCGCGCTCACCCTGCGGCCCGGCGTCTTCACCGCCGGCGCCAGCCACTTCGGCGTCGCCGACCTCGGCGCCCTGGCCTCGGACACGCACAAGTTCGAGTCCCGCTACCTCGACGGGCTGGTCGCGCCGTGGCCGGAGGGCGCCGACGTGTACGCCGAGCGCTCGCCGATCACGCAGGTCGACGCGCTGGACACCCCGCTGGCGGTGTTCCAGGGCGCCGAGGACCGCGTCGTCCCGCCGGAGCAGGCCGAGGTGATGGTCGCGGCGCTGCGGGAGAAGGGCGTGCCGCACGCCTACCTGCTGTTCGACGGCGAGCAGCACGGCTTCCGGCGGGCGGAGAACATCCGCGCCGCCCTCGACGGCGAGCTGTCCTTCTACGCGCAGGTGTGGGGCTTCGACCTGCCGGCCGGCGAGGGCATCGACCCGATCGAGGTCGTGCGCTAGCGGAAGGACCCCCTCCTCCCCACCCTCGCAGGCTCGGGGCGGTGCCCTGGCGGGGGCCTCACACCTCCAGGACGGTGGGGATGATCATCGGGCGGCGGCGGTGGGTGTCGGACACCCACTTGCCGACCGTCCGGCGGATCGTCTGCGACAGCCGGTGGGCGTCGCGCTGACCGTCGGCGAGCTCCCGCTTGAGGTTGTCCTCGACCAGGTGCAGCACCTCGTCGAAGGCGCTCGGGTCGTCGGAGAAGCCGCGGGTGGACAGGTGCACCGGCCGGACGATCGTGCCCGTCGAGGGCTCGATCACCACGGTGAGCGCCACGAAGCCCTCGTCGCCGAGGATCCGCCGCTCCTGCAGCGACTCCTCGCCGACGTCGCCCACGTTGAGCCCGTCGACGTAGACGTTGCCCACCGGCACCGACCCGGTGATCGAGGCCTTGCCGTCGACCAGGTCCACCACCACGCCGTCCTCGGCGAGGAGGACCCGGTCGGCGGTCATGCCGGTCTCCTCGGCCAGCGCGGCGTGCGCCCGCAGGTGCCGCCACTCCCCGTGCACCGGCATCAGGTAGCGCGGCTTGGCGACGTTGAGCAGGGTGCGCAGCTCGCCGGCCGGGGCGTGCCCGGAGACGTGCACGCGCGCGGTCTCCTTGTGCACCACGGTGGCGCCGAGCCGGGCCAGCCCGTTGATGACCTTGTAGACGGCGGTCTCGTTGCCGGGCACCAGGGAGGAGGCCAGCACGATCGTGTCGCCGGCCTCGATGGTGACCTGGTGGTGCTCGCCGCGGGCCATGCGCCCGAGCGCCGACAGCGGCTCACCCTGCGAGCCGGTACTGATCAGCACCACCTGCTCCGGCGGCATGCTCGTCGCCTCGTCCAGGCTCACCATCAGCCCCGGCGCGACCCGCAGCAGGCCCAGGTCCCGGGCGACACCCATGTTGCGGACCATCGAGCGGCCGACCAGGGCGACCTTGCGGCCGTGCGTCTCCGCGGCGTCGAGCACCTGCTGGATGCGGTGCACGTGGCTGGCGAAGCTGGACACGATCAGCCGCTGGGTGGCGCGGCGGAAGACGTCCTCGAGCACCGGCCCGATCGACCGCTCGGGCGTGACGAACCCGGGAATCTCGGCGTTGGTGGAGTCGGCCAGCAGCAGGTCGATGCCCTCGAGGCCCAGCCGGGCGAAGGCGCCGAGGTCGGTGAGGACGCCGTCGAGCGGGAGCTGGTCCATCTTGAAGTCGCCGGTGTGCACCAGCACGCCCGCGGGCGTGTGGACGGCGACGGCCAGCGCGTCGGGGATCGAGTGGTTGACCGCGATGAACTCGCAGTGGAACGGCCCGGCGACGTGGTCGTCGCCCGCCGCGACCTCGACCAGGGTCGGCACCAGCCGGTGCTCGCGCAGCTTGGCCGCCACCAGGGCGAGGGTGAACCGCGAGCCGACCAGCGGGATGTCCCCGCGCAGCCGCAGCAGGTAGGGGATCGCGCCGATGTGGTCCTCGTGCCCGTGGGTGAGGACGACGGCGACGACGTCGTCGAGGCGGTGCTCGATGACCCCGAAGTCGGGGAGGATCAGGTCGACGCCGGGCTGCTCGGCCTCGGGGAACAGCACCCCGCAGTCGATGACCAGCAGCTTCCCGTCGAACTCGACCACGGCCATGTTGCGGCCGATCTCGCCGAGCCCGCCGAGGGCGATGACCCGCAGGCCGCCGGCGGGCAGCGGGGGCGGCGTCTTGAGGTCCAGGTGCGGCTGACCGGCGGTGCCGGCGGAGCTGACGGTCACGGGGCGGTGCTCGCAGGGATCACAGGGGGATGCCTCCGTCGGCGAGGTCGGCGCGCAGCTGCGCGATCTGCTCGGGCGTGGCGTCGACGAGCGGAGGGCGCACGGGGCCGGCGGGCAGCCCCAGCTCGCGCAGCGCCGCCTTCACCATGATGACGCCCTGGGTGCGGAAGATGCCGGTGTACAGCGGCAGCAGGGTCTCGTTGACCTCGCGCGCCTTGGCCAGGTCGCCGGACTCGACCGCGGCGATCAGCTCGGCGAGCCGGGGGCCGGCCAGGTGGCCGACGACGCTCACCACGCCGACGGCGCCGAGGGCCAGCATCGGCAGGTTGACCATGTCCTCGCCGCAGTAGTAGGCGAGGTCGGTGCGGGCCAGCGTCCAGGCGAGCGCGCCGAAGTCGCCCTTGGCGTCCTTCACCGCGACGATGCGCGGGTGCTCGGCGGCGCGGACCAGCGTCTCCACCTCGATCGGCACCACCGAGCGGGGCGGGATGTCGTAGAGCATCACCGGCAGGTCGGTGGAGTCGGCGACCGCGGTGAAGTGCCGCAGCAGCCCGGCCTGCGGCGGCTTGTTGTAGTACGGGGTGACGACGAGCAGGCCGTCGGCGCCCAGCCGCTCGGCCCGGCGCGCGTTCTCGATGGTGTGCGCGGTGTCGTTGGTGCCGACCCCAGCGACCACGGAGGCGCGGTCGCCCACCGCGTCGATGACCGCCTCGAGGACGGCGTGCTGCTCCCCGTCGCTCAGCGTGGGGGCCTCCCCGGTGGTGCCGAGGACGACGAGGCCGTCGTGGGCCTGACGGTCGACCAGGTGCGCGGCCAGCTCCTGGGCCCCGGCGAGGTCGATCGAGCCGTCCTCCGCGAGCGGGGTGACCATCGCCGTGATGACACGTCCGAACGGCCGGGCGGGGTCGGTGGTCATGCCGAGGAATCTACCGACCGGCCGCGGGCGTCCCGGTCCCGGCAGCATCCCGCCGGAACTCGGAGACGGCGTACCGCAGCCCGGTCGTCGAGGTCTCCCACCCCGCGCCCGGCGTGCGGGACACGCGCTGCCAGCCGTCGTCGAGGACGGGGGCGCGGGTGTCGCCGTCGACGGCCAGGTCGACGTCGGTGACGACCAGCCGGTGCGCGTGCGGGAGGAACGCCGCGTAGACGGCCGCGCCGCCGATCACCCAGCAGTCCGGGTGCGCGGCGAGCACGCCGGCCACCGAGCCGGCCCGCTCCGCGCCGTCGGCGTACCAGTCGGCGTCGGTGGTCAGGACGACGTTCACCCGGCCCGGCAGCGGCCGGTTGGGCGCGGGCAGCGACTCCCAGGTGCGCCGCCCCATCACGACGGTGCCGCCGCCGGTCAGGCGCCGGAACAGCCGCAGGTCCTCGGGCAGGTGCCAGGGCAGGGCGCCGCCGGCGCCGATGACCCGGTCGTGTGCCTGCGCCCAGATGAGCGAGACGGTCACACCGCGACGGCGGCGCGGATGGCCGGGTGCGGGTCGTAGCCCTGCAGGGTGAACGACTCGAAGGCGTGGTCGAACAGCGACGGCGCCGGGGCGATCTCCAGCGTCGGGAACGGCCGGACCTCGCGGGAGAGCTGCTCGCGCACCTGCTCGACGTGGTTGCTGTAGACGTGGCAGTCGCCGCCGACCCAGATGAACTCGCCCGGCTCCAGGCCGACCTGCGCGGCGACCATGCGGGTCAACAGGGCGTAGCTGGCGATGTTGAACGGGACGCCGAGGAACATGTCGGCGCTGCGCTGGTAGAGCTGGCAGGACAGCCGGCCGTCGTGGACGGCGAACTGGAACAGCGCGTGGCAGGGGGCCAGCGCCATGTCCGGCAGTGCGGCGACGTTCCACGCCGACACGACCATGCGCCGGGAGTCGGGGTCCTTGCGCAGCGTGTCGAGGACGCCCTGGATCTGGTCGATCGTGCCGCCGTCGGGGGTGGGCCAGGAGCGCCACTGGACGCCGTAGACCGGCCCGAGGTCGCCGTTCGCGTCGGCCCACTCGTCCCAGATGGTGACGCCGTGCTCCTGCAGCCAGCGGACGTTGCCGTCACCGCGCAGGAACCACAGCAGCTCGACCGCCACCGACCGGAAGTGCACCTTCTTCGTCGTGACGAGCGGGAACGACGTCGACAGGTCGTAGCGCAGCCGCTCACCGAAGGTGCTGACCGTGCCGGTCCCGGTGCGGTCGGACTTCGGCGTGCCGGTCTCGAGGATCCGCCGCAGGAGGTCCTCGTACTGCGTGTCCACCGGTCCGTTGCTCACCACGGGCGTCGAGCCTAGGCGACCACGGGGCGCGGGGCGGGCAGCGCGGCGGTGAGGTCGGCCGCGAGGTCCCCGCGGTCCGCCACGGCGACGTCGTCGAGCTCCAACCAGTCCGCCATCAGCCACAGCTCCTCGGCCAGCGCGGCGGCGACCTCCGCGCGGTCGACGCCGTCCTCGGCGTGGGTGGCCTGCGCCCGCAGCACGCCGGCCTGGCGGTCGGCCTTGAGGTCGACCCGCGCCACCAGGCGGTCGCCGAGCAGGAAGGGCAGCACGTAGTACCCGTGCACCCGCTGCGCGGCGGGCGTGTAGATCTCCAGCCGGTAGCGGAAGCCGAAGATGCGCTCGACCCGCGGCCGCTCCCACACCAGCGAGTCGAACGGGGACAGCAGCGCACGGGCGCGGATCCACCGCGGCCGGCGGGCGGCCGGGTCCAGCCAGGCGGGCGCGCCCCACCCGGCCACCTCGACCGGCAGCAGCTCCCCCGCGTCGGCGAGCTCGGCGATCGCCCGCCGCGCCTGCGCGGGCCGCAGCCGGAAGTAGTCGCGCAGGTCCCGCTCGGTGGCCACGCCGAGCGCGCGGGCGGCAGTGCGCACGAGCTCGCGGACGGCGTCGGCGGGGTCCGGCGTCGGGGTCTGCAGGACGGCGGCGGGCAGGACCCGCTCGGTGAGGTCGTAGACCCGCTCGAACGACGTCGTCCGCGCCCGCGCGGTGAGCACGCCGGTGTAGAAGAGCCACTCGAGGGCGACCTTGCCGGCGTGCCAGTTCCACATCTGCCCGGGCCGGTCCGGGCGGGGCTCGGCGAGGTCGCTGGCCTTGGTCGGGCCGCCCTCCCGCACCCGGTCGAGCACCTCGGCCACGTAGCCCGGCCGCTCGCGCTGGATGCGCACCATCGAGCCCCAGGCGTGCTCCTCGGCGGCGGCCATGCGCCAGCGCAGGTGCGGGTGCAGCCGCACCGGGAGGAAGGACGCCTCGTGCGCCCAGAACTCGAACAGCTCGTGCCGGCGGGCGGTGAAGTCGTCGAGGACCGCCCGCCGGTAGGCGCCCAGCCGGCTGAACGCGGGCAGGTAGTGCGACCGGGACAGCACGTTGACCGAGTCGATCTGCACGACGCCGAGCCGGTCGACCATCCGCCGCAGCTGCCGGCTGTCGACCACCCCGCTGGGCCGAGGGTCGGCGAAGCCCTGCGCGGCCAGGGCGATGCGCCGGGCGAGGGCAGCGGGCAGCCGGTCGGCGACGGGAGCGGGCACGTCGCCGATCCTGCCGTGCACCGGTGACGGTCCGCCTCCGCCCTCCCCCGACCTAGGCTGCCCGGCGTGGAACCCCGCCCGGCCTTCCCGCGCCTGACCGGCACCGCGGACGTGTCCGTGCGCCCCGCCGTCGCCGCGGACGCCGCCGAGGTGGCGCGCGTGCAGGGCGACACCTGGCGCACCGCCTACCGCGACGTCCTGCCGCCGGCCGCGCTCGAGGGCTGGGACCCCGCGGCCGCCGAGGCGGCCTGGTCGGCGGCGATCACCGCCCCGCCCACCGCGGCGCACGGGGTGCTGGTCGCCCTGGACGGCGGCCGGGTGGTCGGCTTCGCCGCGTTCGGTCCCGCCGAGCTGTCCGACGGCGAGCAGCCGCACCCGGCCGGCCCGACGACCGAGCTCGCGGTCCTCCTGGTGGAACCGCGGTGGGGACGGCGGGGACACGGCAGCCGGCTGCTCGCGGCGGTGGCCGACTTGGCCGCCGGCACGGGCGCGGCGCGGCTGACCGCCTGGGTGCTCGAGGTCGACCGTGTCATGGCCGGTTTCCTCGAGTCGGCCGGGTGGGACCGGGACGGCTGGGCACGCACCCTCGACGCCGCCGGGGTCCCGCTGCGCGAGGTCCGCTGGCACACCCTGCTGGGAGGAGACGCATGACGTTCCAGGGCTTCCCCGACGAGGGCCTGGTGTTCTACGAGGGCCTGGAGGCGGACAACTCCAAGACCTACTGGACGCGGCACCGCGCCGTGTACGACACCTGCGTCCGGGCGCCCATGCAGGCCCTCGTCGACGAGCTGGCCGCGGAGTTCGGCCCGGCTAAGCTCTTCCGCCCCTACCGGGACGTCCGCTTCAGCAACGACAAGACGCCGTACAAGACGCACCAGGGCGCCGTCGCCAACCCGGAGGGCCGGGGCGCGGGCGCCTGGTACGTCGAGATCTCCGCCGCGGGCCTGCGGGTGGCGGGCGGTGCCTGGCGGCTGGAGTCCGACCAGGTCGAGCGCTACCGCCGGGCCGTCGCCGACGACGTCCAGGGCCCGCGGCTGCGGGACGAGGTGGGCCGCCTGGCCGCGGCCGGCTGGGCCGTCGACGGCGACCGCCTCACCCGGGTGCCCAAGGGCTACGACCTGAGCGGCGAGGACGCCCGTGCGGACCTGCTGCGGCACCGGTCCCTGCACGCCGGCCGGCTCTTCGACTTCGCCGAGTGGCTGCACGGGCGCGAGGCGCTCGAGCGGGTCCGCACCGCCTGGCGGGACCTGACCGCGCTGAACGCCTGGCTGACGGACAACGTCGGCGCGACGACGAAGGAGATCCGTCGGCGCTGACCGGCGTCCGCATTGCCGTTCTGACGGAATGCAGAAGGGGGGGGGGCCCCCGCGCCGGGGGGGGGGCGCGGGGGGGGGGGGGGGGGGGGGGGGGGGGGCGCGGCCCCCCCCCCCCCCCCAGCCGCCCCTCGCCCGGCGGG
>NZ_JBJGZI010000039.1:0-38971 GCF_054050455.1 Geodermatophilus sp. SYSU D00684 | reverse complement strand
ATCATCCTCAGGGTGTTTGGGTGGGCCCCGGTCCGCCGCAGGTGGGGGGTGGGGTTGTTTTGGGCCGGGGTGCCCGCCGGGTGGGGGAGGGGGGGCGGGCACCCCTCTGCGCCACCCGGTGCGCGAACGACAGAGGCCCAGGACCTCGCAGGTCCTGGGCCTCTGTCGTTCGTTCAGACCGTCAGCGCACGGTCAGCGGGTCACTCCCCGCCGGCGAGCTTGGCCCGCAGCGCGGCGAGTGCCTCGTCGCTGGCCAGGGTGCCGCCACCGGCGGTGGTGTCGCCGTCGGTCGCCGTGTCACCGCCGGAGGAGTAGTTGCCACCGGCAGCGGCCTCCGCGTCGGCCTCGCGGGCCGCGGCGATCTGCTTGCGGTGCGCCTCGAAGCGGGCCTGGGCCTCGGCGTACTGCCGCTCCCAGGTCTCGCGGGCCTCCTCGTAGCCCTCGAGCCACTCCCCGGTCTCGGGGTCGAAGCCCTCGGGGTAGATGTAGTTGCCCTGCTCGTCGTAGGACGCGGACATGCCGTAGGCGGCCGGGTCGAACTGCTCCTCGTCGCCGATGACGCCCTCGTTGGCCTGCTTGAGCGACAGGCTGATGCGGCGCCGGTCGAGGTCGATGTCGATGACCTTGACGAGGATCTCGTCGCCGACCTGCACGACCTGCTCCGGGATCTCCACGTGGCGCTCGGCCAGCTCGGAGATGTGGACCAGGCCCTCGATGCCCTCGTCGACCCGGACGAACGCACCGAAGGGCACCAGCTTGGTGACCTTGCCCGGCACGACCTGGCCGATCTGGTGGGTGCGGGCGAACTGGCGCCACGGGTCCTCCTGCGTCGCCTTCAGCGACAGGGAGACCCGCTCGCGGTCGAGGTCGACGTCGAGGACCTCGACGGTGACCTCCTGGCCCACCTCGACGACCTCGGACGGGTGGTCGATGTGCTTCCAGGACAGCTCGGAGACGTGCACGAGGCCGTCGACGCCGCCGAGGTCGACGAACGCACCGAAGTTGACGATCGAGGAGACGACGCCGGTGCGCACCTGACCGCGGGCGAGCTTGTTGAGGAACTCGCTGCGGACCTCGGACTGCGTCTGCTCCAGCCACTGCCGGCGGGAGAGGACGACGTTGTTGCGGTTCTTGTCGAGCTCGATGATCTTCGCCTCGAGCTCGCGGCCCACGTAGGGCTGCAGGTCGCGGACGCGGCGCATCTCGACCAGCGACGCGGGGAGGAAGCCGCGCAGGCCGATGTCGAGGATGAGGCCGCCCTTGACGACCTCGATGACGGTGCCGGTGACGACCTCGTCGGCTTCCTTCTTGGCCTCGATCGTGCCCCAGGCGCGCTCGTACTGGGCGCGCTTCTTGGACAGGATCAGGCGGCCTTCCTTGTCCTCCTTCTGGAGGACGAGAGCTTCCACCTCGTCGCCGACCTTGACGACCTCGTTGGGGTCGACGTCGTGCTTGATGGACAGCTCGCGCGAGGGGATGACGCCCTCGGTCTTGTAGCCGATGTCCAGCAGCACCTCGTCCCGGTCGACCTTGACGATGACGCCTTCGACGATGTCGCCGTCGTTGAAGTACTTGATCGTCTGGTCGATCGCGGCGAGGAAGTCCTCGGCGGTGCCGATGTCGTTCACCGCGATCTGGGGGGTGCTGTCGGGACGGACCTGGGTGGAGGTCATGTGGTCGAGTGCTCCGGACGGGGGATGCGTAGGGACAGGTGGACCGCGGCCGGGTGACCGCGGGAGCGGGGAGAGCCGGCGCGCGCCGATCCCTTGCGGGTAACAGCACTGACAGACCTCTGGCGCACTCCCATGGTACGGACGCGCGCGCACCGGGGTCCACCGGGTGGGCGACCTCTGCCGATCCGCCGCGGCGTGTCACGCTGGGCGTGTCATGATGCCGCCGCCCGCGCTCCCCCTCGGGCCCGACGGCTACCCGGCGGCCGGGGGCGTCGAACGCCGGCCCGCCGGGTCCGCCGAGTCGGTCCGGGCCAACCGCGGCTGGTGGGACGCCGCCGCGCCGGCCTACCTCGCCGAGCACGGTGAGGACCTCGGCGACGTCGACTTCCTGTGGTGCCCGGAGGGGCTGCGCGAGGCCGACGCGCACCTGCTCGGCGACGTCGCCGGCCGCCGGGTGCTCGAGGTCGGCTGCGGCTCGGCGCCGTGCGCGCGGTGGCTGCGCCGGGCCGGGGCCGACGTCGTCGCGCTGGACCTGTCGGCCGGGATGCTCGCCCGCGCGGCGGAGCTCGGCCGCGGCACCGGGATCGACGTCCCGCTGCTGCAGGCCGACGTCGGCGCGCTGCCGTTGGCCGGCGGGTCGTTCGACGTCGTCTGCTCGGCGTTCGGCGGGCTGCCGTTCGTCGCCGACGTCGAGGGGGCGCTGGCCGAGGTGGCGCGGGTGCTGCGCCCGGGCGGGCGGTTCGCCGCGTCGGTCAACCACCCGTTCCGCTGGCCGCTGCCGGACTCCCCCGACCCCGGGGACCTGCGGGTCGTCTCGTCCTACTTCGACCGCCGGCCCTACGTGGAGACCGACGGCGAGGGGCGGACGGTCTACGTCGAGCACCACCGCACGGTCGGCGACTGGGTGCGCGCCGTCGTCGGGGCGGGCCTGGTCCTCGACGACCTGGTCGAGCCGGAGTGGACCCCGGGCCGCACCCAGGAGTGGGGCCAGTGGTCGCCGGCCCGCGGCGCCCTCGTCCCCGGCACGCTGGTCCTGGTCGCGCACCGCCCCTGACCCTCGACGCGACGTCGAGGGTCGGGGCCGGCTAGTGGGCGGCGGCGTCCCAGCTGCGGCCGACGCCGACCGAGACCTCCAGCGGCACCGACAGCTGCGCGGCGCCGGACATCTCGCGGCGGACCAGCGCCTCCAGCGCCCCCCGCTCCCCCGGCGCCACCTCGAGCACGAGCTCGTCGTGCACCTGCAGCAGCATCCGCGAGCGCAGGCCCTCGGCCTCGATCGCCCGCTCGACGCCGAGCATCGCGACCTTGATGACGTCGGCCGCCGAGCCCTGGATCGGGGCGTTGAGCGCCATCCGCTCGGCCATCTGCCGCCGCTGCCCGTTGTCGCTGGTGAGGTCGGGCAGGTAGCGGCGCCGGCCGAGGGTGGTCTCGGTGTAGCCGCGCAGCCGGGCCTCCTCGACGACGCCGTCGAGGTACTCGCGGATCCCGCCGAAGCGCTCGAAGTAGGCGTGCATCTGCTCGCGCGCCTCCTCGGTGGAGATGCGCAGCTGCGTCGCCAGCCCGTAGGCGCTCAACCCGTAGGCCAGGCCGTAGCTCATCGCCTTGATCCGGCGCCGCATCTCCGGGTCGACGTCCTCGATCGGGATGTCGTAGGCCCGCGAGGCGACGAACGAGTGCAGGTCCTCCCCCGAGGTGAAGGCCTCGATGAGCCCCTCGTCCCCCGACAGGTGGGCCATGATCCGCATCTCGATCTGGCTGTAGTCGGCCGTCATCAGCGACTCGAAGCCCGGGCCCACGACGAACGCCTGCCGGATCCGGCGCCCCTCGGCGCTGCGGATCGGGATGTTCTGCAGGTTCGGGTCGATCGAGGACAGCCGGCCGGTGGCGGCGATCGTCTGCTGGAACGTCGTGTGGATGCGGCCGGCGTCGTCGACCATCGGGATCAACCCGTCGATGACCGTGCGCAGCCGGGTGACGTCCCGGTGACGCATCAGGTGCTCGAGGAACGGGTGCCCGGTCTGGGCGAGCAGGCCGGTGAGCGCGTCGGCGTCGGTGGTGTACCCGCTCTTGATCTTCTTGGTCTTCGGCAGGCCCAGCTCGTCGAACAGCACCGCCTGCAGCTGCTTGGGCGAGCCGAGGTTGATCTCCCGGCCGATCACGGCGTACGCCTCGGCGGCCGCGGCGGCCACGCCCTCGGCAAACTCGCGCTGCAGCTCGGTGAGCAGGTCCGTGTCGACGGCGATGCCGCGGAGCTCCATCCGGGCGAGCACCCGGGTCAGCGGCAGCTCCATCCCCGCGAGCAGGTGGTCCCCGCCCTTCTGCGCGAGGACCTGCTCCAGGGCGTCGGAGAGGTCGTTGACCGCGACCGCCTTGACGACGTCGGCGTGCGCGGCCTCGGCGGCGAGGTCGGCCTCGCTCGGGCCCATCCCGTCGAGGGTCATCTGGCCCTCGGGCTCGGCGGCGTCCTTGAGCTCGCGCTTGAGGTAGCGCACCGAGAGGTCGCCGAGGTCGAAGGAGCGCTGCCCCGGCGTCGCCAGGTAGGCGGCCAGCGCGGTGTCGCTGGCCAGGCCCTGCAGGTCCCAGCCGCGCGCCCACACCGCCAGCAGCGGGCCCTTGACGTCGTGGGCCACCTTCTCGGCGCCCGGGTCGGCCAGCCAGTCGGCCAGCGCCTGCTCGTCGGCGACGTCGAGGTCGGGGCCGCAGTCGACGAAGACGGCGTGGTCGTCGGCGGCGGCCAGCGCCAGCCCGGCCAGCTCGCCGGTCCCCCGCCCCCAGGTGCCGCGGAAGATCACGCCGGTCCGCCCGGTGCGGGCGTGCGCGTCCAGCCAGGCGGACAGCCCGCCGGCCGGGACGTCGTCGGCGGTGACGTCGAAGCCGCCCTCGACCTCGGGCTCGGCGCTGCTCAGCGTGGCGAACAGCCGCTCGCGCAGCACCCGGAACTGCAGGTTGTCGAAGAGGGTGTGCACCTCGTTGCGGTCCCACGCGCGGACGGCGAGGTCCTGCGGGCCCAGCTCCAGCGCCACCTGCCGGTCCAGCTCGGTCAGCCGCCGGTTCTGCAGCACCGAGGACAGGTGCTCGCGCAGCTTCTCGCCGACCTTGCCCTTGACCGTGTCGACCCGGTCGACCAGCTCGTCGAGGGAGCCGTACTCGCGGACCCACTTGGCCGCGGTCTTCTCCCCCACGCTCGGGATGCTGGGCAGGTTGTCGCTCGGGTCCCCGCGCAGCGCGGCGAAGTCCGGGTACTGCTGCGGCGTCAGGCCGTACTTGGCCTCGACCTCCTCCGGCGTGAACCGGGTGAGGTCCGAGACGCCCTTGCGCGGGTACAGCACGGTGACGTGCTCGTTGACCAGCTGCAGCGCGTCGCGGTCGCCGGTGCAGATGAGCACGTCCATGCCCTGCTCGACGGCCTGCACGGTGAGCGTGGCGATGACGTCGTCGGCCTCGTAGCCCGGCGCGGTGATCACCGGGACCCGCAGCGCGGTGAGCACCTCCTGGATGAGGCTGACCTGCCCGCGGAAGTCGGTGGGGCTCTCGGAGCGGTTGGCCTTGTACTCCGCGTAGATCTCGCTGCGGAAGGTCTGCCGGCCGACGTCGAAGGCCACCGCGAGGTGGGTGGGCTGCTCGTCGCGCAGCACGTTGATCAGCATCGACGTGAAGCCGTAGACGGCGTTGGTCGGCTGGCCCGTCGTCGTGGAGAAGTTCTCCACCGGCAGGGCGAAGAAGGCGCGGTAGGCCAGCGAGTGCCCGTCGAGGAGGAGCAGCCGCGGCCGCGTCCCCGGACTCGAGGGGGCGGTGGGCGCGGGGGTGGTCACCGGAGCGGACATCGCGCACGATCCTAGGTGCGCCCGCCCACGGTTCCGAGGCCCCGCACGGAGGGCCGGCCCGCCCGCCGTTACGGTGCCCGGCGTGACCTCCGCTCCCCCGGACTGGCTGGCGCCCACTGCGGGCAGCCCGCTCGACGACAAGCTCGGCATCACCATCGTCGACTACGACCCGGCCCGGCTGGTGGCGACGATGCCGGTGGAGGGCAACCAGCAGCCCTTCGGCCTGCTGCACGGCGGGGCCACGTGCTCGCTGGTCGAGACGATCGGCTCCTGGGCGGCGATGCTCAACGCCGGCCCGGGGAAGAAGGCCGTCGGGGTGGAGCTGAACGCCAGCTACCTGCGCTCGGCGACGTCGGGCACGGTCACCGCCGTCTGCACGCCGGCGCGCGTCGGCCGCACGCTGTCGACGTTCCTGATCGAGGTCACCGACGACCGGGGGCGGACCACCGCCACCGCGCGGCTGACCTGCGCGATCCTCCCCGCCTGATCAGGCGCCCAGGGCCGGCACCGCCCGGGAGACCGGACGACGTCGTGGCGGCCGGGGCAGCGGGACGCCGCCGCGCTGCCAGGCGGCCAGCGACCGGGCCAGCGTCTCCCGCGGCACGATCCGGCGGGTGGTGAGCGGCGCGAAGCCCATCCGCGCGAAGAACCGCTGCCGCTCGGCCTCGTGCCCGCCGACCGCGGCGACGACGTGCTCGGCGCCCACCTCCGCGGCGTGGTCGGCGGCCGCGGCCAGCAGCGCGGCGCCGGCCCCGCACCGGCGGTGGTCCCGGTGCACGACGAGGTTGTCCACGGTGACCTGCGGGACGCCGAGCACCGCCGACAGCGGGTCGAGCCCCAGCACGGCCAGGCCGACGGCGACCTCGCCCACGGTGGCCGCGGTCGCGGCGTTGGCGCCGGGCAGGACGGCGAGCACCACCCGGTGCGCGGGGTCGGCCAGCAGCCGCCGGAAGCCCGCCGCCGCGGCCGCCCCCGGTGTCTGCCCGGTGAGGACGCCCTCCGCGTGCGCCTCGGCGCGGTGCTGGCGCACCAGGGCGAGGACGGCGGGCAGGTCGTCGGGGCGCGCCGTGCGCGTGACGACGCGGAACCGCTGGCCGGTAGCAGACACGTGAGCCCTCCCTGGACGGCGCCGCCGAGCGTGCACCTCCCGCCGCCCGCGGCCACGCCGACGCGCCGGTCCTGGGACGGGAGTGATCACCAGGACGGGTGCGTCGGCGCGTCGCGCTTCGGTCACAGTGCGGCGACGAGGGAACGGGGACGCAACACGCCTGGGTTACCGTCACGCCTCCACTGCCACGACCTGGGAGGTTGTGTGAGGCACCCGTCAGCCACTGCCGGGCGACCCGAGCTGCACCGGAGCGCGATCCGCCCGGGGCGCCGGAGCGTCGTCCGCGGGGTGCTGCTGCGACTCCTGCTGGTCCTCGTCGCCGCCACCGGACTCGCCGTCCTGGTCCCCGGGGTCGCGAACGCCGAGGGCGAGCAGGTGCTGGGCACGCTGCAGACCAGCCGGTCCGGCCCGATCGAGGACGTCCAGGTGACGGTCACCACCGCCGCCGGCGACGAGGTCGACACCGTCGAGACCGACGAGAACGGGCGCTGGTCGGTCGACCTGCCCGGCCCCGGCGACTACGTCGTCACCATCGACGGCGACGACCTGCCCGAGGGCGTCGAGCTCGCCGGCGCGGACAACCGCGCGGTCACCGTCGACGCGGGCCGGCGGGAGCCGGTGATCATCGGCCTCGAGGACGGCAGCCGCGGCGAGGGCGGCGGCACCGTCCGCGCCGTCCAGCTGCTGGTCGACGGCATCCGCTTCGGCCTGCTCATCGCCATGTGCGCCGTCGGCCTCTCCCTGATCTTCGGCACCACCGGGCTGACCAACTTCGCGCACGGCGAGCTGGTCACCATCGGCGCCGTCGCCGCCTGGTACATCAACGTGTCGGGCGGCGTCCCGCTCATCGCGGCGACGGTGATCGCGATGGTGGTCGGCGCGGCCGTCGGCGCCCTGAACGAGCTGGCGCTGTGGCGGCCGCTGCGCCGCCGCGGCACCGGCCTGGTCGCCGCGCTGGTCGTGTCCATCGGCCTGTCGCTGCTGCTGCGCTACCTCATCCAGATCATCTACGGCGGCCGGTCCAGCCCTTACCAGGTGTCCACCGGCCGGGCCGTCGACTACGGCCTGTTCACGCTGACCAACCGGGCGCTGATCTCGATCGTCGTCTCGATCGTCGTCCTGGTGCTGGTGGCCGTGATGCTGCAGCGCACCAAGATCGGCAAGGCGATGCGCGCGGTCGCCGACAACCGCGACCTCGCGGCCTCGTCGGGCATCGACGTCAACCGCGTGATCCTGGTGGTCTGGATGATGGGTGGCGCGCTGGCCGCCCTCGGCGGCGTGCTGCTGGGCCTGTCCGACCAGGTGCAGTGGGACATGGGCTTCCGCCTGCTGCTGCTGATGTTCGCCGGGGTCACCCTCGGGGGCCTCGGCACCGCCTACGGCGCCCTGGTGGGCAGCCTGATCGTCGGTGTGTTCGTCCAGATGTCGACCCTCGTCATCCCGAATGACGTCAAGTACGTCGGGGGGCTCCTGCTCTTGATCGTCATCCTCGTCATCCGGCCCCAGGGCATCCTGGGCAGCCGGGTCCGGATCGGCTGAACCCATGGGCGACCTCATCGACGCCCTGGCCGTCGCCCTCAAGGCCGGCCTCGGGTTCCAGGCGATCTTCTTCGCGCTGCTCGCCATCGGCATCAACGTCCAGTTCGGCTACGCCGGCCTGCTCAACTTCGGGCAGATCGCCTTCGCCCTGCTGGGCGGCTTCGGCATCGCCATCTCGGTGAGCCAGTGGGGCCTGCCGTTCTGGGTGGGCGTGGTCGTCGGCCTCGCCGCCGCCGTCGTCCTGGCCCTGCTGCTCGGCCTGCCGACCCTGCGGCTGCGCGCGGACTACCTGGCCATCGCGACCATCGCGACGGCGGAGGGGCTGCGGCTGCTGTTCCGCTCGGTGTCGGCCACCCCGGTCACCAACGGCACCCGCGGCCTGTCCGCCTTCAACGGCGACTTCATCGCCCTCGCCCCGTGGGCGACCAACGAGCGCTACCGCCTCCTCGGCACCAGCTGGTCCGGCGGCGAGCTGTGGGTCACCCTCGTCGGGTGGGTGATCGTGGCCCTGTCCTGCCTGCTGGTCTGGGCGCTCATGCGCAGCCCGTGGGGGCGCGTGCTCAAGTCCATCCGCGAGGACGAGGACGCCGTCCGCGCGCTGGGCAAGAACGTCTACGTCTACAAGATGCAGGCGCTGGTGCTGGGCGGGATCATCGGCGCCCTCGGCGGCATGGTGTACGCCGTCGGCACCGGGTCGGCCGTCCCCGACCAGTACCAGAACGCGAACACGTTCCTGGCCTACGCCGCCCTGATCCTCGGCGGCGCCGCGCGGGTGCTCGGGCCGGTGGTCGGCTCCATCATCCTGCTGTTCATCCTGCAGTTCGCCGACACCGGGCTGCGGCTCCTCATCGACAACGGGATCATCCCGGAGGGGCTGCTGTCGTCCACGGACGTGGCGCAGATCCGTTTCGTCCTGGTCGGGATCGGGCTCATGCTGCTGTTGGTCTTCCGGCCGCAGGGCATCTTCGGCGACCGACGAGAGGTGATGCTCGATGCCCGCTGACAACACGCCCACCGGCGCCCACGCGGCGTCGCTGGACAAGGGCGGCTCCGGCCGCGCCCCGCAGCGGCTGGCCCAGGCGGCGCTGCGCGACGTCCCGTGGGAGGTCGGCGTCGCCAAGCCCGACCCGGCGATCGTCGTCGACGGGGTCACCCGGACCTTCGGTGGCCTGACCGCGGTCGCCGTCGACCACCTCGAGGTGCAGCGCGGCGGCATCACCGGGCTGATCGGGCCCAACGGCGCCGGCAAGACGACGCTGTTCAACCTGCTCACCGGCTTCGACCAGCCCAACACCGGCACGTGGAGCTTCGACGGCCGGCCGCTGGGCAAGCTGGCGCCGCACCAGGTCGCCCGGCTCGGCGTCGTCCGGACCTTCCAGCTCACCAAGGCGCTGTCCCGGCTCACCGTGCTGCAGAACATGCTGCTCGGCGCCCAGGGCCAGCGCGGCGAGAGCTTCCTGCGGGCGCTCGTGCCCGGCATCTGGCGGTCGCAGGAGAAGGCCAACACCGACAAGGCCATGGACCTGCTCCGGCGGTTCAAGCTCGACGCCAAGAAGGACGAGTTCGCCGGCACCCTCTCCGGCGGTCAGCGCAAGCTGCTGGAGATGGCCCGCGCGCTGATGAGCGACCCCAAGGTCGTCATGCTCGACGAGCCCATGGCCGGCGTGAACCCGGCGCTGACCCAGAGCCTGCTCGGGCACGTCAAGGACCTCCGCGAGGAGGGCATGACGGTGATCTTCGTCGAGCACGACATGGACGTCGTCCGCGACATCAGCGACTGGGTGGTCGTCATGGCCGCCGGCCGGGTGATCGCCGAGGGGCCGCCCGAGTCCATCAGCCAGAACCAGGCCGTGGTCGACGCCTACCTCGGCGCGCACCACGACGCCCCGCTGACCGTCGAGGAGGAGGACCAGGTCCTCGCCCAGGCCGAGGCGCAGATCGCCGCCGAGGAGCACGGCGGCGGCGAGGTCCTGGGCTCCGACACCCGCAGGGAGACCGACCGATGAGCGAGCCGCTGTTCCGGGTCGACGAGTCCGGCGAGGACGTCACCCGCGCCGAGGAGGCCGCCGCGGGCGCCGCGGAGCTGTCGCCGGCGGAGAAGGCCGCCACCCGCGAGGAGCACCTGCGCCTGGCCGAGGGCGCCCTGGTGCGCGCCGACGACCTCGTCGCCGGCTACGTGCCGGGGGTCAACATCCTGCGCGGCGCCGACTTCTACCTGCAGGACGGCGAGCTCGTCGGGATCATCGGCCCCAACGGCGCCGGCAAGTCGACGCTGCTCAAGACGCTGTTCGGGCTCATCCCGGTGCGGTCGGGGTCGGTGAAGCTGCGCGGTGAGGACATCACCTCCGCGCCGGCGCACCGGCTGGTGTCCATGGGCGTCGGCTACGTGCCGCAGAACAACAACGTGTTCCCCTCGCTCACCATCGAGGAGAACATGCAGATGGGCGTCTACCTGCGGCCGAAGACGTTCAAGGAGCGCTTCGACTACGTCATCGACCTCTTCCCGCTGCTCGGCGAGCGGCGCAAGGGGAAGGCGGGCGCGCTGTCCGGCGGCGAGCGGCAGATGGTCGCCATGGGCCGGGCGCTGATGATGGACCCGTCGGTGCTGCTGCTCGACGAGCCCTCGGCGGGCCTGTCGCCCGCCTACCAGGACGAGGTCTTCATCCGCTGCCGGCGGATCAACGCCACCGGGGTCTCGATCATCATGGTCGAGCAGAACGCCCGGCGCTGCCTGCAGATCTGCGACCGCGGCTACGTGCTCGACCAGGGCCGCAACGCCTACACCGACACCGGCCAGTCGCTGATGACCGACCCGAAGGTCATCGAGCTCTACCTGGGGACCCTCGCCAAGGCGCACTGACCGCCTGCGGGCCCCGACGAGGCCGGCGTCCCCCAGGCGGGGGCGCCGGCCTCTCGTCGTCCGGGGTCCGGGTGGGTAGGAGCCGGTCCGTGAACTGGACCTGGGACCTGCGCGGCCGCGACGGCGGCATGAACGGCCTGGACTTCTGCCGGGCGCTGACCGCCGGAGGCTTCTCCCGCGTGCTCGTGCACGCGGCGCCCGCCCGCCTGGCGGTGCGGGTCACCGCCGACGACGACACCGTCGTGGCCCGCGGCGACGCCGACCGCGACGGCGACTACTCCCCCGTCACGCTGCTCGAGCTGGCCGACGGCGGTCTGCGGCGCAGCGAGGTGTGGCCCGACGAGAGCCACCTGGGCCTGCCGGTGCTGCTGCCCGGCGGGGAGGTCGGCGTCCTGCTGCGCTGGGAGCACGCACCCGACCGCAGCTGGTGGCGCTGGGCGGTGGAGTTCTCCAACCACCGCGGGCGCCCGGCCGACTGGGCGCCCGAGGGCCAGTCGCTGCAGCGCTGAGCACACGACAGCGGCCCGGCACCCCGCGAGGGGTACCGGGCCGCTGCCGGATGGTGACTACCTCACCGCCGCGGGGTCACCGCTGCGGGCCGACGCCCTGGTCGTTGAGGCCCTGCAGGATCCGCGAGGACTCCTCGAACCCGATGACGACGATGGCGTCCGGGTTGAAGTCGGCCATCTGCTGGACCTCGGCGTCGAAGTTCGCCGCCTGCGGGTCGTACGTCACGCTGACGATGTCGTCCTCGGAGAGGCCGGCGCTGACCAGGTTGTTCTTGGTGTTGTCGGCCAGGCCCGTGCCGTAGGGGTCGTTGAGCGCGAGGATCCCCACGGTGTTGTTGCCGTCCGCGATGATCAGGTCCGCGAGGGCGCGGGCCTGCAGCGTGTCCGGCGGGGCGGTGCGGAAGTACAGCCCGTTGTCGTTGTAGTTCGTGAACTGGTCGGACGTGTTCGCCGGCGAGAACTGCAGGACACCGGCGCCGGTGATGGCGTCGATGACCGTCAGGCTCACACCGGAGGACGCGGCACCGATGATCGCGTTCACGCCGGACTGCAGCAGCCGGTCCACGGTCTGGGTCGCGGTGTCGGTGGAGGCGTCACCGGAGTCACCCTCGACGAGCTGGACCGGCTGGCCCAGGACGCCGCCGGCGGCGTTGATGTCGTTGACCGCCAGCTTGGCACCGGCGACCTCCGGCGGGCCGAGGAAGGCCAGGTTGCCGGTCAGCGGCAGCAGCGTGCCGATGACCAGCGGGCCGCCGGTCGTGCCGGCCGGCGCGTACGCCGGGCCCTCGTCGGTGGTGGCGTTGGCCTCGTCACCGGCGATGACGTACTCGGTGGCGTCGTTGTCCAGCGCGTTGTCGTCGCCGAACTGCAGCAGGCCGAAGCTGGCCGCCGCCGGCTCACCGGCGTCGGTGAAGGCCAGCGGGCCGGAGATGCCGTCGTAGTCGACGTTGCCGCCGTTGTTGATGATCTCCAGGCACGCGGCGAAGTCGGTGCACTTGTCGCCGCCGGTGGTGATCCCGTTGACGTACGCCTTGAAGGTGTTGGCGTCGTTGGTGCCGGCGGCCTGCGCGGCCAGCGCCGTGACGATCACCGCGTCGTAGGTCTCACCCGCGTAGTTGTAGTCCTGCAGGTTGGGGTCCACCTCGAGCAGCCGGTCGGTGAACTCCGGGCCCAGCTCGGTGAGGGGCGTGGTGCCCCGCATGCCGGCGAGCGCGCCGTCGTCGGTGAAGTCCTCACCGAGGGCGTTGCCCATGTTGCCGTCGGTGCCGTAGATGTTGACCTGCTTCTCGCCGCCGCCCGAGGCGTCGCCGCCCGAGCCGCTGCCACCGTCGTCGCCGCCACCGCAGGCGGTGAGGGCGACGAGCGCGGCGGAGGTGACGGCGATGCTGCGGGCGTAGGTACGCGTGCGCATCCAGCAACTCCCAGTTGTCGTACGTCGGTCCGGCGGACCCCGGACGTGCCGGGGCCCCGTCAGTCCGGTGAACGTAACTGCTGGGTGCGGGTATGGATGCGGGACGGTTGAGACCGTGATGGGGTCGTGACCTGGCCTGTTCCGGCCGGGTTACGCGTTCCCCCGGGAGGGTGCACCCTCCGCAGCAGCCTCGTCCGTGGCGAGGATCCGCTCGGCGAGCGCCTTCATCGACGTGCGCTCGTTCATGGCCGTGCGCTGGATCCAGCGGAAGGCCTCGGCCTCGGTCATCCCCTGCTCGGCCATGAGCCGGCCCTTGGCCTTCTCCACGACCTTGCGGGCCTCGAGCCGCTCCTCGAGCGTGCGCACCTCGCCGTCGAGCGCGGCGATCTCGGTGAACCGGGCGCGGGCCACCTCGATGGCCGGCACCAGGTCGTTCTTCGAGAACGGCTTGACCAGGTAGGCCATGGCGCCGGCGTCGCGCGCCCGCTCGACCAGCTCGCGCTGGCTGAAGGCGGTGAGCACGATGACCGGCGCGATCCGCGCCGAGGCGATCTGCTCGGCGGCCGCCAGCCCGTCGAGGACCGGCATCTGGATGTCGAGGATGACGAGGTCCGGCGTCAGCTCCCGGGCCCGGTCGACGGCGGTCTGCCCGTCCCCGGCCTCGGCGACGACGACGTACCCCTCCTCCTCGAGCATCTCCTTGAGGTCGAGGCGGATGAGGGCCTCGTCCTCGGCGATGAGGACCCGGGTCGGCTCGCTGCTCACGCGGAGGAGCCTAGCGACGACGGCCGGGAGTGGCGTCCCGGTTACGCTGACCGGGTCGTGACGTCGGTCGCGGCGCCTGCCCCCGTACCCCAATCGGCAGAGGGAGCGGATTCAAAACCCGCGCAGTGTGCGTTCGAGTCGCACCGGGGGCACTCCGTTCGACCGTCGTCCTCCGGACGACCCGCCACCGCGTGCCGTCCCCGACCTGCGCTGAGCCGCACCCGGCGCTCGATCGCGGGAGCCTCCGGCCCCCACTTCTCCCGCCGCCCCGCAGGGCGGCTCTCGTCCCGGCGTCGCCCCGCGGTCGTCCCGGGAGCACCGCATACGGTGTCGGGGTGAGCGAGCCCGTGCCCCACATGACCCCCGAGCAGTTCCGGCAGCACGGTCACGAGGTGGTCGACTGGATCGCCGACTACTGGGCGCGCATCGAGTCCCTCCCCGTCCGCTCGCGGGTCTCCCCCGGCGACGTCCGCGCGGCGCTCCCGCCGTCGGCACCCGAGCGGGGCGAGCCGTTCTCCGCCGTCCTCGCCGACCTCGAGCAGGTCGTCCTGCCGGGCGTCACCCACTGGCAGCACCCCGGCTTCCTCGCCTACTTCCCGGCCAACACCTCCGGCGCCTCGGTGCTCGGCGACCTGCTCTCCGCGGGCCTGGGCGTCCAGGGCATGTCGTGGGTGACCAGCCCGGCGGCCACCGAGCTCGAGCAGCACGTCCTCGACTGGCTGGCCGACCTGCTCGGGCTGCCGGAGGCGTTCCGCTCCACGGGCAGCGGCGGCGGCGTCGTCCAGGACTCGAGCTCGGGGGCCAACCTGGTCGCCCTGCTCGCGGCGCTGCACCGGGCCAGCGGCGGGGCCACCGTCCGGCACGGCGTGGTGCCCGAGGAGTACACGGTCTACGTCTCCTCCGAGACGCACTCGTCGATGGAGAAGGCCGTCCGGATCGCCGGGCTCGGCACCGACGCCATCCGGGTCGTGGAGGTCGACGGCGACCTGGCGATGCGCCCGGCCGCCCTCGCCGCCCGGCTGGAGCGCGACACCGCCCGCGGGCTCAAGCCGGTGCTGGTCTGCGCCACGGTCGGGACGACGTCGACCACCGCGGTGGACCCGCTGGCCGAGATCGGGCCGGTCTGCCGCCGCTACGGCGCCTGGCTGCACGTCGACGCCGCGTACGCGGGCGTGAGCGCCGTCGCCCCGGAGCTGCGGCACCTGCAGGCCGGCGTCGAGGAGGCCGACAGCTACACCACCGACGCGCACAAGTGGCTGCTCACCGGCTTCGACGCGACGCTGTTCTGGGTCGCCGACCGGACGGCGCTCACCGGCGCGCTGTCGATCCTCCCCGAGTACCTGCGCAACGCCGCCACCGAGGCCGGCGCGGTCGTCGACTACCGCGACTGGCAGATCGAGCTGGGCCGCCGGTTCCGCGCGCTCAAGCTGTGGACCGTGCTGCGCTGGTACGGCGCCGAGGGGCTGCGCGCGCACGTCCGGTCCGGCGTCGCGCTGGCGCAGGAGCTCGCCGGCTGGGCCGACGCCGACGACCGCTTCGACGTCGCCACCCCGCACCCCCTGTCGCTGGTGTGCCTGCGGCCGCGCTGGCCGGCCGACGTCGACGCCGACGTCGCGACCATGACGCTGCTGGAGCGGCTCAACGACGGCGGCGAGGTCTACCTCACCCACACGACCGTGCGCGGCGCGGTGGTGCTGCGGGTGGCGATCGGCGCGCCGGCGACGACGCGGGCGCACGTCGAGCGGGCGTGGGCGCTGCTGTGCGAGGGCCACGACTGGCTGGCCGCCGACTTCGCCGAGCAGGCCGCCGAGCGCGCCCGCGCCGAGGCCGAGCGCAAGGAGGCCGAGCGACGGGCGGCCGAGGAGGAGGCGGCCCGGCGGCACGCCGCCGAGGAGGCCGCGGCCGAACCGGCCGAGGACCTGCCGGCCGACGTCGTGCCGGCTACTCCCCCAGCGACCGGATGAGCCCCTCCTGGGCCACCGTGGCCACGTGCCTGCCGTCGGCGGTCCAGATGTTGCCGAAGCACAGCGCGCGGCCCTCGGAGGCGGCCGGGCTGTCGGTCTCGTAGAGGAACCACTCGTCGGCGCGGAACGGCGCGTGGAACCAGATCGCGTGGTCGAGGCTGGAGCCGACGTAGCGCCCGCCCCACCCGCCGCCCAGCCGCGCCAGCCCCGCGGACAGCAGCGTCAGGTCGCTGACGAAGGTCAGCGCCGCGGCCTGCACCCCGGCGTCGTCGGGGAGCCGGCCGGCCACCCGGAACCAGGCGTGCGACTGGGTGGCCGGCGGGGTCTTCGGCTCCGGCGCGAACGGGTTGACCAGCGGCCGCTGCTCCACGGCCCGGCTGATCTCCAGCGCCGGGGCCGCGAGGTCGCCGTGCCCGGCGGCGTGGTCGGCCAGCGACCGCAGCTCCTCGGGTCGCGGCACCTCGGGCATCGGCCGGGAGTGGGTAACGACGGCCGGCTCGCCGGCGTGGAAGTCGGCGGTCAGCGCGAAGACGGCGACGTCCTCACCGCGCCGGGTCTGGCAGGCGATGACCCGGCGGGTGGAGAAGGACCGGCCGTCGCGGATCCGCTCGACGGTGTAGCGCAGCTCCTCGTGCGGGTCACCGGGCCGCAGGAAGTAGGAGTGCAGCGAGTGCACGCCGCGCTCGCCCGGCACCGTGCGCGTGGCCGCCATGAGCGCCTGCCCGGCCACCTGCCCGCCGAAGATGCGCTGCAGCGTGGTGGTCGGGGTCTGCCCCACGAAGACGTCGGGCGAGCGCTCCTCGAGGTCGAGGACGCTCATCAGCGCGGCGGCCTGGGTCCCGCCGCCGGTCACGAGTCGGTGCCGACTTCGTGCACCCGGATGAGGTTGGTCGACCCGACCGTGTTCGGCGGGCTGCCCGCGACGACGACGACGCGGTCGCCGACCCGGAGCCGGCCGATGGACAGCAGCGAGAAGTCCACCTGCTCGACCATGTCGTCGGTGTGCTGCACCGAGGGCACGAGGAAGGTCTCCACGCCCCACGACAGCGCCAGCTGGCTGCGGACCCGGCCGTCGACGGTGAAGGCCAGCAGCGGCTGGCGGGGGTGCAGCGCGGCCAGCCGCCGGGTGGTCTCGCCGGTCTGGGTGAAGGTGCACAGCGCCTTGACGTCGAGCGCCTCGCCGATGTCCCGGGCCGCCCGGACGATGGCGCCGGAGCGCGACCGGGACCGGCGGGTGATCTCCGGGGCGCGCGCGTCGGAGCTCTCGACGGCGTCGATGATCCGTTCCATCGTGCGCACCGTCGCGATCGGGTAGCGCCCGACGGAGGTCTCGCCGGAGAGCATCACCGCGTCGGCGCCGTCGAGGACGGCGTTGGCGACGTCGGAGGCCTCGGCGCGGGTGGGCCGCGAGTTGGTGATCATCGACTCGAGCATCTGGGTGGCGACGATGACCGGCTTGTTGCGCTCGCGGGCGGCCTGCACGGCGCGCTTCTGCACCAGCGGCACCTGCTCCAGCGGCAGCTCCACGCCGAGGTCGCCGCGGGCCACCATGACCCCGTCGAAGGCCTCGACGATCGCCTCCAGGTTCGCCACCGCCTCGGGCTTCTCCAGCTTGGCGATGACGGGGACGTGCACGTCCTCCTGCCGCATGATGTCGCGCACCAGCTCGACGTCGCTGGGCGAGCGGACGAACGACAGCGCGACGAAGTCGACCGACAGGTGCAGGGCGAAGCGGAGGTCCTCCTCGTCCTTCTCCGACAGCGCCGGCACGCTCACGGCCACGCCGGGCAGCGACAGGCCCTTGTTGTTGGAGACCTCACCGCCCTCGACGACCAGGCACCAGACGTCGGGCCCGTCGACGGAGACGACCGAGAGGGCGAGCTTGCCGTCGTCGACCAGCAGCCGGTCACCGACGCGGGCGTCGTTGGCCAGGCCCTTGTAGGTGGTCGAGACGCGCTCGGCGGTGCCCTCGACGTCGTCGACGGTGATGCAGACGCGGCTGCCGGTGGCCCAGTGGACCGGGCCGTCGACGAACGTGCCGAGGCGGATCTTGGGGCCCTGCAGGTCGGCCAGGACGGCGACGGCGCGGCCGGTGCGGTCCGACGCCTGGCGCACGTGGAGGTAGGCCTTCTCGTGGTCGGCGTGCGACCCGTGGCTGAAGTTGAGCCGGGCGACGTCCATCCCCGACTCGACCAGGGCGGTGATCTGCTCGAGGGAGCTGGTGGCCGGGCCCAGGGTGCAGACGATCTTCGCGCGGCGGGACATGGGGGAAACGCTAGTGGGCCGCCTCCGGCGGAACGGACAGGGGCCGGGTCCCCGCGGGTGTCGCGAGGGCCCGGCCCCTGTGTGGTCCGACGAGCGGGGGCCCGGAGGTCCCCCGAGAGGACACGAGCGCGGGGCTACGCCTGGTCGGGACGGCACGTGGCGCGGTGTGGTCCGGAGGACCGCGGTGTCACCGCAGCGCCACCGCGGTCGGGGTGACCGGCCGGGGCAGCATGGAGCTGCCGGTCAGCCACTGGTCGACCGCGCCGGCGGCGGCGCGGCCCTCGGCGATGGCCCACACGATCAGCGACTGGCCGCGGCCGGCGTCGCCGGCCACGAACACGCCGGGCACGGTGGACATGAACTCGGCGTCGCGGACGACGTTGCCGCGCCCGTCGACGTCGACGCCCAGCGCCTCGACCAGGCCCTCGCGCTGCACGCCGGTGAAGCCCATGGCCAGGAGCACCAGCTGGGCCGGCAGCTCGCGCTCGGTGCCCTCGACCTTCTGGAACCGGCCGTCGACCCGCTCCACCTCGTGGATGACCAGGGCGCGCACGCGGCCCTCGTCGTCGCCGAGGAAGCGCTCGGTGTTGACCGAGTACAGCCGCTCGCCGCCCTCCTCGTGCGCCGAGGACACCCGCATGATCATCGGGTAGGTCGGCCAGGGGTTGCCCTCGGCCCGCTTGTCCGGCGGCGCGGGCATGATCTCCAGCTGGGTGACCGAGCGGGCGCCCTGCCGGTGCGAGGTGCCCAGGCAGTCCGCGCCGGTGTCGCCGCCGCCGATGATCACGACGTCCTTGCCGTGGGCGGAGATCGGCGGGTCGTCGAGCTCGCCGAGCGCCTGCCGGTTGCCGAAGGGCAGGAACTCCATCGCCAGGTGGATGCCGTCGAGCTCGCGCCCGGGGGCGGGCAGGTCGCGGCCGATGGTGGCGCCCGCGGCGATCACGACGGCGTCGTGCTCCCCGCGCAGCTGCTCGGCGGTGAGGTCGCCCTCCCCCGCCCCGCCGACCTCGACGCCCGTGACGAAACGGGTGCCCTCGGCGCGCATCTGGTCCAGCCGCCGGTCCAGGACGGCCTTCTCCATCTTGAACTCGGGGATGCCGTACCGGAGCAGCCCGCCGACCTTGTCCGCCCGCTCGTAGACGGTGACGTCGTGCCCGGCGCGGGTGAGCTGCTGGGCGGCGGCGAGGCCCGCCGGCCCGGACCCGACGACGGCGACCTTCTTGCCGGTGCGCTCGGCCGGGGTCTGCGGCTCGACGTACCCCCGCTCGAAGGCCTGGTCGATGATCTCCCACTCGATCTGCTTGATCGTGACCGGCGAGTCCTGCAGGTTCAGCACGCAGGCGCCCTCGCAGGGGGCCGGGCACAGCTTCCCGGTGAACTCCGGGAAGTTGTTGGTCGCGTGCAGCCGCTCGATCGCGTCGCGCCAGTCGTCCCGGCGGGCGAGGTCGTTCCACTCCGGGATCAGGTTGCCCAGCGGGCAGCCGTGGTGGCAGAACGGGATGCCGCAGTCCATGCACCGCGCGGCCTGCTGGCGCAGCGCGGCGACCGGGTAGACGCCGTCCTCCCCGTTCTGCCGGGAGAGGTAGACGTCCTTCCAGTCGAGGATGCGGACGTCGACCGGCCGCCGGGGCGGCAGGGCCCGCTCGTACTTCAGGAACCCCGTGGAGTCAGCCACGTGCGGCCTCCATCACTGCTCGATCCACATCCGTGCCGGCGGCCTCGGCGGCGCGCCGGGCCTCGAGAGCGCGACGGTAGTCGCGCGGCATGATCACGCTGAACTGCTCGGACCAGCGGCCCCAGTCGGCCAGCAGGGCCGCCGCGACCGGCGACTCGGTCTCGGCGTGGTACCGGACCAGCACGTCGCGCAGCCACTGCGCGGACTCGCCGTCCAGCGGCTCGACGTCGACCATCTCCGGGTTCACCCGGTGCCGGGCGAGGTCCAGGACGTAGCCGATCCCGCCGGACATGCCGGCCGCGACGTTGCGGCCGGTGGGCCCGAGGATCACCGCGCGGCCGCCGGTCATGTACTCCAGCGCGTGGTCGCCGGCGCCCTCGACGACGGCCAGCGCGCCGGAGTTGCGGACGCAGAAGCGCTCGCCGACCCGCCCGCGCAGGAAGATCTCCCCGTTGGTGGCGCCGTAGCCGATGACGTTGCCGGCGATGACGTTGTCCTCGGCGGCGAAGGTCGCCTCGAGCGCCGGGCGGACGACGATCCGGCCGCCGGACAGGCCCTTGCCGACGTAGTCGTTGGCGTCGCCGAGCAGCCGCATGGTGACGCCGCGCGGCACGAAGGCGCCGAAGGACTGGCCGGCCGACCCGGTGAAGGTCAGGTCGATCGTGCCGTCGGGCAGGCCCTCGCCGCCGAAGCGGCGGGTGACCATCGAGCCGAGCATCGTGCCGACGGTGCGGTTGACGTTGCGCACCGGCAGCTCCAGGCGCACCGGCCGCGCGTCGAGCAGGGCGCCCTCGCACAGCTGGATCAGCGTCTGGTCCAGCGCGACGTCGAGGCCGTGGTCCTGGGTGCGGACCGCCCGGCGGGACGCGCCCTCGGGCAGCTCGGGCTGGGCGAGCATCGGCGAGAGGTCCAGGCCGCTGGCCTTCCAGTGGTCGACCGCGCGCCGGGTGTCGAGCAGCTCGGTGTGGCCGACGGCCTCGTCGACCGAGCGGAAGCCCAGCTCGGCGAGGTACTGCCGGACCTGCTCGGCGAGGAACTCGAAGAAGGTGACGACGAACTCCGGCCGCCCGGTGAACCGCTTGCGCAGCTCCGGGTTCTGGGTGGCGACGCCGACCGGGCAGGTGTCCAGGTGGCAGACCCGCATCATGATGCAGCCCGACACCACCAGCGGAGCGGTGGCGAACCCGTACTCCTCGGCGCCGAGCAGCATCGCGACGAGCACGTCGCGGCCGGTCTTCATCTGGCCGTCGGCCTGCACCACGATCCGGTCGCGCAGGCCGTTGGCCAGCAGCGTCTGCTGGGTCTCGGCCAGGCCGAGCTCCCACGGCGAGCCGGCGTGCTTGAGCGAGGTCAGCGGGGCGGCACCGGTGCCGCCGTCGTGCCCGGAGATCAGGACGACGTCGGCGTGCGCCTTGCTGACGCCGGCCGCGACCGTCCCGACCCCGACCTCGGCGACCAGCTTGACGTTGACCCGCGCCTCGGTGTTCGCGTTCTTGAGGTCGTGGATGAGCTGCTTGAGGTCCTCGATCGAGTAGATGTCGTGGTGCGGCGGCGGGCTGATCAGGCCGACGCCCGGCGTCGAGTGCCGGGTGCGGGCCACCCACGGGTAGACCTTGCCGCCGGGCAGCTGGCCGCCCTCGCCGGGCTTGGCGCCCTGCGCCATCTTGATCTGGATGTCGTCGGCGTTGACGAGGTACTCGCTGGTCACGCCGAAGCGGCCGCTGGCCACCTGCTTGATCGCCGAGCGGCGCAGGTCGCCGTTCGGGTCGGGCACGTAACGGTCGGGGTCCTCGCCGCCCTCACCGGTGTTCGACTTGCCGCCGAGCCGGTTCATGGCGATGGCGAGGGTCTCGTGCGCCTCCTGCGAGATGGAGCCGTAGCTCATCGCGCCGGTCTGGAAGCGCTTGACGATCTCGCTGGCCGGCTCGACCTCCTCGAGCGGCACCGGCGGGCGCACGCCCTTCTTGATCTCGAACAGGCCGCGCAGGGTCGCGGCCTCCTCCGACAGCGCGTCGACGGTGTCGGTGTAGCGCTGGAACACCTCGAACTGCCGCGAGCGGGTGGCGTGCTGGAGCAGGAACACCGTCTCGGGGTTGAACAGGTGCACCTCGCCCTCGCGGCGCCACTGGTACTCCCCGCCGGTCTCCAGCCGCCGGTGGGCGCGCTCGGTGGGGTTCTCCGGGTAGGCGCGCCGGTGCCGCATGGCGACCTCCTCGGCGAGGACGTCCATGCCGACGCCGCCGAGGGGACAGGAGGTGCCGGTGAAGTACTCGTCGACGACGTCCTGGGACAGGCCGACGGCCTCGAAGATCTGCGCCATCGTGTACGAGCCGACGGTGCTGATGCCCATCTTGCTCATGACCTTGAGGACGCCCTTGCCGAGCGCCTTGACGACGTTGCGCACCGCCTGGGCCGGCTGCACGCCGGTCAGGACGCCGTCGCGGATGAGGTCCTCGATGGACTCGAAGGCCAGGTACGGGTTGACCGCGGCCGCGCCGTAGCCGAGCAGCAGCGCGACGTGGTGCACCTCGCGGCAGTCGCCGGACTCGACGACCAGGCCGACCTCCATGCGGGTGCGCTCGCGCACCAGGTGGTGGTGGACGGCGGCGGTCATGAGCAGCGACGGGATCGGCGCGCGCTTCTCGTCGCAGTCGCGGTCGGACAGCACGATGACCCGCGCGCCGGCCGCGATCGCCTTGCTGACCTTGTTCCGCAGCTCCTCGACCGCCTGCACCAGCGCGGGGCCGCCGCCGGTGACGTCGAAGTGGCCGGTGATCCGGACGGCGGCGAAACCGGGCAGGTCGCCGTCGTCGTCGATGTGCAGGATCTTGGCCAGCTCGTCGTTGTCGATGACCGGGTAGGGCAGGTACACCTGCCGGCAGGAGGCCGGGGTGGCCGTGAGCAGGTTCTGCTCGGGGCCGAAGGTGCGCCCGAGGCTGGTCACCAGCTCCTCGCGGATGGCGTCCAGCGGCGGGTTGGTCACCTGGGCGAACAGCTGCCCGAAGTAGTCGTAGAGCTGCCGCGAGCGGTCCGACAGCGCCGCGATCGGGGTGTCGGTGCCCATGGAGCCGATCGGCTCGGCGCCGGTGGCGGCCATCGGCGTGAGCAGGACGCGCAGCTCCTCCTCGGTGTAGCCGAACAGCTGCTGGCGGCGCACCACCGACTCGTGGCTGGGCCGCGCGCGCCGCCGCTCGGGCAGCGAGGGCAGGTGCACCAGGCCGGCGTGCAGCCAGTCCTCGTAGGGGTGCTCGGCGGCCAGGGCGCCCTTGACGTCCTCGTCGGAGACGATCCGCCCGGAGGCGGTGTCGACGAGGAACATCCGGCCCGGCTGCAGCCGGCCCTTGGCGACGACGTCGCCGGCCGGGATGTCGAGGACGCCGGCCTCGCTGGCGAGGACGACGAGGTCGTCCTTGGTGTGCCACCAGCGGCCCGGGCGCAGGCCGTTGCGGTCCAGGACGGCGCCGATGAGCGTGCCGTCGGTGAACGCGACGCAGGCCGGCCCGTCCCAGGGCTCCATGATCGAGGAGTGGAACCGGTAGAAGGCCCGGCGGGCCGGGTCCATCTCGTCGTGGTTCTCCCACGCCTCCGGGATCATCATCAGCACCGCGTGCGGCAGCGAGCGGCCCGACAGGTGCAGCAGCTCGAGCACCTCGTCGAAGGTCGCCGAGTCGCTGAAGTCGCTCGCGGTGACCGGGAAGACCCGGTCCAGGCCGAGCTCGGAGGCCGGGCCGGCGGGGCCGTCGAACAGCTCGGTCTCGAGCTTGGCCTCGCGGGCGCGCATCCGGTTGCGGTTGCCCTTGATGGTGTTGATCTCGCCGTTGTGGGCGATGAAGCGGAACGGGTGCGCCAGCGGCCAGCTCGGGAAGGTGTTGGTGGAGAACCGGCTGTGCACCAGCGCGATCGCCGACTCGTAGCGCTCGTCGCGCAGGTCGGGGAAGAACGCGGGCAGCTGGTCGGTGGTCAGCATGCCCTTGTAGGTGATGGTGCGGCTGGACAGCGAGACGACGTAGAGGGAGCTGCCGGCCTCGCGGGCCTCCCGCTCGGCGCGCTTGCGCAGCACGAACGAGCGCCGCTCCAGCCGGGTGACGCCGTTGACCTCGCGCGGGCCGCCGAAGGCCTGCTGGTCGGCGCGGGCGCCCATGGTCTCGGCGACGAACAGCTGCCCGAAGTGCGGCATGACCGCGCGGGCGGTGGGGCCGAGGTCGGCGCCGTCGGGGTCGACCGGCACGTCGCGCCAGCCGAGGACGGTCAGGCCCTCCTCGGCGGCGATCCGCTCGACGTCGGCGTAGCGGGCGGCCCGCTCCTGCTCGTCGACGGGGAGGAAGGCGATGCCGACCGAGTACTCGCCCAGCGGGGGCAGGTCGAAGTCGACGCCGGCCCGCAGCAGCGCGTCGGGCACCTGGGTCAGGATGCCGGCGCCGTCCCCGGAGTTGGGCTCGGAGCCGGCGGCCCCGCGGTGGTCGAGGTTGTGCAGCGCGGTCAGGCCGGCGGCCACGATCGCGCGGGAGCGGCGGCCGCGGGCGTCGGCCACGAAGGCGACGCCGCAGGCATCCGAGTCGTTCGCCGGGTCGTAGAGACCGGAGGCCGCGGGCGTCGCCGAGAAGGGGACGGCCGAGCCGGCGGTGGTGCGGGGGGCGGGGGTGCGGGACCCGGACATGATCACTCCCGTCGTCGGCCTGCGCGTGGTCCCGGGAGGACGTCGCGGGGCGCGGGGCCCGGCCGGTGGTCAGAGGGTGCGGT
This sequence comes from Geodermatophilus sp. SYSU D00684, assembly GCF_054050455.1. NCBI lineage: Bacteria > Bacillati > Actinomycetota > Actinomycetes > Geodermatophilales > Geodermatophilaceae > Geodermatophilus > Geodermatophilus sp. SYSU D00684. The sequence goes on along the minus strand of NZ_JBJGZI010000039.1, from coordinate 14,638 downwards.
GCACGGAAGCAGTGGAGGACAGCGGAGCCGGTGACCGGCCGGGACACGGTGGCCCGGACAGGCGGAGGACCGGCGGCCCCGCGGCTGGTTGCGCGGGGTCGTCGTCCCGCGGGGCAGCGCTGGCCCGGTTACGACGCGAGCGACCCGCCGGGATCACCGGCTGGTCTGGACAGGAGGGTACACAGCGGGAGGACCGGGCCCACCGCCGCGAACCGATCCGTCGGCGCGTCCTGTCAGGGCGTCCCCGGCGCGTCGTGAGACCGGTCACCCCGCCGCTCCACCACAGGCGTGTCGGTGCTGGTGGGGGCGTCGTCGGCGGTGCCGGCGTCGGCGGCCGGGGTGTCGTCGTCGTCACGTCCGCCGGCGGCGTCCCGGTCGAGGACCTCCCGCGGGCGGCCCCGCTGCCAGACCATGTAGGCCACGGCGAGCAGGCCCACCACGATGCAGGTGAACACGTTGAGCCGGACGCCGAAGAAGCGGTTGGCGTCGTCGATGCGCAGGACCTCGATCCACAGCCGGCCGGCGCTGTACAGCGCGACGTAGAGCGCGAACGCGCGGCCGTGGGACAGCCGGAAGCGGCGGTCGGCCCACACCACGACGGCGGCCGCGGCGAGGTTCCACAGCAGCTCGTAGAGGAACGTCGGGTGGAAGGTGGCGAACGCCTCGTAGCCGTCGGGGCGGTGCGCGAGGTCGATCTCCAGGCCCCAGGGCAGCGTGGTGGGCCCGCCGAACAGCTCCTGGTTGAACCAGTTGCCCAGCCGGCCGACCGCCTGGGCCACCAGCAGGCCGGGGGCGATGGCGTCGCCGAAGGCCGGCAGCGGGATGCCGCGGCGGCGGCAGGCGATCCAGGCGCCGACGCCGCCGAGGGCGATCGCGCCCCAGATGCCGAGGCCGCCCTCCCAGATGGCGAACGCCCGCAGCGGGTCGCCGCCCTCCCCGAAGTAGGGCTGCGGCGTGGTGATCACGTGGTAGAGCCGGCCGCCGAGGATGCCGAAGGGCACCGCCCAGATCGCGATGTCGAGCACCTCGCCGGGCCGCCCGCCGCGGGCGACCCAGCGCCTCTCGGCGATCCAGCAGGCCGCGACGATGCCGGCGATGATGCACAGCGCGTAGGCGCGCAGCGGGAACGGCCCGAGGTGCCACACCCCCTGGGCCGGGCTCGGGATGCTCGCGAGGACGGTCACGGCACGGCCACCCGGCGGCGCACGCCCGCGGCGAGCTCCCCGGACAGCCGGCGCACGCCGTCGGCGCCGCGGCCCTCGAGCATCTCCCGCACGTAGGCCGACCCGACGATGACGCCGTCGGCGAAGCCCGCGACCTCGGCGGCCTGGTCGCCGTCGGAGACGCCGAGGCCCACGCACACCGGGACGTCGGTGACCGCGCGGGTGCGGGCGACCAGGCGCTCGGCGGCGTCGCCGACGGTGGCGCGGGTGCCGGTGACGCCCATCGTGGACGCGGCGTAGACGAACCCGCGGCAGGCCGCGGTGGTCGACGCCAGCCGCGCGTCGGTGGACGACGGCGCGACGAGGAAGACGCGGTCGAGGTCGGCGGCCTCGGCGGCGGCCAGCCACGCGGCGGCCTCGTCGGGGATGAGGTCGGGCGTGATCGCGCCCGCTCCCCCGGCGGCGGCCAGGTCGGTGGCGAACCGCTCGACGCCGTAGCGCTCCACCGGGTTCCAGTAGCTCATCACCACCGGCACCGCGCCCGCGGCGTCGACCGCCTCGACGGCGCGCAGCACGTCGCGCATCCCCACGCCGGCGCGCACGGCGGGGTCGACCGCCTGCTGGATGACCGGGCCGTCCATGCCGGGGTCGGAGTACGGGACGCCGATCTCGACCACGTCGGCGCCGCCCTCGACCGCCGCGACCATGGCGGCGATCGAGTCGTCCACGCTCGGGTAGCCCACCGGCAGGTAGGCGACCAGCGCGGCGCGGCCCTCGGCGCGGGCGGCGCGGATGCGCTCCTCCAGCCGGCTCATGCCTGGCTCCCCGCGTCCTGGCCGGGCACGGCGTCGCCGGACGCGACGGCGCCCTCGGTGGGCTGCTGGTGCGTGTCCATGCCGGGGCCGGGGTCGACCTCGTCGCGGTCGCCGAGGCCGAACCAGCGCGACGCGGTCTCGACGTCCTTGTCGCCCCGGCCGGAGAGGTTGACCAGCAGCAGGGCGTCCGGTCCCAGCTCGCGGCCGAGCCGCATGGCGCCGGCGAGGGCGTGCGCGGACTCGATCGCCGGGATGATGCCCTCGGTCCGGCACAGCAGCGCGAAGGCCTCCATCGCCTCGGCGTCGGTGACCGGGCGGTACTCGGCCCGGCCGACGTCGTGCAGGAAGCTGTGCTCCGGGCCGACGCCGGGGTAGTCCAGCCCGGCGCTGATCGAGTGCGACTCGATCGTCTGGCCGTTGTCGTCCTGCAGCAGGTAGGAGCGGGCGCCGTGCAGCACGCCGGGGGCTCCCCCGGTGATGGTCGCGGCGTGCCGGCCGGTCTCGACGCCGTCGCCGCCGGCCTCCAGGCCGACCAGGCGCACGCCCTCGTCGGGCACGAACGCGGTGAAGATCCCGATGGCGTTGGAGCCGCCGCCGACGCAGGCGAGGACGGCGTCGGGCAGCCGGCCCTCCCGCTCGAGCACCTGGGCGCGGGCCTCGTCGCCGATCACCCGCTGGAAGTCGCGGACCATCGCCGGGAACGGGTGCGGGCCGGCGACGGTGCCGAAGACGTAGTTCGTGGTCTCGACGTTGGTCACCCAGTCGCGGAAGGCCTCGTTGATGGCGTCCTTGAGGGTGCGCGAGCCGGTGCTCACCGGGACGACCTCGGCGCCGAGCAGCCGCATGCGGGCGACGTTGAGCGCCTGCCGGCGGGTGTCCTCCTCGCCCATGTAGATCGTGCAGGACAGGCCCATGAGCGCCGCGGCGGTGGCGGTGGCGACGCCGTGCTGGCCGGCGCCGGTCTCGGCGATCACCCGCTGCTTGCCGATCCGCCGGGTGAGCAGCGCCTGGCCGAGCACGTTGTTGATCTTGTGCGAGCCGGTGTGGTTGAGGTCCTCGCGCTTGAGCAGCACGCGGGCGCCGCCGCAGTGCTCGGCGAAGCGCGGTACCTCGGTGACCGGGCTCGGGCGGCCGGTGTAGTCGCGCTGCAGGGCGGCGAACTCGGCGACGAACGCGGGGTCGACCCGCATGGCCTCGTAGGCCTCGGTCAGCTCGTCGAGGGCCGCGATCAGCGCCTCGGGGACGAACCGGCCGCCGAAGACGCCGAAGTGACCGGTGGCGTCGGGCCACGCCGGGCGCGCCGGGTCGCTGCGCTGCTCGGGCGGGTGGACGGCACTCGTGGGCATGCCCCCCAGCGTAAGGACCTCCCCGCCCCCCACCCCTCGCAGGCTCGCGGCGGGCCCCTGCGGGGAGGCCGGGGCTAGCGGGTCGTGCGCGGGACCGCGGGGTGCGAGCCGGCGGTGACCAGGTCGGCGACCGCCTGGCGCGGGTCGCCGGCGGTGACCAGGCCCTCGCCGACCAGCACCGCGTCGGCACCGGCGGAGGCGTAGGCGATGAGCTCGCGCGGGCCGCGGACGCCGGACTCGGCGACCTTGACCACGCCCGAGGGCAGCCCGGGCGCGATCCGCTCGAACGTACCGAGGTCGACGTCGAGGGTGGTGAGGTCGCGGGCGTTGACGCCGATCACCGAGGCGCCGGCGGCCAGCGCGCGGTCGGCCTCGGCCTCGGTGTGCACCTCGACCAGCGCGGTCATGCCCAGGGACTCGACCCGCTCGAGCAGGCCCAGCAGCGCGTTCTGCTCCAGCGCCGCGACGATCAGCAGGACGACGTCGGCGCCGTGGGCGCGGGCCTCGTGCACCTGGTAGCTGCTGACCACGAAGTCCTTGCACAGCACCGGCACGTCGACGGCGGCGCGGACGGCGGCCAGGTCGGCGTGCGAGCCGCCGAAGCGGCGCCGCTCGGTGAGGACGCTGATCACCCGGGCGCCGCCGGCGGCGTACTGGGCGGCGAGGACGGCGGGGTCGGGGATGTCGGCCAGCGCGCCCTTGCTCGGGCTGCGGCGCTTGACCTCCGCGATGACACCGACGCCGGGCTCGCGGAGCGCGGCCAGGGCGTCGCGGGCGGGGCGGGCGTCGCGGGCGGCGGCCCGGACCTCGGCCAGCGGGGTGGCCGCCTCGCGCGCCGCGACGTCCTCACGGACGCCGGCGACGATGTCGTCGAGGACGGTCACTCCGCCTCCTCGCTGCTCGGTCGGCCGGTCCGGTGCCGGTCGGACGGGTGGACCCACCCTAGCGACGGCGGCCGCGGGGTCCGGTCGCCGGGTCACCGGCCGGGCCCGGTGTCGCGTCGTCGGCGGGGTCGGACGGGGGGTCGGCCGTGGGGTCGTCGCCGCGGTCGAGGGCGCGCCAGGCGTCCAGCGCCCAGTCCTCGGCGGTGCGGGCGCGCGCCGGGGCCGGCGCGGCGGCCGCGCCGGGTGCCCGCTCGTAGCGGCGGCCCATGGCCGGCCAGCGGCGGCCGCGCACCGCGACCAGCACCCCGGCGGCCACCGCGACGACGGCGGCTCCCAGGCACAGCACCGGCCAGGCCGCCGCGAGGTCGGCAGTGCGCCGCTCCCCCGGCGCCGCCGCGGTCGTGTCCACCCCGCCGGCCAGCACGCGCACCGACGACCAGGCCAGCGCCGCGCCCGCCAGCGCCACCAGCGCCCCCACCGCGACCCGCCCGGCGCCGCGCACCGCGAGGACGGCGACCGCCGCGGCGAGCAGCAGCAGCCCTGCGGCGGGCACCAGCGGCGCCAGCGACGACCCGGTGAGCGTCTCGGTGACCGGCGGCAGCGGCGGGCGGCGGGTGACCGTGACCGTGACCCAGGTCTGCCCGCCCGCCGACAGCGCCAGCCCGCCGGCGACCGCGCAGCCGGCGAGCGCCGTCCCCAGCTCCCGCCGGGCGTTCACCGCACCTCCCGCATGCCCTCCGCGGTCGCGATCGCCGAGAGCACCGCCCGCGCCTTGTGCCGGGTCTCGGCCTCCTCGGTGGCGGGGTCGCTGTCGGCGACGATCCCCGCGCCGGCCTGCACGTACGCCCGGCCCTGGTGGAGCACCGCGGTGCGGATGGCGATCGCCATGTCCATGTCCCCGCTGGCGTCCAGGTAGCCGACGGTGCCCGCGTACAGCGCCCGCCGGGTGGGCTCCAGCGACTCGATGATCTCCATCGCCCGCGGCTTGGGGGCGCCGGAGACGGTGCCGGCCGGGAAGGTCGCGTCGAAGACGTCGAGCGCGTCGCGGCCGGGCGCCACCTCGCCGCCGACGGTGGAGACCAGGTGCATGACGTGGCTGTAGTACTCGATGCGCATGAAGTCGGGCACCTCGACGGTGCCCGGCACGCACACCCGGCCCAGGTCGTTGCGCGCGAGGTCGACGAGCATGACGTGCTCGGCGCGCTCCTTGGGGTCGGCCAGCAGCCCCTCGGCCAGCCGCAGGTCCTCCTCCTCGGTGGCGCCGCGCGGGCGGGTGCCGGCCGGGGGGTGGACGACGGCCGAGCTGCCGGTCACGGTCACCAGCGCCTCCGGCGAGGAGCCGACGACGTCGAAGGGCGTCTCCCGGCCGGCGAAGCGCAGCAGGTACATGTACGGCGAGGGGTTGGTGGCCCGCAGCACCCGGTACAGGTCGAGCGCGTCGACGTCGGTGTCGGTCTCGAACCGCTGGGCCAGCACGACCTGGAAGGCGTCGCCGGCACGGATGTGCTCGCGCACCGTCTCCACCCCGGCCTCGTACTGCCCCGGCGCCATCGTGCTGCGCACCGGCGGCGGCTCGGCGGGGGTGAACGTGGCCACGCCCGGCGGCACCGCCTTGGTGAGGTCGGCGGCCATGGCGTCGAGGCGGGCGACGGCGTCGTCCCAGGCCGTGTCGGCGTCGCCGGATCCGGTCAGGGCGTTGGCGATGAGCAGCACCGTGCCGTCGGTGTGGTCGAGGACGGCGAGGTCGGTGACCAGCGCCAGCGACAGCTCGGGCATGCCGAGGTCGTCGGCGGCGGTGACCGGCAGCCGCTCCAGCCGCCGGACGACGTCGTAGCCGAGGTAGCCGACCAGCCCACCGGTCAGCCGCGGCAGGTCCTCCCGGCGCGGCGAGCGCAGCCGGCGGGCCAGCGTGCGGACCGCGGCCAGCGGGTCCTCGGGCAGGTCGTCGGTGAGCCCGGGCAGCGGGTCGCCGAGCCACAGCGTCCGGCCGTCGCGCTCGGTGAGGACCCCGGCGCTGCGCACGCCGACGAAGCTGTAGCGCGACCAGCGCTTGCCCTGCTCGGCCGACTCGAGCAGCACGGTGCCGGGCCGGTTGCCGGCCAGCTTGCGGTAGATGCCGACCGCGGTCTCGCCGTCGGCCAGCAGCCGCCGGGTGACCGGCACGACCGGCTGGTCGAGGGCGGCGAACGCCTCGCGGGAGGGGCTGGTCTCACCGAGCCGCACGGGGAACCTCCAGGTCGCGGTGGAAGCAGCTGCGCTCGCCGGTGTGGCAGGCCGGGCCCTCCTGGTCGACGAGGACGAGCAGCGCGTCGCCGTCGCAGTCGAGCCGCACGTCGCGGACCCACTGCCGGTGGCCGGAGGTCTCGCCCTTCACCCAGTACTCCTCGCGGCTGCGCGACCAGTAGGTGGCCCGGCCGGTGGTCAGGGTGCGGTGCAGCGCCTCGTCGTCCATCCAGGCGACCATGAGGACCTCGCCGGTGTCGTGCTGCTGCACGACGGCGGCGACCAGCCCCGCCGGGTCGCGGCGCAGCAGCGCGGCGACGGCAGGGTCGAGGGCGGAGTCGACGGCGGGCACGGCGGGCATGCCGGCGATTCTCCCCCGCCGCGGGGACCGGCCGGGTCAGCGGCCCCGCGCGGTCACCCCGCGGCCGGTGGCGCGTCCGCGCCGGCGACCCACCGGCGGACGGCGCCGGCCAGCAGCAGACCCAGGCCGACGGCCGGGGCGGCGACGTAGAACAGCACGCCGACGACGAGCACGCCGGTGGCATCGGAGCCCGCGAGGTCGGCGAGGGAGGTCAGCCGGACCAGCCAGTAGACGGCCAGGGCGAGCTGCACGCCGAAGCCGACGAGCAGCGTCGACCACACCCCCCGGCTGCGCCGGTTGAGCACCAGCACCCCCGCGACGACCAGCAGGACCGCCGAGAGCAGCTGCACCGCCGACAGCGCGGTGACCTCGGTGACCAGGCCGGAGACGTCGTCGCTCCCGCCGCCGGAGTGGTCCGGGATGCTCGCGAACAGGCCGAACGTGCTGGCCAGCAGCAGCACGTAGGCCGACGACAGCGCGACGACGGCGGCCTGCACGAAGGCGAGGACCGCCGCGGCGACCACCTGCCCCGGCCGGCGCGGCCGCCGCGGCAGCGGCGGGCCGTAGGCCGGCCAGTACGGCGCGGCCGGCCAGCCCGGCGCCGGCGCGTACGGCCCGTACACCGGGGACGGCGCGGCGTACGGGGCGGTGACCGGCGGCCCCGCGTAGGCGACCGGTTCGGTCCCCGCGGCCGGGTCGGCCCAGGGGCTGCCGGGCGAGCTCACAGGGCCGCCGCCAGCGCCCGGCCCGCGACGCGGCCGGAGAACAGGCAGCCGCCGAGGAAGGTGCCCTCCAGCGAGCGGTAGCCGTGCATGCCGCCGCCGCCGAAGCCGGACGCCTCCCCGGCCGCGTACAGCCCGGGGAACGGCTCGCCGCTCGCGCGCAGCACCCGGCCGGACAGGTCGGTCTCCAGCCCGCCGAGGGTCTTGCGGGTGAGCAGGTTGAGCCGGACGGCGATGAGCGGGCCGGCCGCGGGGTCGAGCAGCCGGTGCGGCGGGGCCACCCGGATGAGCTTGTCGCCGAGGTAGCTGCGGGCGCCGCGGACCGCGGTGATCTGCAGGTCCTTGGTGAACGGGTGGGCCACCTCCCGGTCGCGCGCGACGACCTCGCGCTCCACGGTCTCCAGCGGCACCTCGGGCGCGCCGCCGGTGATCCGGTTCATCCCGGTGACCAGCTCGGGCAGCGACGTCGCCGTCACGAAGTCCTCGCCGCGGTCGAGGAACGCCTGCACGGGCGCGGAGACGCCCGCCTTGACCCGGCCCAGCAGGAGCCGGACGTCCTTGCCGGTCAGGTCGGGGTTCTGCTCGGAGCCCGACAGCGCGAACTCCTTCTCGACGATCTTCTTCGTCGTCACGAACCAGGTGTGCTCGTATCCGGTCTGCCCGATGTGGGCGAGGGTGCCGAGGGTGTCGAAGCCGGGGAACAGCGGGACCGGCAGCCGCTGCCCGGTCGCGTCCAGCCACAGCGAGGAGGGGCCGGGCAGGATCCGGATGCCGTGCCGCGCCCACACCGGGGAGTGGTTGGCGATCCCCTCGGTGTAGTGCCACATGCGGTCGCGGTTGATCAGGTTCGCACCGGCGGCCTCGGTGGCCTGCAGCATGAGCCCGTCGACGTGCGCGGGCACGCCGGACAGCAGCCGCTGCGGCGCGGGGCCCAGCCGGGCCGGCCAGTTCTGCCGGACCAGGTCGTGGTTGCCCCCGATGCCGCCGGAGGTGACGACGACGGCCTGCGCGGCGACCTCGAAGTCCCCGACGGCGGTGCGCGAGCTGGCCTCGCCGCGGGCGGCGCCGCTGGGCTCGAGCACCTCGCCGCGGACGCCGGTGACCGCGCCGTCGGTGACGACCAGCGAGGTCACCCGGTGCCGGAAGCGCAGCTCGACCAGCCCGCGCTCGACGGCGGCGCGGACCCGGCGGGCGAACGGCTCGACGATGCCGGGGCCGGTGCCCCAGACGATGTGGAACCGGGGCACCGAGTTGCCGTGGCCGGTGGCGGTGTAGCCGCCGCGCTCGGCCCACCCGACGACGGGGAAGAAGCCGACGCCCTGCTCGCGCAGCCAGGCCCGCTTCTCCCCCGCCGCGAACTCCAGGTACGCCTCCGCCCACTGCCGGGGCCAGTGGTCCTCGGCGCGGTCGAAGGCGGCGGTGCCGAACCAGTCCTGGCGGGCCAGCTCCAGCGAGTCGTGCACCCGCAGGCGGCGCTGCTCGGGCGAGTCGACGAGGAACAGCCCGCCGAAGGACCACCACGCCTGCCCGCCGAAGGACGCCTCCGGCTCCTGCTCGACGAGCACCACCCGCCGGCCGGCGTCGGCCAGCTCGGCGGTGGCCACCAGCCCGGCCAGGCCGGACCCCACCACGACGACGTCTGTGTCGATCACGGCGGGCACGCTAGCGGGCGCGGCCGCCCCGGGGGGTCCGCCCCGGCTGCACGGGGGCCGGTGTCGCCCGGCCGGGACGGGTCCACTCCCGGATCGGGCGGCGCACCGTCAGCGCCAGGCAGCCGGCCGGGCCGACCAGCAGCGCCAGCGCCCAGCCGACCGACGAGCCGTCGCCCAGGGCGCCGAACAGCGCGGCCACGCCGAGCAGCAGGAGCAGCGGCAGCACCGCGGCCACGGCGAGCACCAGCCACCCGCGGCCCCGGCCCAGCCACACCAGTGCCGACCCGGCGACCGCGGGCACCGCCGGTCCGGCGGAGGCGGCGAGGTACCAGCCCCACCCCGGGGGCAGGCCGTCCCAGAGCAGCCGGCCGAGGTAGAGGTCCTCGGCAGCGACGAGCAGGCCGAACACCGCGGCGAACGGCGCGGTGAGCGGGCGGCCGGACCCGGGAGGCGGGGCGGTCCGCCGGACGGCCGACGACGGCGCGGGCGCCGCCCGCGGGGAGCGGCGGGTCGTCGTCCGGCGGGGCGGGGACGACGGCATGCCGGGCAGCCTAGAGAGAGGACCTGCCTGCCCCCCACCGCTCGCACGCTCGCGGCGGGCCCCTGCAGGGAGGCCACCGACGGCCGGGGCCTGTCAGCCGGCCGGGCGCCGCCCGGCCAGCCAGGCCGTCACCCGGGGGCTGAGCGCGAGGCCGGCGGCCACCAGCGGGCAGACGGCCACGACGACCGGCGCGGCGCCGACGTCCTCGCCGACCGCGGCCGCCGTCGCGATGACGAGGAGGGCGAACCCCAGCGAGGCCACGGCGCCCAGGAGCAGCGGCCACCGGCCCCGGCGGGAGACCAGCCAGACGACGCCGAAGACCTCGATCACGGGCAGCAGGAGCAGCGCGTAGACCCACCACTCCCGGACGTCGTCGGACTGCACGCCACCGAGGACGAAGGGCAGGACGGTGACCAGGGCCAGCGGCAGCACGCCGATGGCGCCGACCGCCGCGGCGGCGATCGCCGTGCCGGGCATGCGGGAGGGGCTCGTGGACGACGCGGTCACACCGCGGAGCCTAGGACCGGCGCCCGCTCAGGCGACGCGCTCGGGCTCCCCCGCCGACGACCGGCGCCAGGAGGCGTGCAGCCGCGCGTAGGGGCCGACGGCGTCGACCAGGTCCGCGTGCGTGCCGCGCTGCACGACCCGGCCGGCGTCGACGACGAGCACCTCGTCGGCCCGCTCGGCGGTGGACAGCCGGTGCGCGATGGTCAGCGTGGTGCGGCCCTCGGTGAGCCGGTCCAGCGCCAGGGTCAGCCGCCGCTCGGTGGCCGGGTCGACGGCGCTGGTGGCCTCGTCGAGCACCAGCAGGTCGGGCGCGGCCACGTGCGCGCGGGCGATGGCGACCAGCTGCCGCTCCCCCGCCGACAGCGACTCTCCGCGCTGGCCGACCGCCGTCGCGACGCCGTCGGCCAGGCCGGCCAGCCAGTCGCCGAGGCCGAGCTCGGCGAAGGCCGCGGTGACCTGCTCGTCGGTGAGGTCCGGGCGGCCGTAGCGGACGTTGTCGGCGACGGTGGCGTCGAACAGGAAGCCGTCCTGCGGCACCATGCCGACCCGCCGGCGCAGCGAGGCGAACGCCACGTCGGGCAGCGGCACCCAGCCGGTCGCGTCGGAGCCGAGCAGCACCCGGCCCTCGGTGGGATCCATGAGCCGGGTGACCAGCTTGGCGAACGTCGTCTTGCCCGACCCGGTCTCCCCGACGACGGCGTAGCGGCGGCGCGGCGCGAGCGCGAGGTCGACGTCGTCGAGGGCCGCCCGCGCGCCCGGGGCGTAGCGGAAGGTGACGTGCTCGAGCCGGACGCCCAGCGGCCCGGCCGGCAGCTCGCGCGCGGTGCCGGTGGCGGCGGGGTCGCGGACGTCGGGCTCGGTGTCGAGGACGTCGAGCACCCGGCGGAACCCGGCGATCGCGTTCTGCCCCTCGTTGAGCACCTCGCTGGCGGTCTGCACCGGCGCGACGAAGAGCGTGACGAGGAACAGGAACGCGACGAGCGTGCCGGCGGTGACCTCCCCGGCCAGGCCGAGCAGCACGCCGACCACGACGACGGCGGCGTTGGCGACCGCGGCCGCGAACTCGCCGGTGACGAAGACGGCCGCGGTGACCTTCTGCGCGTCGACCTGGGCGCGGTAGTGCCGGCCGATGGCCCGGTCCAGGCGGGCCGCCGTCCGCTCGCGGATGCCGTAGGCGCGCACCGTCGGCGCGCCGACGACGGACTCCGACACCGCGGCGAGCACGTCGCCGACCCGCTCGCGGACCACGCCGTAGGCGACCTGCAGCCGGCGGGCGAACCAGCGGACGGCGAAGGCCAGCGGCAGGAAGCAGAGGAGCACCAGCAGGGTCAGCTGCCAGGAGTAGACCGCCATGACGACGGTGGCCACGACCAGCTGGCCGAGGCTGACCACGCCGAGGACGCCGCCCCACTGCATGAAGGTGGACAGCTGGTCGACGTCGCTGGTGACGCGGGAGACCAGGGAGCCGCGGCGCTCGCCCTGCTGGTGCAGCACCGACAGGTCGTGCACGTGGCGGAACGCCCGGGCGCGCAGGCCGGCCAGCGCGGTCTCGGTGGTGCGGAACAGCCGGACGTTCATCCGGTAGACCGCCACCCCGGTGACCAGGACGACGACCGCGCAGACCAGCACCAGCGTGCGGACCAGGCCGAGGTCGGGGCCGCCGGGCGCGAGCAGGCCGCGGTCGATGACCTGCTGGACGGCGATCGGCACGACCACCCGCCCGGCGGTGGCGACCAGCGCGAGCGCGAAGGTGGCCGGCAGCCCGCGGCGGAACTCCGGCATCATCCGCAGCCCGCGGCGCAGCGTGGCGAACGCGCCCTCGCGCCGCTCGGTGTCCACGGCGCTCACGCCGCCACCTCCGCCTGGGAGTAGGCGCGGACCAGCGCGGCGTAGCCGGGCACGGTGGCCAGCAGCTCCTCGTGGCTGCCGCGGGCGGTGACCCGGCCGTTCTCCAGCCACACCACCTCGTCGGCGAGGGCGATGGTGGCCTGCCGGTAGGCGACGACGACCACCGTCGAGGGCCGGTCGGCCGAGCGCAGCGCGTCGAGGATGCGCGCCTCGACGGCGGGGTCGACGGCGCTGGTGGCGTCGTCGAGGACGAGCAGCCGGGGGCGGCGGATCACGGCGCGGGCCAGGGCCAGCCGCTGCCGCTGGCCGCCGGACAGGGTGGCCCCGCGCTCGCCGACGCGGGTGTCGAGGCCCTCGGGCAGCCGGTCGACGAAGTCCTCGGCGGCGGCCACGCGCAGCGCGGCGCGCACCTCGTCGTCGCCGTACTCCCCGCCCAGGGTCACGTTGCCGCGGACGGTGTCGTCGAAGAGGAAGGTGCCCTGCGGGACGAACGCGGCCTGGCCGCTGACCTCGCCCTCGCGCAGCCGGCGCAGGTCGACGCCGTCGAGCAGCACCTCGCCGCCGGCCGGGTCGACCAGCCGCACCAGCAGCCCGGCCAGCGTGGACTTGCCCGAGCCGGTCGGCCCGACGACGGCGACCGTGCTGCCGGCCGCGACGTCGAAGGTGACCTGCGACAGCACCGGCTGCGACGCGCCGTCGAAGACGTGGTCGACCGCGCGCAGGCCCAGCCGGGCGCCGCCGTCGCCGGCCGGCGCGGTCTCCGGGCCGTGCGGGGTCTCGCCGGTGGCGTCGAGCACCGGGGTGACCCGGTCGAAGCCGGCGAGGGCGCGCGGGAGGTCGGCGAGCACCCAGCCGATCGCGCGGATGGGCAGCGCGAGCAGGGTGAACAGGTAGGCGATGCTCACCAGGTCGCCGGCGTCGGTGGCGCCCGAGGCGACCCGGCCCGCGCCGACCACCAGCACGGCGAGCGTGCCGAGGTTGGGCAGCGCCTCCATCAGCGGGTCGAACAGCCCGCGCACCCGGCCGACCGACACCAGCCCGTCGCGGAGCTCCTGGGCGCGCTCGGTGAACCGGGCGCTCTCGACGTCCTCGCGGCCGAGGGTCTTGACCACCAGGCCCGCGTCGAAGCTCTCGTGGGCGATCTCGCTGACCTCGGCGCGCAGCTGCTGCGCCCGCTGCATCCGCGGGCTCATCACCTGCGAGTAGACGGCGTTGACCACGAAGACCAGCGGGAAGACGACGAAGCCGACCAGGGCCAGCAGCGGGTCGGTGGCCACCAGGGCGACGACGGTGATGGCGATCATCACGAGCGTCCCGCAGGCGAACGGCAGCGGGGAGACGAAGTACCAGGCGGCCTCGACGTCGGAGTTCGCGTTGGACAGCAGCTGCCCGGTGGGGTGGCGCTGGTGCCAGGCCAGCGGCAGCCGCAGGTACTGCGCGGTGACGCGGCGGCGGTAGTCGGCCTGCAGGCGGTAGGCCATCACGCCGGCGAACAACCGGCGGCCGAGGATGCCGAGGATCTTGAGCACCGAGACGCCGAGGACGACGACGACGGCGAGGGTGAGCGCGCCGGCGGTGGTGTCGCCGTCGGCGAAGGCCGGCAGCACCACCCGGTCGGTGACCTCGCCGACGACGAACGCCGACAGCACGGTCATCGCGGCGTAGAGGCTGCTGGCGGCCACGGCCAGGGTGAACATCCCGCGCTGCTCGCGGATGGACCGGGCGACGTGGCGCAGTCCCCGCCGGACGACGGCGTCTCGGGCGCGGGGCACGGATCTCCTCGGGGTTCGCGACCGCGGCACTCGCAGTCGTTACTCAGGCTAACCGGCGGCACCGACAGGGGCCTGCGGGTTTTCCGGGTGGACGGGATCGGTAACCCGCCGCGGTGACCTCCTCTTCCCGCCCGCTCGCCGCCCGTGAGCGCGCGGCCCTCGCCGACCTCCTCGACGACCTCGGCCCCGACGCCCCGACCTGCTGCGCGGGGTGGACGACGGCGCACCTGGCGGCCCACCTGGTGACCCGCGACCGCCGCCCCGACGCGCTGCCCGGCTACGCGCTGGAGCGCACGCCGGTCGGCGGCCGGCTGCACGCCCACGCGGAGCGGGTCGAGGAGCGGCTGCGAACCTCGACGGCGTATCCCGAGCTGGTGGCCCGGGTGCGGCAGGGCCCGCCGGCGTGGCTGCCGATGGGCTGGCCCGGGGTGTCGGCGCTCGCGGACTCCGCCGAGTTCGCGATCCACCACGAGGACGTGCGGCGGGCGCAGCCCGGCTGGGCGCCGCGCGCGCTGCCGCTGGCCGACGCCGACCGGCTCTGGGGTGCGGCGCAGCTGTTCGCCCGCATGGCGGCCGCGCAGCACCCCGGCGGCCTGGTGCTGCAGCGCGGCGACGTCCCCGGGCCCGGGAAGCGGGTCCGCGCCGGGTCGGCACCCACCACCGTCGAGGGCGAGCCGATGGAGCTCCTGCTGTGGGCCACCGGCCGGCGCGACGTCGCGCGGGTGCTCGTGCGGGACGGTGCCCCCGTCGACTGACGGGCCCGTGCACTTCCGCGGAAGTGCCCCGTGCACTTCCGCGGAAGTG
>NZ_JBJGZI010000038.1:0-50183 GCF_054050455.1 Geodermatophilus sp. SYSU D00684 | reverse complement strand
CCCCCCCCCCCCCCCCCCGCCCCCCCCCCCCGCGCGGGCGCCCCCCGCCCCCCGCCCCGCCGCCCGCCCCCCCGCGCCCCCCCCCCCCCCCCCCCCCCCCCCCGGGAGGGTGCTCACTGCCCGGCGGTCACCGAGTAGGAGGTGAAGCGCACCACCTGGGCGGCGGTCGCGGCGGACGGCCGGTAGGCCGCCAGGCTCACCGATCCCGCGGCCTGCAGGGAGGCCGTGGTGTCGGTGCGGGTGAGCTGCGGCGCGGCCGGCTCGGCGGTGCCCGCCGCCCACACCGTCGCGCGGACGGTCGTGGTGCCGGTGCCGCTCACCTGGACGCGCACGTTGAGCGCGTTCCCGGCCGTCCAGGTGCCCGCCGGCAGCAGGACCTCACCGCCCGGCCAGGCCTCCGTGCCGCCGGCCAGCCGCGACAGCGTCAGACCGACCCGGCCGTCGGGCAGCACCCGGACGCCCACCCGGTACTCGTCGGCGCCGACCCGCCGGCCACCGACGTACACGTAGGTGCCGTTGCCGGTGGGGGTGGCGGCCAGGGTGAAGGCGGTCCGGACGTCGACCGCGGTGGCGGAGACGCCGGCCAGCTGCGCGCCGGTGTTGTTGCCGGCCGCCGGCAGGTTCAGCGCCGCCGCGCCCGGGGTGACGGAGAGCCGGGTCGCCCCGACCGTCGCCGTCCAGGCACCCCCCACGTCGGCGCTGCCCCAGCCGCCGGTCACCGTGCGGGTGAAGGTGTCACCGGCCAGCACCGCGGGGCCGGCCGGTGCGGTGACCGTGACCTCGCGGGTGGTGCTCGCCGTCGCGCCCCGGTCGTCGGTGACCGTGAGCCCGACCGTGTAGGTGCCGGCCGCCGCGTAGGTGTGCGTAGCGGAGGCGCCGGTGCCGGTGGCCCCGTCACCCCACTGCCAGGCGTACCCGGTCAGCGTGCCGTCGGGGTCGGTGGAGTCCGCCGCGCTCGCCGCCGCGGTCAGGCCGGTCGCCGAGGCGGTGAACGCCGCGGTCGGCGCCTGGTTGGCCGCCGGCGCGGTGACCGTGACCGTCCGCTCGGTGGAGCCGGTCGCGCCGGCCGCGTCGGTGACGGTCAGCCGCACCGTGTAGGTGCCGCCGGCCGCGTAGGTGTGCTCGGCCGTGGCCCCGGTGCCGGTCGTCCCGTCGCCGAAGGTCCAGTCGTACCGGGCGATCGTGCCGTCCGGGTCGGCCGAGGCACGGCCGTCGAGGGACGCGGTGAGCCCGGTGACGGCCGGGGTGAACGACGCGGTCGGGGCGGCGTTGGTGCCACCGGCGCCGGTCCGGCCCACGGTCCAGTGCCGCTGCACCTGCGCCGCGGTCAGCTGGGTCCCGTAGACGGCGACCTCGTCGAGCCGCCCGTTGAACCAGTCGGTGCTGCCGACCCAGCGGCCGTCGCCGCCGACCCGCCACAGGCCGCGGAAGACCTGGCCCGAGCGCGTGTCGGCCTTGGTGCCGACCAGGGCGCCGTCCACGTACAGGGCCATCCCGGCCGGGCCCATCGTCGCGACGGCGTGGTGCCAGGCGCCGTCGTTGTAGGCGCGGGTGCTCGAGACGGTGGCGACCGACCCCGGCCACACCGAGAACAGCAGCCGGCCGGAGGGGTCGAGGTGGACCATCCGGTCGTGCGCGCCGCCGGTGCTGCCGGTCTCGACGTTGGTGAAGTCCATGAGCACGCCACCGGTGGTGGAGCGGGTGCTGAACCACAGCTCGGCGCTCATCGTGTCCGGCGCCTGGCTGCGGGTGGACTGGGCACCGGTGCCCTGCTCGGTGCCGTTGAAGGTCGCCGACGCCCCGGGCGTGGTGCCGCCCAGCGCCCCCGCGCCGCCCTGGGTCACCCCGGTGCCGAACAGCAGGTCGTCGGTGCCGGCCTGGTCGGCGGAGCGGCGCGCACCGGCGGCCTCGTCGAGCCGCCAGTAGTGCTGCGGCGCGTCGGCGAGGACGGTGCCCGCGTAGGCGCTGCCGGCCGGCGCGGCCGAGGCGACCGTGACGGTGGCGTTCGTGCCCGACGCGGTGTTGCCGAACGGGTCGACCGCGACGATCCGGTAGGTGTAGGTCTGCCCGGGGACGACGTCCCGGTCCACCCAGGCCAGGCCCGGCCGGTCCCACCACATCGAGGCGGCGGTGGTCGTGAAGACCGGCGCGGCGCGGTCCGAGCGCATGACGCGGTAGGTCAGGTCCGCGTTGTCCGGGTCGGACGTCGCCCGCCAGGCCACGCGCACGGTGCCGACGGCCGGCGAGGTGACGGCCGGGTTGAGCACGGGGCCGACCTCGGGACCGATCCTGTTCGGCGCCGACGACGGCAGCGCGAAGCGCACGAGCCCCTGCTGCGCGACGCCGTTCACCCGCTCGAACTCGCCGCCGTAGACGACGTACTGGCTGTTGCCGCTGACGCTCCAGCCGGCCTGGTACTGGCGGGTGTAGGTGCCGCTGGGCATGCTCGGGAACCAGGCGAGCTGCGCCGGCGCCGGCTTGCCGACCCAGGCGCCGCCGTAGAGCCGGTGCGCGGCGCCGCCGCTGCTGGCCGGGGCCAGCGAGACGGCCGTGGCGAACTTGTTGACCCGCGGCGCCTGCTCCGGGAACCCGCCGATCTCGGCGCAGTGGTGCGGGTGGGCGGCGTGGTACAGCGCGCCGTTCATCGGGAAGCTCGAGTACGAGTCGCCGAAGCAGGTGCTCACCCAGTTGATCGCGCCGTCGGTGGCGCGGACCGAGAAGGACCCCTCGAGGTTGCCCGGGCCCCAGTAGTCGTAGGCGGTGCCGTACACGTTGGCGCCGTCGGTCGACAGGCTGTAGACGGCCGAGTTGATGCCCTGGTTGGTCAGGATCGTGTTGATCTGGTAGCCGCGGTTGGCGCCGGTGACCGGGTCGAGCGCGGTGATCGCCGTGGCGCGCACCCCGCCCATCGTGTCCCAGCGGCCGGCGGCGACGACCTGCGAGCCGTTGCCCGTCACGACCAGCGCCATCGCCGCGTTGCTCGTGGCGGTGTTGCCGTCGCGGTTGTAGGGGAAGCCCGACGGGCCGACGCCCGGCGTCGGCGCCCAGGGCAGCAGGCCGCCGTCGGACGCGCGGACGGCGGCCAGCCGGGTCCGGCTGACGCTGCCGACCGCGGTGAGGCTGCCGCCGAGGTAGACGGTGGTGTCGGTGGCCGCGATGGCGCGCACCTGGGCGTTGACGCTGGGCCGGAACGTGTCGACCAGCGCGCCGGTGCGGGTGTCGAAGGCCGCGATGCGGTTGCGGGTCACTCCGTTGACGGTGGTGAAGTCACCGCCGACGTAGAGCCGGGTGCCGTCCGGCGAGGCGGCCACCACCATCGCCTGGGCGTTGAGGCTCGGCGCGAAGGTCGTGACCAGCGCGCCGGTGCGGATGTCGTAGGCGAGGAGGTTGTTGCGCACCGTCTCGTTGACGCCCGGCGCCGCCCCGGCGGGACGGGCCCGGGTGAACTGCCCCGCCGCGTAGACCGTGTTGCCGACGACGACCTGCGACCAGACGACGCCGTTGATCTGCACCGTCGGCAGCCCGTCGGCCGACACCGTGGTCGGGTTGGTCGCGGCCACCGGCGCCGGCGCCGAGTCGGCGTGCGCGGTGCCCGGCACCACGAGGGCCCAGCTGGCTGCGGTCACCCCCAGCGCCGCCATCGCCGCCATGGCGCGCGTGCGCACGCCTCTCCCCACGACTCGCATGAGTCCCCCCGCTCAGTTCCGCTACGACCACGTCCGATGGGACGGTCGCGAACACTGTCCGTGACGGTCACGGCGGCAGCAAGGGGTGAAGGTGACACCCGATACGGTGGTCACCTGGGTCTTCGTGCCTCACGTGGGCCCGGCGCATCACTGAGCGTCACCGCGACCGACCCCATCGGGGGAGGTCTGCGGGAACGCCGACGACCCGTCGCCGCGGGTGCGGCGACGGGTCGTCGGGTGATGCGGGAGGCGCGGGTCAGACCGCGCCGGTGAGGAGCAGCAGCGGGGCGCCGGCCTGGTAGCCGACCTCGACGGTGACGGAGTCGCGGGCGTCGGCCGGCACGCTGAAGACGTACACGCCCTCACCGGTCTCCCCCGGCTCCACCGTCCCGACGAAGGGCACGTGGGACGGGTCCTCCAGCGGGGAGGCCGGGGTGCGCTCGGGGCCGTGGGACAGGTTCACCGCGACGCCGTCGAGGGACACCGCGTCCGCGGTGCCGTTCTCGATCCGCACGGTGACCCGCAGCGCCGGGCCGGCGATGTTGCCCGGGCCGACCCCGGTCCCGTCGATCGCCTCGATCGAGCCGATCGTGGCGACGATGCCGTTGCCCACCGCTGCCGGGGCGTCCAGCGGCACCTCCGGCAGCGACGGCGGCGGCTCGTCGACGTCCTCGGTCGGGCCGGTCGGCGTCGGCGTCGCGGGCGGCGGGGCGACCGTCTCCTCCGGCGCCGCCGTCGTCGGTGCGGCGGGCGTCGCCGTCGCCGTCGCCGTCGTCGTGGCGCCCGGCGTGGCCGCCGTGGCCGTGCCGTCGTCGCCCCCGCCGCCGGTCAGCACCAGCGCCAGCGCCACGAGGGCGACCAGCACGGCGCCCCCGGCGCCGAGCAGCAGCCGCCGTCGCGACCGCGCGGCCCCCTGCTCCCCCGAACCCGTCACGCCGTCCTCCCCCCTGCCCCGCCCGCGGCGGGCGTCGTCCCCGGTCACCGCTGCGCCGTCCGCAGCTCGTCCCACGCCGGCGCCGGCGCCGGGACGGGGAGCGGCACCACGTTGTCCGGCAGCGGCTCGGGCGCCGGGCGCGGGAGCGGCCGGTCGGCGTCGGTGGGCGTGCGGCGGCCGCTGGGCCGGCGTGCCGGGAAGCGGCGGGCCGCCAGGTCCAGGGCCAGCCGCTCGTAGCCCTCGGCCACCACGTCCCAGTCGTAGCCGGCGGCCAGCTCCCGGGAACGGGCGCCGTCGCGCGCGACGCCCTCAGGGTCGGCCTCGACGGCGGCCAGCTCGCGGGCGACGTCGGCCGGGGTCCGGAAGAAGCGGCCGGCGTCGGCCACGACCTCGCGGTTGAACGACACGTCGAAGGCGGTGACCGCCGCGCCGGCGCCGATGGCGCGCAGCAGCGAGGGGTTGGTGCCGCCGACCGAGTGGCCGTGCAGGTAGGTCGCGCAGTTGGCGTAGAGCTGGTCGAGCAGCTCCTGGTCCCAGACGCCGCCGAGGAAGCGGACCCGCTCGTCGGCGAGCGCGTGCACCCGGCGCGTGTAGTCGTCGCTGTAGGGCGCCGAGCCGACGACGACCAGCGGCTTGGCGGCGTCGCCGGCGGCGTAGCCCTCGACGATGACGTCGACGTGGTTCTCCGGCTCGAACCGGGCCACCACCAGGTGGTAGCCGCCGGGCTCGAGACCGACCTCGGCCAGCCGGTGCGTGCCCGGGGCGATCAGCGGGGCGCCGTAGGTGAGAAGCCTCGTCGGCGCGGCGAAGGCCTCCCGGTAGTACTCGGCGATGCCCTCGGCGTCGGCGATGAGGACGTCGGACCAGCGCACGGCCAGCGCCTCGGCGGTCCGGTAGTAGCGGCGGCCGGCGCCGCCCCACTTGGCGCGCTTCCACTCGAGGCCGTCGACGTGCGTCGCGACCGGGATGCGGGCGGCGCGCAGCAGCGGCAGCAGCGGGGCGTTGGCCGCGTTGAAGACGATCGCGGCGTCGGTGCGGTGGGCCAGCAGGTGCCGGACCGACAGGGCGGTGTGGCTGAGGGTCTCCAGCGACCGGCGGCGGGCGGCCGGCAGGTGCACCAGCTCCATGCCGAGGTGCTCGGCCGGCGGCGGCTCAGGAGCGCCGGGGACCGTGCGGCAGTAGACGACCACCCGGTGCCCGCGCTCGGCGAGCCGGCGGCCCACCTCCTCGACCGCCGTCTCGAAGCCGCCGTACCGGGCGGGGACGCCACGGGTCCCCACCAGGGCGATGCTCGTGCGGGCCATCGGCCGGTCCTCCGGGGGGTGCGGCGCCTCGCGGGCGCACGGTCGGGACGTCGGACCTCCGCAGAGGTCCCCTGCGATGCTCGTGAGCGAGGGGGGTCCGGCTCGTCCCCCGGCCGGGTGGGCCGGGGGTGAGGCGGGGGTGAGGCCGGCTCAGTAGGCGCCGGAGCTGGTGACGACCGCGCGGACGGTCTTGGCGAGGATCAGCGCGTCGAGGGCGAGCGACCAGTTCTCCACGTAGCGGAGGTCCAGCCGCACGGCCTCCTCCCACGACAGGTCGCTGCGGCCGGAGACCTGCCACAGGCCGGTCAGCCCCGGCTTGACCAGCAACCGGCGGCTCACCGAGGAGTCGTAGCGCTCGACCTCGGCCGGCAGCGGCGGGCGCGGCCCGACCAGCGACATCGACCCGCCGAGCACGTTGAACAGCTGGGGCAGCTCGTCGAGGGAGAACCGCCGCAGCCAGCGCCCGACGCGGGTGACGCGGGGGTCGTGCCGCATCTTGAACAGCAGCCCGTCGCCCTCGTTGCGCTCGAGCAGCTCGTCGAGCCGGCGGTCGGCGTCGACGGCCATGCTGCGGAACTTGAGGATGGTGAACCCGCGGCCGTTCACGCCCACCCGCTCCTGGCGGTAGAGGACCGGCCCCGCGCTGTCCAGCTTCACCGCCACGGCCACCGCCAGCAGGACCGGCGTGAGGAGCAGCAGCGCGACCGCGGCGGCGGCGCGGTCGACGCCGCCCTTGACCAGCCGGCCCCAGCCGCGGAACCGCGGCTGCTCGACCGACAGCAGCGGCAGGCCCTCGAAGGGGCGGATGTGCAGCCGCGGGCCGGCGACCTCGATGAGGCCGGGGGCGACGAGCAGCTCGATGCCGGTGCCCTCCAGCTGCCAGGACAGCCGGCGCAGGTACTCGGCGGCGGTCTCGCTGGCGGAGGTCACGGCGACGGTGTCGGCCCCCAGCCGGGCGGCGGTGGCGGCGACGTCGTCGAGCCCCGCGACCGGGACCCCCAGGGTGCCGGCGACCCGCGCCCGGCTGTCCGGGGTGACGCAGGCGCCCACCACCTCGAGCCCGGCGAAGCTCTGCCGGCGCACCGCGGTGGCCAGCTCGACGACGGCGCCGCCGCGGCCGACGACGACGACCCGCTTGGTGCACGCGCCGCGGACGCGCAGCCGGCGCAGCCCGCACCGCGCGGCGTACCGGCCGGCGAGCGTGAGGGCGGTGAGCCCCGGGACGGCCAGCAGGACCAGCGCGCGGCTGAGCCCCAGCTGCCCGAGGAAGGAGACGACGCAGGTCAGGGCCAGGAGCAGGAAGCCCGCCCGGCCGACGCCGCGGTACTCGTCGCTGCCGGTACCGAACACCCGCTCCTCGTGCGCGCCGGTGCCCACCAGCAGGAGGGGCCAGGCGAGGACCAGCGCGGCGGCGGTGAGGACCACGGGCGAGCCGGGCGACGTGGCGGCCGGGTGCGCCAGCACGACGGCGCCGGTGGCGAGGACCGCGGCGGTGAGGTCGAGCAGGTGCAGGACGGCGGAGTAGCGCCCGGCCCAGCGGCGGGGAACGGGACGGCCGACGGGGCGCAGGGCGTACCGCGGCTCGGCGGCCGGGCGCGGGACGGGCAGGGCCCTCGTGACGGTCCCCGACCCCGAACCGGAGTGGTCCAGCAGCACGTCTCCCCCTCGTCACTCTGGGTGCACGGGGGAGACGACCGTCACGGACGGTGCACCGTCACGCCGCCTCGACCTGCGCCGTGTCCCCCGATGCAGGAAGGACACTCACAGAGCGTCATGGGCGGGTCAACGCGGAGAGTGACGGTTCACCCGAACGGGAGGGTTCAGGTGCGCGGGTGGACGACGTTCTGCGCCGCCTCCAGGCCGAGGGCGAGCAGCTCCTCGGTGGCGTCGGCCGCCTCGGCGACCAGCAGGTCGAGCTCCTTGCGCTCGGTGGCCGAGAAGTCGCGCAGCACGAAGTCCGCGGGGTCCTGGCGGCCCGGCGGCCGGCCGATGCCCACCCGCACGCGCAGGTACTCCCTGGTCCCGGCGGAGCGGCTGATCGAGCGCAGCCCGTTGTGCCCGCCCTCCCCGCCGCCGCGCTTGAGGCGCACCGCGGCGAAGGGGATGTCGAGCTCGTCGTGCACGACGACGAGGTCGGTCACCGGCAGCTTGTGGTAGTCGAGCAGGCCGCGCACCGGCCCGCCGGACTCGTTCATGTACGTCGTCGGCCGGGCCAGGACGACGCGGCGGCCGGCCAGGCGGCCCTCGCCGGCCAGCGCGCGGGCGCGGGCGCCCTTGCCGGCGGCGAGCTTCACGCCGGCCCGCGCGGCGAGCTCGTCGAGCACCGTCGCGCCGACGTTGTGCCGGTTGCCGGCGTAGGACGGGCCGGGGTTGCCCAGCCCCACGACGAGGAAGGGGCCCTCGGAGGGTGCGGACGCCGCAGGGGCGCCGGCGGTGCCGGC
Organism: Geodermatophilus sp. SYSU D00684; assembly: GCF_054050455.1. Classification (NCBI taxonomy): domain Bacteria; kingdom Bacillati; phylum Actinomycetota; class Actinomycetes; order Geodermatophilales; family Geodermatophilaceae; genus Geodermatophilus; species Geodermatophilus sp. SYSU D00684. The sequence continues at coordinate 41,818 of NZ_JBJGZI010000038.1, read as the reverse complement.
GCCCCTGCGGGTCGTGCTCTCGGTCAGCGGGGACCTCAGCTGTTCTCGGTCGACTCGATCGACTCGCCGCTGCCCTGCTCGAGCGGCTCGGGGACGACGTCGCCCTCGCCGGCGGCCGCCTCGGCCGGCGCGGACTCCTCGCGCTCGATGCCGGCCTCGGCCTCGGCCTCGGCGAGCTCGGCGTCGAGCTGCTCGGCGGTCGGGGCGCCCATGACGTTGACGACCAGGGCCTCGGGGTCGGTCAGCAGGGTGGCACCGGACGGCAGCGGGAGGTCGCCGGCGGTGACGCCCTCGCCGGCGCCGCGGCCGGTGACGTCGACCTCGATGGTCTCGGGGATGGCGGTGGCCTCGGCCTCGAGGGAGACGGTGTTCAGCTCGACGCTGAGCAGGGTCTCGGGGCCGGACTCGCCGACGGTGACGACGGGGACGTCGACGGTGACGCGCTCGCCCCGGCGGACGACCAGCAGGTCGACGTGCTCGTGCTGGCGGGTCAGCGGGTCGCGCTGCACCGACTTGGTGAGCGCCAGCTGCTCCTGGCCGTCGAGGACAACGGTGATCAGGGCGTTGGTGCCGCCGTTGCGCAGCACCGCGGCGAACTCGCGGGCCGGCAGCGACAGGTGGACGACGTCCTGGCCGTGCCCGTACAGGACGGCCGGGATGCGGCCCGCGCGGCGGGTCCGGCGGGCGCTGCCCTTGCCGAACTCGGTGCGGGCCTCGGCGACGAGGCGGTAGTCAGCCACGGTGGTGTGCTCCTCAACAGCGGGTGGGCCTGGTGCCGGCGGCCGGGCGCGGCACACCTCGCAGGAGCACACGCACGTCGATCACGGAGTACGGACGACCGTCTCCCTCGCCGGGCTCCGACCAGCGTACCCGGTGCTCAGCTGGCGCCGCCGAAGAGGCTGGTGACCGAGCCGTCCTCGAAGACCTCCTTGATCGCCCGGGCCAGCAGCGGGGCGATGGAGAGGACGGTGAGCTTGTCGAACTGGCGGGCCGGCTCGATCGGCAGCGTGTTGGTGATGACGACCTCGCTGATCTTGCTGTTCTTCAGCCGGTCGACCGCGGGGCCGGACAGGACGCCGTGGGTGGCGGTGACGATGACGTCGGCCGCGCCGGCCTCGAACAGCGTCTCGGCGGCCTTCACGATCGTGCCGCCGGTGTCGATCATGTCGTCGACCAGGATGCAGACCCGCCCGGCGACCTCGCCGACGACGCGGTTGGCGACCACCTCGTTGGGCCGCATGGGGTCGCGGGTCTTGTGGATGAAGGCCAGCGGGACGCCGCCGAGCTTGTCGCTCCACCGCTCCGACACCCGCACCCGGCCGGAGTCCGGCGAGACGACGGTGATGTCGCGGTCGCCCCAGCGCTCGCGCACGTGCGCGACCAGCAGGTCGAGGGCGAACAGGTGGTCGACCGGGCCGTCGAAGAAGCCCTGGATCTGCGCGGTGTGCAGGTCGACGGCCATGAGCCGGTCGGCGCCGGCGGTCTTGAACATGTCCGCGACCAGCCGGGCGGAGATGGGCTCGCGGCCGCGGTGCTTCTTGTCCTGCCGGGCGTAGGGGAAGAACGGCGCGACGACGGTGATCCGCTTGGCCGAGGCGCGCTTGAGCGCGTCGACCATGATCAGCTGCTCCATGAGCCAGGTGTTGATCGGCGCGGTGTGGCTCTGCACGACGAAGGCGTCGCAGCCGCGGACGGACTCCTCGAAGCGGACGAACAGCTCGCCGTTGGCGAACTCGTAGGCGGCCGTGGGGGTCGGGGTGACGCCGAGGTGCCCGGCGATCTCGGAGGCGAGCTCGGGGTACGCCCGGCCGGAGAAGAGCATCAGGCTCTTGCTGGTGGTCTGCCGGATCGCACTCATCGGCTCACTGCCTCACTGCTCGTGGGTGGCCTCGGGGTCCGCCGGCCGGTCCGGTGCGTCACCCGCGGGCCGGCCCCCGGCCGGGTCCTCGGCCGCTGCTGCTGTCGCTGCCGCCGCGGCCTGCGCGGCGGAGGTGCCCGGGCGACGGCGTCCCACCCAGCCTGCCACATTGCGCTGCTTGGCCCGCGCCACACCCATGGCCCCCGGCGGGACGTCCTGGGTGATCACCGAGCCCGCGGCCGTGTAGGCGCCGTCCCCGACGGTGACCGGCGCGACCAGCATCGTGTCCGATCCCACACGGACGGCGTCGCCGATCGTCGTGTGGTGCTTGGCCACGCCGTCGTAGTTGACGAAGACGGTCGCCGCGCCGATGTTCGCCCCGCGGCCGATCGTGGCGTCGCCGACGTAGGACAGGTGCGGCACCTTCGAGCCCTCGCCGACCGCGGCGTTCTTCGTCTCGACGAAGGCGCCCACCTTGGACCGGGCCGCCAGCCGGGTGCCCGGCCGCAGGTAGCTGAACGGCCCGACCGCCGCCCCGGGCCCGATCTCGGCCCCGGTGGCGTGCGTGCGCAGGACGGTGGCGCCCTCCCCCACCGTGCAGTCGGTCAGCGTGGTGTCCGGGCCGACGGCGGCGCCGGCCGCGACCGTCGTCGTCCCGTGCAGCTGGACGCCGGGCAGCAGGCGGGCCCCCGGCAGGACGGAGGCGGTGACGTCGACCCAGGTGGTGGCCGGGTCGACGACGGTGACGCCCGCGACCATGAGCGCGTCGAGGACGCGGTCGTTGAGGGTGCGCCGCCGCGCGGCGAGCTCCCGCTGGTCGTTGCAGCCGAGGACGTCGACCGGGTCCTGCGCCGCGACGGCGGCCACCGGGGCGCCGCCCTCGACCAGCGGCGCCAGCGCGTCGGTCAGGTACTGCTCGCCCTGGGCGTTGTCGGTGGACAGCCCGGCGAGGACCCGGCGCAGCGTGGCCGCGTTGGCGACGTACACGCCGGCGTTGACCTCGCGGATCGCCCGCTGCTGCGCGGTCGCGTCCTTCTCCTCCACGATGGCCCGCGGCGCGCCGTCCTCCCCCCGCACGATCCGGCCGAGGCCGGTGGGGTCCCCCACCTCGGCGGTCAGCACGGTGAAGACGCTGCCCGCCTCGTGGTGGGCCGCCACGAGCGCGGTCAGGGTGCCGGTGGTGAGCAGCGGCGAGTCGCCGTTGACGACGAGCACCGGGCCCTCGAGGTCGGGCACCGCCTCCAGCGCCACCTGCGCCGCGTGCCCCGACCCGCGCTGCTCCTCCTGCACGACGGCGCGGGCGTCCGGCGCGACGGCGGCCAGGTGCTCCTCGACCATCGCGCGGCCGGACCCGACGACGACCAGCGTGGTGCCCGCCGCCAGCGGCGCGGTCGCGGCGAGGACGTGGCCGAGCATGCTGCGTCCGCCGATCTCGTGCAGCACCTTCGGGGTGGTCGACCGCATCCGGGTCCCCTGACCGGCGGCGAGGACGACGACGGCGGCGACGGGCTGCTGCGGGCTCACGGATCTCCTCGACGACGGGTGCGACCGGGTGGGACGTTGCTGGGGGACTCGGACTCGAACCGAGACTTCCCGGCTCCAAAGGCCGGCGGGCTGCCGATTACCCCATCCCCCACCGCGCGCCGTCCCCGCACGGCACCGCGTGGGACGAGCCTAGGGGGCGCGCCGGAGGCGGGCACGGGAGCCGCCGGGACGGCGTCGTCCCCTCGAGGAGCGGCCCTCCCTACGGTGACGTAGGTTACGGCCCCGGAGCCGCCGGACGCCGACCCGGGGCCCGCGACGGACGACCCCTGGAGGCCCCGTGTCCGCCCCTTCCCTCACCCGGCCGACGGCCTTCCGTCCCGCAGACCCGGACAAGGGCCTGCCGCCCAACGCGCTGGGCAAGGAGAAGGGGCACCTGGAGCAGCTCACGCTCTACGTGTTCGTCGTCGTGCCGTTCCTCGCGCTGGCAGCCGTCGTGCCGGCGGTGTGGGGCTGGGGGCTGTCCTGGCTGGACGTCGGCCTGGCGGTCGGCTTCTACTTCCTCACCCTGCTCGGGGTGACCGTCGGCTACCACCGCTACTTCACGCACGGCTCGTTCAAGGCCCGCCGCCCGCTGCGGATCGCGCTGGCGGTCGTCGGCTGCATGGCCGTGCAGGGCCCGGTGGTGCAGTGGGTGGCCGACCACCGCCGCCACCACGCCTTCTCCGACCGCGAGGGCGACCCGCACTCGCCGTGGCGGTACGGCACCGACACCCGCGCGCTGCTCAGGGGCATGTGGCACGCCCACCTCGGCTGGCTGTTCGACCGGCGCCAGACCAACGCCGAGCGCTACGCCCCCGACCTGCTCAAGGACCGCGGCCTGCGGGTCACCAGCCGGCTGTTCATCCTCTGGGCCTTCCTGAGCCTCGCCGTCCCGACGGCGGTCGGCGGCCTGGTGACCGGCAGCTGGACCGGCGCCTGGACGGCGTTCTTCTGGGCCGGGCTGGTACGCGTCGCGCTGCTGCACCACGTGACCTGGTCGATCAACTCGATCTGCCACGTGGTGGGCAGCCGGCCCTTCGCCTCCCGGGACCGCGCCACCAACTTCTGGCCGCTGGCCGTCCTGAGCGCGGGCGAGTCCTGGCACAACCTGCACCACGCCGACCCGACCTGCGCCCGGCACGGCGTGCTGCGCGGGCAGGTCGACATCAGCGCCCGGGTCATCTGGGTGTTCGAGAAGCTCGGGTGGGCGCACTCGGTGAAGTGGCCCGACCCGGTCCGGCTGGCGGCCAAGCGGCGGGCCCCGGCCGCCGGCGCCGTGGCGTCCTGACCGCCGGCCCGCCCCGGCGACGGGCGCGGATGGGCCGCTCCCAGCGGCGCGAGCAGCTGGTGGCGGTCGGCCGGGAGGTGTTCGCCCAGCGCGGCTACGCGGCCACCTCGATCGAGGAGCTGGCCGCCCGCGCGGACGTGAGCAAGCCGGTGCTCTACGAGCACTTCGGCGGCAAGGAGGGGCTCTACACCGCCGTCGTCGACCGGGAGATGGCCCGGGTGCTCGAGCGGTTCACCTCCGCCCTGGCCGCCGGCGGCAGCCCGCGGGCGCTGCTGGAGCGGGCGGCGCTGGCGCTGCTGGACTACGTCGAGGAGGACACCGACGGGTTCCGCGTGCTCTCCCGCGACTCCCCCGGCTCGTACTCGTCGCTGATCGGGGAGCTGGCCCGCCGGGTCGAGCACCTGCTCGCCGAGCAGTTCGGCGCGCGCGGCCACGACCCGCGGCTGGCCGCGCTCTACAGCCAGGCGCTGGTCGGGATGGTCGCGCAGGTGGGCCACTGGTGGCTGGAGACCCGCTCGCCGGGGAAGGCCGAGGTGGCCGCCCGGCTGGTGGACCTCGCCTACAACGGGCTCGCGCACCTGGACCCCGACCCCGCGCTGCGGCACCGGGACGGCTGAGCTCAGCCGACCAGGCGGGCCCCCGGCACCGGCCCGTGCACCACCCGGACGGTGCGGAACAGGCCCTCCCCCGCCAGGACGGCGGCCAGCCGCACCGCCGCGTCCTCGTCGGCGGCCAGCGCGGCCACGGTCGGGCCCGACCCGCTGACCACCGCGGCGGCGGCGCCGGCGTCGACGGCCCCCCGCAGGGCGCGGCGCAGCGCCGGGCGCAGCGAGACGGCGGGCGCCTGCAGGTCGTTGGCGAGGGCCCCGGCGAGGGCGGCCACCGGGCCGCTGCGCAGGGCGGCGACCACCGGCTCGGGCGAGGGGAACACGGCGCCGGAGGGCACCCGGCCCTCGGCGCGCAGCCGGTCCAGCTCGGCGTAGACGGCCGGCGTCGACAGCCCGCCCTCGGCGATGCCGAGCACCCAGTGCGACGGCCGCCGGGCGAGGACGGGGGTGAGCCGCTCGCCGCGGCCGCTGCCCAGCGCGACCCCGCCGGCCAGCGAGAACGGCACGTCGCTGCCCAGCTGCGCGGCCAGCGCGGTGAGGTCGCCACGGGTGGCGCGGGTGCCCCACAGCGCGTCGAGGGCGACCAGCGCGGCCGCGGCGTCGGCGCTGCCGCCGGCCAGCCCCGCGGCGGCCGGGATGGCCTTGTCCACGGCGATGGCGGCGTCGGCGGCGACCCCGGCGTGCTCGGCGAGCAGCTCGGCGGCCCGCCAGACGAGGTTGCGCCGGTCGGTGGGCACCGGGTCGGGGCCGTCGGCGCCCTCGCCGGTCACCGTCACCGACAGCCCCTCGCCGGGGCGCACGGTCACCGTGTCCAGCAGGGAGACCGCGAGGTAGACCGTCTGCAGGTCGTGGAAGCCGTCCTCGCGCAGCGGGCCGACCGCCAGCGACACGTTGACCTTGGCGGGGGCGTGCGCGGCCACGGAGCCGTCGCCGCGGGTGTGGCCGGGGCCGCCCGGGGAGGACCAGCTCACGGCGCGGTCGCCGCCAGCCGTGCGAAGTCGGCCACCGACAGCTGCTCGCCGCGGGTCGCCGGGTCGATGCCCGCCGCCCGCAGCCGGGCCTCGGCGGCGGCCGGGCTGCCGGCCCAGCGGGCCAGCGCCGCGCGCAGGCCCTTGCGGCGCATCGCGAACGCGGCGTCGACGACGGCGAAGGTGGCGGCGCGGTCGCCGGGCGGCGGGTCGTGCCGGTCGAGGGCGACCAGCCCGGAGTCCACGTTGGGCTCGGGCCAGAAGACGCGGCGGCCGACGTTGCCGGCCCGGCGGGCGGTGCCGTACCAGGCGGCCTTCACCGACGGCACGCCGTAGGCGGCGCCGCCCGGCGGGGCCGCCAGCCGCTCGGCCACCTCGGCCTGGACGAGCACCAGCGCCCGGCGCAGCGAGGGCAGCAGCTCGAGCAGGTGCAGCAGGACGGGCACGGCCACGTTGTACGGCAGGTTGGCCACCAGCGCCGTCGGGGCCGGCCCGGGCAGCTCGGTCACCCGCAGGGCGTCGGCCTCGACGACGGTCAGCCGGCCGGCGAGGTCGGGCCGGCGGGCGGCCACCGTGGCCGGCAGCAGTGCGGCCAGCCGCGGGTCGATCTCGACGGCGGTGACCGCGGCGGCGGCCGGCAGCAGGCCGAGGGTCAGCGAGCCCAGGCCCGGCCCGACCTCGAGGACGACGTCGTCGGGGCGCAGCTCCGCGGTGCGCACGATCCGGCGGATGGTGTTCGCGTCGTGCAGGAAGTTCTGCCCGAGCGTCTTGGTCGGGCGCAGGTCGAGCTGCTGGGCCAGCTCGCGGATCGCGGCCGGGCCCAGCAGCCCGTCGGCCTGCTCGGGAGATGTGCTCAGCGGGGTGTTCTCCGGGTGGTTCAGAGGTAGCGACCGCAGTGCGGCCAGGGCGAGGCGCCACGGGCGGCGTAGAGCCGCTCCCCGATGTCGATCTGCTGCTCGCGAGTGGCCTGGTGCGGGTACTGGGCGTACTCGCCGCCGCCGTTGGCCAGCCAGGTGCTCTGGTTGAACTGCAGGCCGCCGTAGTAGCCGTTGCCGGTGTTGATGGACCAGTTGCCGCCGGCCTCGCACCGCGCCAGCGCGTCCCAGTCCAGCCCGCTGGTGGAGGGCTCCGGCGCCGGGCGCTCCTTCGTGCCGACGCTGACCAGCTCGTCGACCGCCGGGCGGGTGACCGTGGTGTTCAGCTGCTCGCGGCCGGTCTCGACGCCGTCGGTGACGGTCACGCGGAAGGTGGTGGCCTGCTCGCCGTCGACGCCGGGCTGGGCGACGGTCTCGTCGCCCTCGAAGGCGTTCGGGTCGTCGGTGCGGACCGTCTGGTGCGGGATCGGGGTGGTGACCACCTGCTCGGTCACCTGCACACGGTAGACCTGCAGCCGCATGGCGTTGAGCAGCGGCTGGGTCGCGAACAGGCTGGTCCGGTCGTGCGCGCCGAGGGTCACGCCCTGCTCGGCGAGCAGGTCGCCGGCGGTGGCCGCGGTGGTGGTCACCACGCGGGTGGCGCCGTCGACGACGAGCGTGACGGCCTTCGGGGTGGTGATCGACAGCGCCATGCCGTCGAGCGGGAGCCGCTCGCTGCGGCTGGCCGACAGCACCATGTCCTCGGCGCGGTAGCCGAGCTGGTCGAGCGCCTCGTCCACGGACAGGGCGGTCACGTAGACCTCGCGGGTGACGCCGTCGACGGTGAGCTGCAGCGGGCGGGCGCGGTTGACCACGACCGTGTCGCCGTCGGCCACCGCGGCCGCGGGGCGCGGGAGGACGACGTCGTGCGACTGCGTCTGCAGGCCCTCCTCCTCGAGGACCTCCCCGACGGTGTCGGCGTAGGTGCTGACCTCGCGGGCCTGCCCGTCGACGGTGAGCGTGAGCGACTTCTGCGCGGCGAACCAGGCCACGGAGCCGCCGACCAGCCCGAGCAGGACCAGGGCGAACAGGGCGAGCTTCAGCGTTCGGGGCACGACACTTCCACGGGGTCGAGGGACCGGGCAGGGGGTCGCACACCCGAGCGGCAGCCGACAGCGCGGGGGTTCCCGGGACCGTCGGACGCCGTCCGGCGATCCCACCCCGGCTGTCAGTCACGACACGATAACGAGTGCGCCACGTCTAGCAACGGTGCGCAGGAAGTGAACCAGAGGGACGACACGTCGACATGGAGCCGCGCCGACACGAACGGTGAGGGACGCGCCGCATGTGACAGCGGTGACGGATGCGGTGCGTGAGATCAGACGGTGACCGACGTCACGGTGTGGCCGGCGCCCCGGCCGGGCAGCGGAGCGGGCTTCAGCCGGCCAGCGCCCGCTCGTTCGCCCGCGCCGGGCGCAGCCAGGTGACCAGGAAGCCGGCGACGGCGAGGCCCGCGGCCAGGCTGGCGAAGCCGCCGGCGACCAGCGCGACCGGCAGCAGGTCGACGTTCTCGGTCACCCGGTCGCCGAGGTCGATGCCGGCGACCAGCAGCAGCGTGCCGAGGGGCAGCAGCGCGAGCACGCTGGTCGCCGCGGTGACCAGGTGCGCGGTCCAGGTGCGCAGCGCCTCGTCGACCGGCACGTCGGCGCCCTCGGCCGGCAGCGGGCGGACGAGGACGCGCAGCAGCGCCGTCTCGGCCAGCAGCCACGCCACGAGCGGGACCAGGAGCGCGACCCAGGCGACGGTGCCGGCGAGCTCGCCGCGCTGCCACATCAGGACGGTCACGAGGACCTCCGCGAGCACGACGGCGCGCGTGGTCCACAGCAGCCACGGCGAGACCTGCTCGCCGCGCCGCGGCCGGCGGGCGGGGTCGGACAGCCGCCAGCGCGGCCGCGGGCGGGTCGCCTCCGCGAGCACCACGCCGGCGAGCAGGCCGACGACGAGGGCGGGCAGCCAGAGGAACACCGACGCCTCGGCGAACATCACGACGCTGGCGACGATCCCCACGACGCCGAGCAGCAGCCCCAGCCGGCGCACGCGGCGGCCGTGCTGGGCCTGCCGCTGCAGCGCGGCCAGGCCCTCGGGCGTGGGCGTGGTGAAGTCGATCGCCGCCGACGCGACGGCACGGCGACCCGCGGCCAGGGCCCACGCGCGGGCGAGCAGCACGCCGGGCACCAGGACGGCGATGAACAGCACGACGGCGATGAGGCGACCCACGCAGACCAGTGTGCAACGCCGACGCGGTCAGTCGAGCCGGTCGGTCCCCCAGGTCCCGAAGACCCGCTCGGCGTTCCGGGTCAGGGCGTCGCACAGCTGCGCGACCTCCACGCCGGTGACCTCGGCCAACGCCCGGACGGTGTGCGGCACCAGACGCGAGGCGTTGGGCCGGCCGCGGTGCGGCACCGGCGTCAAGAAGGGCGAGTCGGTCTCGACGAGCAGCTGGTCCAGCGGCGTGAGCGCGGCGGCCTCGCGGAGGTAGCCGGCGTTGCCGAAGGTCAGCGTCCCGGCGAAGGACAGCACGAAGCCGCGCTCGACGCAGGCCTTCGCGAACGCGGCGTCGCCGGAGAAGCAGTGCATGACCACGTGCTCCGGCGCGCCCTCGTCGTCGACGACCCGCAGCACCTCGTCGTGCGCGTCGCGGTCGTGGACGACCAGCGCGACGCCGTGCTCCTTCGCGATGCGCAGGTGCGCCCGGAACGACGCCTCCTGCGCCGCCCAGCCCTCGGGCCCGGTGCGGAAGCGGTCCAGCCCGGTCTCCCCCACCGCGCGCACCCGCGGCAGCGCCGCCAGCCGGTCGATCTCGGCCAGCGCGTCGTCGTCGGCGGCGCCCTCCCCGGCCTCGTTGGGGTGGACGGCGACGGCGGCCAGCACGCCCGGGTGCCGCGCCGCCAGCTCCGCCGACCACCGCGAGGAGGGCACGTCGACGCCCACCTGCACCAGCCGCGGCACCCCCACCGCGGCCGCGGCGGCGATCTCGGCGTCCACCGCGTCGTCGTCCGCGGGCTCGTCGGTGCGGAAGCCGTTCAGGACGATGTCGAGGTGGGTGTGGCTGTCGACCACGGGGGCCGGCAGCGGCTCCGGGGACGGCGGCGGCTCGCCCCGCCGGTTGGCGCGGGACGCGGCCGAGCGGCTCACTGCCCGGCCCGTGCGGCAGAGATGGCCATTTCTGCCGTCACGAGGCGTCGCCCTCCAGGCGGGCCAGCTCCTCCGCGACGACGGACTCGTCGAGCTTGCGGAACACCGGGGTGGGCGGGGACAGCGGCGTGCCCGACGGCAGCGGGCGCGAGGCCCACACCGCCTGCGCGTCGCCGTAGTCGCCGGTGATGACCGGGTACGGCGAGCCGTCGTCGAGGTCGGTGACCTCCTCGATGCGCGGCGCCGGCGACCAGACGCCGGTGCCGCCGAGCAGCTCGTGCACCTTCTGCGCCGAGTGCGGGAGGAACGGCGTAAGCAGCGCGTTGCAGTCGCTGACCGCCTGCAGCGCGGTGTGCAGCACGGTGTCCCGGCGGGCCGGGTCCTCCTTGAGCTTCCACGGCGCCTGGTCGGACAGGTACTTGTTCGCCTCGCCGACCACCCGCATCGCCTCGGTGGCCGCCGCCTTCTGCCGGTTGCGGGCCAGCAGGTCGCCGATCGGCCCGAACGCCGACGACGTCGAGGCCAGCAGCGCGCGGTCGGCGTCGGTCAGCTCCCCCGGCGTCGGGACGGCGCCGACGTTCTTCGCCGCCATCGACACCGTCCGGTTGACCAGGTTGCCCCAGCCGGCGACGAGCTCGTCGTTGTTGCGCCGGAGGAACTCCGCCCAGGTGAAGTCGGTGTCCTGGGTCTCGGGGCCTGCGACGGCGACGAAGTAGCGCAGCGCGTCGGGGTCGTAGCGGGCGAGGAAGTCGCGGACGTAGATGACCACCTGGCGGCTGCTCGAGAACTTGCGGCCCTCCATGGTGAGGAACTCGCTGGAGACCACCTCGGTGGGCAGGGCCAGCCGGCCCAGCGAGCCGGGGCTGCCGCCCCTGTCGCCCTCGCCGTTGTAGCCCTGCAGCTGCGCGGGCCAGATCTCGGCGTGGAAGACGATGTTGTCCTTGCCCATGAAGTAGTAGGCGTCGGCGTCGGGCGACTGCCACCACTGGCGCCAGGCGTCGGCGTCGCCGGACCGGCGGGCCCACTCGATCGACGCCGACAGGTAGCCGACGACGGCGTCGAACCAGACGTAGATGCGCTTGTCGGGCCGGTCCCGCCAGCCGTCGAGCGGGATCGGCACACCCCAGTCGATGTCACGGGTGTAGCTGCGCGGCTTGAGGTCCTCGAGCAGGTTCTTGGCGAAGTTGAGCACGTTGGGCCGCCAGCCCCGGCGGCTGTCCAGCCAGTCGCCGAGGGACCGGGTGAACGCGGGCAGGTCGAGGAAGTAGTGCTCGCTCTCGACGAAGCGCGGCGTCTCGCCGTTGATCCGGCTGACCGGGTTGATCAGGTCGGTGGGGTCGAGCTGGTTGCCGCAGTTGTCGCACTGGTCGCCGCGGGCGCCGTCGTAGCCGCAGATCGGGCAGGTGCCCTCGATGTAGCGGTCCGGCAGCGTGCGGCCGGTGGACGGGCTGATCGCGCCGAGCGTCGTCTGCGGGAAGACGTACCCGTTCTTGAGCAGGCCGAGGAAGATCTCCTGGCTGACCCGGGCGTGGTTGACCGTGGTGGTGCGGGTGAACAGGTCGTAGGACAGGCCGAGGGCCTGCAGGTCGTTCACGATCAGCCGGTTGTTCCGGTCGGCGATCTCCCGCGGGCTCACCCCCTCCGCGTCGGCGGCGACGGTGATCGGCGTGCCGTGCTCGTCGGTGCCGCTGACCATGAGGACGCGGTCCCCGGCCATGCGGTGGTAGCGGCTGAAGACGTCGGAGGGGACGCCGAAGCCGGAGACGTGGCCGATGTGCCGCGGGCCGTTGGCGTAGGGCCAGGCCACGGCGGTCAGGATGTGCCGATCACTCACGACACCGAGGGTAGTGAGCGGCCGCTCCCCGCCTCGTCAGTGACCGGCGACGGTGCTCGCGGGCGGGAGTTCGCCGGCGACGGGCGTGGTCAGCGCGAGGGCGCCGAGGGCGACCCCGATCACCGCGACGGTGGCCAGGCGCGTCCGCGGGTGCCGGGTCGCGGCGGCCGGGCGGGGGCGCGGCGGGACCGCGACGGACCAGGCGAGGGTGGCCGGCGCCGAGGTGAGCAGCAGCTTGCCGACCGGCACCGCCAGCGCCAGCAGCGCGACGGCCGGCAACGGCAGCGTCGTCGGCAGGTCGCCGACCAGCGGGGTGACCAGGCTCACGGCGAACAGGCCCGCCACGCCCACGATCTCCGCGCAGGCCAGGCCGTTCGCGAGCCGCCGTCCGCCGTCGAGGGCCGCCAGGCCGCCGCCCGCGCACAGCACGATCCAGCCGGCCAGCCCGACGAGCACCGCGACGACGACCGGCGCGGGCGGCCGCGACGCCACGGCGAACAGCCCGTCGAGCCCGGTCAGCCCGGCCGCGAGCAGCGCCGCGGCCTCCAGCCCGCAGACGGCGGCCAGCGCGAGCACGGCCGCCGGCCACCGCCGGGGCGTGGACGGTGCGGGTGCGGGGAGGGGTGCGTCGAGGACGCTGGTCGCCACGGGTCTGCTCCTGGCCGGGGACGTCGGTCACCGGTCAGGTCGTCCCGCGCGGGCCGGCGCAGGAGGGACGGCGGGGCGCCCCTCACCCCCAGGGGTGAGCCGTCAGAGGCGCTTGCCGGTCCCCGCCCGTGCCGAGCCGGTGGCGAAGCGGCTGCGCTGTCGTCCGTAGATGAAGTACATGAGCACGCCGACGGCCATCCAGACGAGGAACCGCAGCCAGGTCTCGGTGGGCAGGTTCGCCATGAGCCACAGGCTGGCCAGCGCCGAGACGATCGGCAGCAGCGGCACCAGCGGCACGCGGAACGAGCGGGGCAGCTCCGGGCGGGTGCGCCGCAGGATCCACACGCCGATGGAGACGAGGAAGAAGGCGAAGAGGGTCCCGATGTTCACCAGCTCGGCCAGCTCGGACAGCGGCACCAGCCCGGCCAGGACGGCGACGACGATCCCGGTGCCGATGGTGATCTTGTAGGGCGTGCCGTACCGCGGGTGCACGGTCCCGATCGACCGCGGGAGCAGTGCGTCGCGGCTCATCGCGAACAGCACCCGCGACTGGCCCAGCATCAGGATCATCACCACGGACGTGAGTCCGGCGAGCGCACCCAGCGAGATGATGCTCGAGAAGAAGGTGAGCCCGTTCGCGGCGAACGCCCCGGCGAGCGGCGCGCTCTCGCTGAGCTCCGTGTAGTTCTGCATGCCCACGACCACCAGCGAGACGGCGACGTAGAGCAGTGTGCAGACGGCCAGCGAGCCGATGATGCCGCGGGGCAGGTCACGGGCCGGGTTGCGGGTCTCCTCGGCCGCGGTGGCCACGATGTCGAAGCCGATGAAGGCGAAGAACACGATCGCCGCGCCGGCCAGGACGCCGCCCCAGCCGAAGGTGCCCTGGCTGAAGCCGGTGAGCACCGAGATCAGCGGGGTGTCCAGCCAGGTCTCGCCACCGTCGGCCGCGTTCTCGGCGGGCGGCACGAACGGCGAGTAGTTGTCGGCGACGAGGTAGAACGCGCCGACCACGATCACCAGCAGGACGACGGCCAGCTTGATGGCCACGATCACCGCGGTGACCCGCGAGGACAGCTTGATCCCGAGCACCAGGACGGCGGTCATCGCCAGCACGATCACGATCGCCGGGACGTTGAACGACGCCGTCTCGCCCGCGATCGACGTCGGGAGCGCCAGGCCGACGTCGTCCAGCAGCTGGTTGAGGTAGCCCGACCAGCCCACGGCGACCGTGGCCGCCCCCAGCGCCAGCTCGAGGACCAGGTCCCAGCCGATGATCCACGCGACGAACTCGCCGAAGGTCGCGTAGGAGAACGTGTACGCCGAGCCGGCCACCGGGACGGTGGAGGCGAACTCGGCGTAGCAGAGCGCGGCCAGCCCGCACACGACACCGGCGATGACGAAGGAGATCGCCACCGCGGGCCCGGCCTGGTTGCGGGCGACCACACCGGTGAGCACGAAGATGCCCGTGCCGATGATCACCCCGACGCCGAAGACCGCCAGGTCCAGGCCCGAGAGGTTCTTCTTGAGCCGGTGTTCGGGTTCGTCGGTGTCGCGGATGGACTCCTCGACGGACTTGACCCGGCGCGACCCTGCGGCCACGGCGTCCTCCTCGGTCGGTCCCGGCAGCGGCCTCACGGGCAGCGTGGCACGAGGGGCGCGAGCCCGCACGCCTACGCTGCTGACGCCCCGCCGCGGCGGCGGGACGGGAGGAGGCGCACCGGTGACCGACCAGCGGGCGGGCGCCCCTCCCGGGCCGTTCGTGCCGACCACCCGGCCGCGACCGGCCGGGGCGCCACGGCCGGCGTCGACGCGGGCGGCGGGCGTCGACGCGATCGTCGACTGCGCCGTCTACGTCGAGGGGCGCCGGGAGCCGCCGGTGGACCCGATGGTGGCGCTGGAGGCCGCCGTCGAGCGGGACGGCTTCGTCTGGCTGGGGCTGTTCGAGCCGACCGAGGCCGAGTTGGGCGCGATCGCCGAGCGCTACGGGCTGCACCCGCTCGCCGTCGAGGACGCCGTCTACGCCCACCAGCGGCCCAAGCTCGAGCGCTACGACGACGACCTGTTCATGGTGCTCAAGACGGCGCGGTACGTGGAGCACGAGCAGCTGACCGCGACCAGCGAGGTGGTCGACACCGGCGAGGTCATGGTGTTCCTCGGCCCGCACCACGTGATCACCGTGCGGCACGGCGACCACAACGACCTGACCGAGCTGCGGCACCGGCTGGAGGAGCAGCGCGACCTGCTGTGCCTGGGCCCGTCGGCGGTGCTGTACGCGGTGGCCGACCACGTCGTCGACACCTTCGTCGACGTCGCCGAGCAGGTGCAGGACGACGTCGACGAGCTGGAGGCGTCGGTGTTCAGCCCCGACCGCACCGACGACATCGGCCGGCTGTACCAGCTCAAGCGCGAGCTCATGTCGCTGCGGCGGGCGGTCGGGCCGCTGGAGGTGCCGCTGCAGAAGCTGGCCGAGCGGCAGGTCGACTCGGTGCCGCACCCGATGCGGTCCTACTTCCGCGACGTCCTCGACCACGCGATCCGGGTGCGCGACCAGGTGGCCGGGCTCGACGAGCTGCTGTCGTCGATCCTGCAGGCCTCGCTCGCGCGCACGTCGATGGCCGACAACGAGGACATGCGCAGGATCTCGGCGTGGGCGGCGATCGTCGCGGTGCCGACCGCGATCGCCGGGATCTACGGGATGAACTTCGAGCACATGCCCGAGCTGCACTGGCGCTGGGGCTACGCGATGGTCTGGCTGGTCATCCTCGTGACCTGCTCGCTGCTCTACCGCGGCTTCAAGCGCAACGGCTGGCTCTGACCCGCCCGGCGGCCGGCCGAGAGTGCACTGATCGGGGTCACGGGCGCCCCGATGACCCCGTCCGGCGCACTCTCGCGGCCGCGAGCGCCCCCCGATGCGGGCGAGGAGCTCGTCGGGGCGGTGGAGGTCCTCGGCGGTCACGAAGACGACGGTCCACCCCGCTGCCTGCAGGGCGTTGAGCCGCCGCCGGCCGCGGGCGAACTGACCGGGCTCGGCGTGCCAGCGGCCGTCGTACTCGACCGCGACCCGGAGCTCGGGCCAGGCGAGGTCGACGCGCGCGACGAACCGCCCGTCCACGCGCACGGAGTACTGCGGGACGGGCACCGGCAGACCGCTCCGGACGACCAGCAACCGGACCCGCGTCTCCTGCGGGGACTCCGCCCGCTCGTCCGCCAGGGCGCACACCGCCCGCGCCCGCGCGCTGCCCCGGCCGGTCGCCACCGCCGCCGTGCCGCGGAAGGGCCGACCGACGAGGTCGGGTGGCTGCACCGGCGGACGGGACACGGCCGCACGGTGCCGCACCCGGGGACCCGCTCGCCGGCGTCGTCCACAGGCCGCCGCGACCGTGCGCTCGTCGGGGTCTCAGGACCTCCCGTGACCCCGGCGGGCGCACACTCGCGCCCCGCGGCCTCAGGGTTTGGCGGCGACGACGGCGTCGTAGACGGTGCGGCGGGGCAGGCCGGTGCGGGTGACGACGGCGCGGATGGCGTCCTTGCGCGTGGCGCCCGCCGCCTCCTCCCCCGCCACCAGCGCGGCCAGCTCGGCGGGCGACAGCGACACCGGCTCCGGCGTGGCCCCCGCGACGACGAGGGTGATCTCCCCGCGCACGCCGTCGGCGGCCCACGAGGCCAGCGCGGACAGCGGCCCCCGCCGGACCTCCTCGTGCGTCTTGGTCAGCTCCCGGCACACCGCGGCCTCCCGCGCGTCCCCGAACGCGGCCGCGCAGTCGGCGAGCGCCTCGGCCAGCCGGTGCGGCGACTCGAAGAAGACCATCGTGCGGCGCTCGTCGGCGAGCGAGGCCAGCCGGGACCGGCGCTCCCCCGCCTTCCGCGGCAGGAACCCCTCGAAGCAGAACCGGTCGACCGGCAGGCCCGAGACCGCCAGCGCCGTCGTCACCGCGGACGGCCCGGGCACCGAGGTGACCTCGACGCCGGCGTCGATCGCCGCCCGCACCAGCGTGTAGCCGGGGTCGGAGACCGAGGGCATGCCGGCGTCGGTGAGCAGCAGGACGGTCGCGCCGTCGGCCAGCGCCGCCATCAGCCCAGGGAGCCGCTGCCGCTCGACCGACTCGTGGAAGGTGACCACCCGGCCGGTCAGCGCGACCTCGAGGTCGGTGGCCAGCCGGTGCAGCCGCCGGGTGTCCTCCACCGCCAGGACGTCGGCCGACGCCATCGCCTGCCGCAGCCGCGGGCCGACGTCGCCGGGCTGGCCGAGGGGCGCACCACCGAGCACGAGCCGTCCGGTCACGGTGACGAGCCTGTCACGCCGGGGCGCACCGCCGTCCCACATACCCTGAGGCGCATGGCGGTCCTGGCTCCCGAGCGCACGGGCGCCGGGGACCAGCCGGACGACGCCCCCGCCCGTCCCCCGCGCCGCTGGCCGGCGCCCCGGCCGCGGGTGGACCGGATCCCGCCGCTGCCCGGCGACCGGCTGCTCTCGTGGGTCCTGGCCGCGGTGCTCGGCGTCGCCGCGCTGGCCGGCCGGCTGGTCGGCATCAGCTACCCCGACACGCTGCTGTTCGACGAGGCCTACTACCCGCCCGAGGCGCACGACCTGCTGGTCTGGGGCCACGAGTACAACCGCGGCTACACGTTCATCGTCCACCCGCCGCTGGGCAAGTGGCTCATCGCCGCCGGCGAGCAGGTGTTCGGCTACACGAGCCTGGGCTGGCGGTTCCCCTCGGCGGTGGCCGGGGCGCTCGCCGTCGTCCTGCTCACCCGGCTGGCCCGGCGGCTGACCGGGTCCACGCTGCTCGGCCTGGTCGCCGGCCTGCTGCTGGCGCTGGACGGCTTCGCGTTCACCGTCTCCCGGATCGGCCTGCTCGACGTCTTCCTGCAGCTGTTCGTGCTGGCCGCCGTCGCCTGCCTGGTGGTCGACCGGGAGCGGGTCCGCGCCCGCATCGCCGGCTCCCGGCCGGTCCCCGCCACCGGCTTCCGCCTCGGCCCGCGGGGCTGGCGGATCGCCGCCGGCCTGCTGTTCGGCTGCGCCTGCTCGGTGAAGTGGAGCGGCATCTGGTTCCTGGCGTTCTGCGCCGTGCTGTCCCTGTGGTGGGACCGGCAGGCCTGGCGGGAGGCCGGGGCCCCGAGGCCGACGGCGACGGCGCTGCGCCGCGGCCTGCCCGGCGCCATCTGGGCGCTGGCCGCCGTGCCGGTGCTCACCTACGTCGCGAGCTTCGCCGGGTGGTTCCTCGGCGAGACGGCGCAGGGGCGCTGGTGGGCGCAGCGCAACCCGGAGACGGCGTTCCCGTGGGTCCCCGACGCGCTGCGCTCCTGGTGGCACATGCACGCCGAGTGGTGGACCTTCCACAACGGCCTGTCCACGCCGCACCCGTGGGAGTCGGGGCCCTGGACCTGGCTGGTGAACGGCCGGCCGATCCTGCTGTGGAACCCGCAGGGGCTCACCGACGCCGCGGGCGACCAGGTGGTCCGCTACATCCTCATGGTCGGGACGCCGACGCTGTGGCTGGCGTTCGCGCCCGCGCTGGCCTGGACCGCCTGGCGGATCGTCGCCCGCCGCGACCCGGCCGCGCTGCTGGTCGCCGTCACGGTCGCCGCCGGCTGGGGCACCTGGTTCCTCAACCCCGAGCGCACGATGTTCGTCTTCTACATGGCGCCGGTGCTGCCGTTCTTCGTGCTGGCCGTGACCTTGGTGCTGCAGGACGTCCTCGGCCGCCCGGGCGCTCCGGAGTGGCGGCGCAGCGCCGGCCTGGCCGCGGTCAGCGGCTACGTCGCCGTGGTGGCCGGCACCTTCGTCTTCTTCTACCCGGTGCTCGCCGGGCGCCCGCTGTCGCACGCCGACTGGCTGCTGCGCATGTGGTTCCCCTCCTGGTTCTGAGGGGCCGCCGTTCTGCGGACCCGGGGGCTCACCGCGGCCCCCGGGTCCGCGCGTTGACACGTGCAGGTGGATACCTGCACGATTGGCGGCGTGCAGCCCGGGCGCGAGGACGCCGTCTTCAAGGCGCTGGCCGACCGCACCCGGCGGCTCCTGCTGGACCGCCTGCGGGAGCGTGACGGCCAGACGCTCGGCGAGCTGTGCGCGGACACCGGCATGGCGCGCCAGTCGGCCACGCAGCACCTCGACGTCCTCGTCGCCGCGGGGCTGGTCACCGCCGTCCGCCGCGGCCGGGAGCGGCTGCACTTCCTCAACCCGGTCCCGATCGCCGAGATCGAGCAGCGGTGGATCGCGGCGTTCGACCGGCCGCGCCTGCAGGCGCTGTCCGCCATCCGCACCGCAGCAGAGGAGCACGCCATGAGCGAGCGGGTCCCCGCCTACGTCTACGTCACGTACATCCGTGCCTCGGCCGCGCAGGTCTGGCACGCGCTGACCGACGCCGACCTCACGGCCCGCTTCTGGGGCCACGCGAACGTCTCGGACTGGCGGCCGGGCTCGCGCTGGGAGCACCGGCGCACCGACGGGTCGGGCGTCGCCGACGCCGGCGGCCGGGTGCTCGAGACCGACCCGCCCCGGCGCCTGGTGGTCACCTTCGGGGAGGCCGACGGCGAGGAGCCCCCGGGCGGGGACTCGGTCGTGACGTTCCTCGTCGAGGAGCACGGCGGCATCGTCCGGCTGACGGTGACGCACGAGAACCTGGCCGGCGAGACCGAGCTGGGCCAGGTGTCGCAGGGCTGGCCCGCCGTGTGCGCCAACCTCAAGTCGCTGCTGGAGACCGGCGAGGTGCTGCCGGAGGCGCCGTGGGAGATGGCGCCGACCCCGGCCTGACCGGCGTCCGGGGTCCCGGAACGGCGGACGCCGCCGGGGCGGGTGCCCCGACGGCGTCGGCGGTGGTGCGGTCTGGGTGGAGCTGAGGGGATTTGAACCCCTGACCCCCTCGATGCGAACGAGGTGCGCTACCGGACTGCGCTACAGCCCCTGACTGCGGGCCCAAGACTACCGCCCGCGACCCCGGGCGCCACCAGCGGGGTGGCACCCGGGGTGTCGCGGTCTAGCCGTTCACCACGCGCGGCTGGTACAGGTCGATGTCGGCGAAGCCGATGTCGTCGTCGTCCAGGCCGACGACGGCGCTGTCCTGCCAGCCGGCCGGCACCGGGCGGGCGGCCACCACGCGGGCCGGGCGCAGGGGGTGCACCGGCGCGAGCGGCAGGCTCGGGTGCGGCAGGCCGACGGTCGGGTGCACGGGCTCGTCGTCGGCGAGCACCGGCTCGGCGACCAGCGGCTCGGCCACCCGGGGCGCCGGCTGCGGCGCGGGGCGGGCGGCCGGCCGCGCGGTCGAGCGGGCGGCGGCGCGGGCGGTCCGGCGGGCGGCGGCCCGCTCCCGGCGCGCGGCGGCCCGCAGCACCACCAGGTAGCCGACCAGCGCGACGTCGAGCAGCCCCTGGGCCACCCACAGCCACGGGGTGAGGGTCAGCGCGCCGACCAGCGCCAGCAGCGTCAGCGCCAGCAGCCCGGCCAGCGTGCGCCGCCGGACGGCGTGCACGTCGATCCGCAGCTCGCCGGTCTGCCGCAGCAGGTCGCGGTCCACCGCGACCCGCTCGGTCTCCGCCGAGCGGACCGGGTCACCCACGCGCCGGCGCTGCAGCGTCCGGCCCCGGGTGACCTCCGCGCGGGTCGAAGGAGAGTCACCGCGGGTCACCACCATCGGCACCAGCACGACGAACCACAGCACGACCAGCGCGGCGAGAAGCACGCCTGACCCCATCGAGAACACCACCCGTCACACGAGTCACTTGCCGCGGCAGGTTATGCACGCGAATCCCCAGGTAGAGGGATGTTCCTGGGCGTGTCGCGCGAGTGGTCGTGTGACGGAAGGGGTTTGCCAAGCGGCGTGTCGACACGTAGTCGACTGCTCACGAAGCGTGAACGTGATAGAGATCCGTCAGCGGGGTGTGTGGGAGGCCCAGAGCCGGAGCACGCCGCGCGGCACGTCCTCGGCCAGCAGCGCGTAGGCGAGGTGGTCGCGCCAGTCGCCGTCGATGTCGAGGTACCGGCGCAGCAGCCCCTCGCGGCGGAAGCCGAGCCGCTCGACCAGCCGCCGGCTCGGCCCGTTCTCCGGGCGGATGTCGGCCTGCAGCCGGTGCAGCCCGCCGGGGCCGAACGCGTGGTCGCACACCAGCGCCACGGCGAGCGAAGCCATCCCCCGCCCGGCCACGTCCCGGTCGATCCAGTAGCCCAGCGACCCCGACCGCAGCGCGCCGCGCACGATGTTGTCCACGGTGACCTGCCCGGCCAGCCGCCCGTCCACCCGGACGGCGAACGGCAGCGCCGCCCCGGTCCGGGCGCGGCGGGCGACCGAGCGGCGCATCGCGCGGTAGGCCGCCGGCGTGTGCCGCACCGACCAGGCCACCCCCGCCGAGGGCTCCCAGGGCCGCAGCCAGGACTCGTTGGCCAGCCGCAGCCGGCTCCACTCGGCGGCGTCGCCGCGGCGGAGCGGGTGGAGCTCGACCGGGCCGTGGGCCAGGCGGGCGGGCCAGCCCGGGTGCTGCACCGGGTCCAGGTCAGCCGCCCAGCAGCAGGGGCATGACCGTCACGAGCCCGCCCTCGGCGACCTCGGTGACGTCCTCGTCGACGACGACCAGGCAGTTGGCCCGCGCCATCCGGGCCAGCATCGCCTCGTCGCCGTCGCCGAGCGGCTCGACGACGTAGCCGCCGTCGGGGTGGCGCATGACCTGGCCGTGCAGGTACTGCCGGTAGCCCAGCGGCGAGACCAGCCGCTCGGCGGAGATCGCCTGCACGGTGCGGCGGAACAGCTGCCGCTTGCCCAGCATCGAGCGGATCGCCGGGCGCACGAAGACCTCGAAGGACACCAGCGCGGCGACCGGCTCGCCGGGCACGCAGATGACCGGCACCTCGTCCCGGCCCAGCCGGCCGAAGCCCTGCACCGGTCCCGGGTGCATCGTCACCTGACGGAAGCGCATGGGGCCGAGCTCCGCGAGGACCTCCTGCACCATGTCGCCCTCGGCGGCGAAGGTGCCGGCGATGAGCACCAGGTCGCTGCGCAGCAGCTGGCTCTCCAGCACCTCGGTCAGCCGGCGCCGGTCGGTGGGCAGGATCCCCCAGCGGTAGGCGGCCGCGCCGGCGTCGCGGGCGGCCGCGGCCAGGGCGTAGGTGTTGACGTCGACCACCTGGCCGGGCGTGGGCTGGGCGGTGATGTCGACCAGCTCGGTGCCGGCGGACAGGACGGCGACCCGCGGCCGGGGCCGGACGTGCACCCGGTCGCGCCCGACGGCGGCGAGCAGGCTGATCTGCGCCGGGCCGATCGGGGTGCCGGTGCGGACGGCGACGGTGCCGGGCGAGACGTCGTCGCCGGCCCGCCGGACGTAGCCGCCGGCCTCGGGCGCGCCGTGCACCTGCACCCGGACCAGCCCGCGGTCGGTCCACACGGCCGGGACGACGACGTCGGCGCCGGTGGGCAGCATCGCCCCGGCGGCCACCTTCTGCGCCAGCCCGGGCGCGAGCGCGGTCGGGCCCGCCGCGCCGGCGACGGTCTCCCCCACCACGGCCAGCTCCACCGGCGCGTCCGGGGTGGCCGCGGCGACGTCCTCGGCCCGGACGGCGTAGCCGTCCAGCGCGGCCTGGTCGAAGGCGGGCAGCGCGCGGGCGCTGACCACCTCCTCGGCGCAGAGCAGGCCCTGGGCGTCGAGGACGGCGAGCTCGATCGGCTCCGGCTGCGGCACCGCGGCGAGGATCTCGTCCAGGTGCGCCTCGACCGTGCGCAGCACCGGCGTCTCCGGCTCGGCGGCCGCCGGCGGGGCCGGGAGCGCCGCGTCGGGACCGATCGCGGCCGTGGTGTGCACCGCCAGCCGCGGCGACGTCGGGGGGTCGAGGGTGGCCCCGCTGCGGAGGTCCAGCGCCGTGGTGTCCCGCGCCCCGGGCGTGCCGTTCTCGCTCATCGCTGCGATCGTCCCCCCTGCGGGGAGCGGGTCAGGCCTGCGACGCGCCCTCGGCGGGCAGGTCGGCGACGAACTCGGTCAGCCAGGAGCGCAGCGCGGGGCCGAGGTCCTCCCGCTCGGCGGCCAGCCGGATGACCGCCTTGAGGTAGTCGAGCTTGTCGCCGGTGTCGTAGCGGCGGCCGTCGAAGACCACGCCGTGCAGCGGCTCGCCGCGCTCGACCAGCGTGGCCAGCGCGTCGGTCAACTGGATCTCCCCGCCGCGGCCGGGCGCGGTCTCGCGCAGCACCCCGAACACCTCGGGGGCGAGCACGTAGCGGCCGATGATCGCCAGGCTGCTCGGCGCCTCGTCGACCGGCGGCTTCTCCACCAGGCCGGTCACGGTCACCACGCCGTCGGACGAGCCGGGCTCGACCGCGACCGCGCCGTACTTGTCGATGTTCTCCCGGCCGACGTCGAGCAGGGCGATCACCGAGCCGCCGTGCTCGGCCTGGACGGCGAGCATCTGCTCGAGCAGGTGGTCGCGGGCGTCGATCAGGTCGTCGCCGAGCAGGACGGCGAACGGCTCCTCGCCGACGAAGGCGGCCGCCTGCAGCACCGCGTGGCCCAGCCCGCGCGCCTCGCCCTGCCGGACGAAGTGCACCTGGGCGACCTCGGTGGACTCGTGGACGGCGGCCAGCCGGTCGGCGTCGCCCTTCTTCTCCAGCGCGGTCTCGAGCTCGGGGGTGCGGTCGAAGAAGTCCTCGATCGCCGCCTTGTTGCGGCCGGTGACCATGAGCACCTCGGCGAGGCCGGCCCGGGCGGCCTCCTCGACGATGTACTGCAGCGCCGGCCGGTCGACGACGGGCAGCAGCTCCTTGGGCACCGCCTTGGTGGCGGGGAGGAACCTGGTCCCCATCCCCGCGACGGGGATGACGGCCTTGCGCGCCGGACGCGGCGTCGGGGTCGACATGGGGTGGGAGCCTATCCAGCCCGTCGCGCGCCGGTCTCCCGCCACTAACCTTCGCGAGTGACCTCCGCGCAGGACGGCGAAGTGGCCAAGGCCGCGCTGCGCGAGGCGGTCGTCGCCCGCCGCCGGGCCCGTCCCCCCGCCGAGCGCGCCGCCGCGGCCGCCGCGGTCGCCGCGGCGCTCCTGCAGCGCCTGACCGGGGTCCGGCTGCTGGCCGCCTTCGTGCCCGACGAGACCGAGCCCGGCCACGGGCGGCTGCCCGCGGTGCTCACCCAGCTCGGGACCCGGGTGCTCCTGCCGGTGGTCCCGGACAGCGGCGCCGAGCTGCGCTGGGCGGTCGACACCGGCCGGCTGGCGCCGGGCCGCTTCGGGCTGCTGGAGCCGGTGGGCCCGCGGCTGGGGCCCACGGCGCTGGGGACGGCGGAGGTGGTCGTGGTCCCGGCCCTGGCGGTCGACCGCGGCGGCGTGCGGCTGGGCCGGGGCGGCGGCTACTACGACCGCGCGCTGCAGCACGTCCGCCCCGGCGCGGTGGTCGCGGCGCTGGTCTTCGACGACGAGCTGGTCGACCGGCTGCCGGCCTTCCAGCACGACCGCCCGGTGACCGCCGTCGTCACCCCCTCCGGCGGCTGGCAGGAGATACCGGCCAGTAGGTGACACGGTGGGTCGAC
This sequence comes from Geodermatophilus sp. SYSU D00684, assembly GCF_054050455.1. Lineage (NCBI taxonomy): Bacteria > Bacillati > Actinomycetota > Actinomycetes > Geodermatophilales > Geodermatophilaceae > Geodermatophilus > Geodermatophilus sp. SYSU D00684. The sequence continues at coordinate 17,545 of NZ_JBJGZI010000038.1, read as the reverse complement.
CCGTCAGCGCCGACGTCGAGGAGCCCCCCGTGTCCCCGGAGATCGTCACGATCCTGGCGCTGGTCGCCATCTTCGCGATCGCCACGTTCCTGCCGATCAACATGGGGGCGCTGGCGTTCACGGCCGCGTTCCTCGTCGGCACGCTGTCGGTCGGCCTGAGCACCGACGACATCCTCGCCGGGTTCCCCGCCGAGCTCGTGCTGACCCTGATCGGCGTCACGTACCTGTTCGCGATCGCGCAGAACAACGGCACCGTCGACCTGCTGGTCCGGAGCGCGGTACGCCTGGTCGGCGGCCACGTCGCCGCCATCCCCTGGATCATGTTCTTCGTCACCGCGCTGCTCACCGCGATCGGCGCGCTCTCCCCCGCCGCGGTCGCGATCATCGCGCCGATCGCACTGGGGTTCGCCGCCCGCTACGGGATCAACCCGCTGCTCATGGGCATGATGGTCATCCACGGCGCGCAGGGCGGGGGGTTCTCGCCGATCAGCGTCTACGGCGTCACGGTGAACACGATCGTCGACGACGAGGGCCTCCCGGGCAGCCCGATCGCGGTCTTCCTGGGCAGCCTGTTCTTCAACCTGGCCATCGCGCTGGTGCTGTTCGTCGTGCTGGGCGGCCGCCGGCTGCTGGGCCGGAAGGTGAGCATCGCGGCCCCCGCCGACACCGAGCACGCGGAGGCCACCGTCGGGCGCGGCCGCGGCACCCCGCCCGGGCCGGCCGCCGGCGGCGGCCGCGGCGGCGGCGGGCACGCGGCCGACGGCGAGCCCGAGCAGCCGCAGAAGGCCACCCTCGACCAGGTCCTGACCCTGGTCGGCCTGGCCGCGGTCGCCGTCCTGGCGCTGGTGTTCGACCTCGACATCGGCTTCGTGTCGATCACCGTCGCCACCGTGCTGGCGCTGTTCCAGGCTGCCCGGCAGAAGGGGGCGGTCGGCCAGATCAGCTGGTCGACGGTGCTGCTGATCGCCGGCGTCCTCACCTTCGTCTTCGTGCTGCAGGAGGCCGGCACGATCGACTACGTCGGCGAGGCGGTGATCGGCCTCGGCGTGCCGCTGCTCATCGCGCTGCTGCTCTGCTACATCGGCGGCATCGTGTCGGCCTTCGCCTCCTCGACGGCGATCATCGGCGTCTCGATCGCGCTGGCGGTGCCGTTCCTGCAGGCCGGGGAGATCGGCGCCGTCGGGGTCGTGGTGGCGCTGTCGGTAGCCTCCACGATCGTCGACGTCAGCCCGTTCTCGACCAACGGCGCGCTGGTGCTCGCCAACGCCCAGGACGTGGACAAGGACCGCTTCTACAAGCAGATCCTCGCCTACGCCGGGATCGTCGTGGCCGTCGGTCCGCTGCTGGCCTGGCTGGTCTTCGTCGTCGTCCCCTCGTTGTTCTGACCGGAACGGAGAGCCAGGCCATGACCGGACCGCTGGACGGCGTCCTCGTCGTCGACCTGACCCGCGCCCTGGCCGGGCCGCACGCCGCGATGATGCTCGGCGACCTCGGCGCCCGGGTGATCAAGGTGGAGAACCCCGGCGGCGGGGACGACACCCGCGGCTGGGGGCCGCCGTTCGTCCAGCCGGAGGCCGGTGACCGGGAGTCGACGTACTTCCTGTCGGCCAACCGCAACAAGGAGTCGGTCACCCTCGACCTCAAGGACGAGGCCGACAAGGAGCTGCTGCGCGAGCTGGTCCGGCGGGCCGACGTGCTGATGGAGAACTTCCGCCCCGGCACGCTCGAGCGCCTCGGCTTCGGCACCGCCGTGCTCGCCGAGCTCAACCCGCGGCTGGTCACCCTGTCGATCTCGGGCTTCGGCCACGACGGCCCCGAGGGCGGCCGTGCCGGCTACGACCAGATCGCCCAGGGCGAGGCCGGGCTCATGTCGCTGACCGGCCCCGGCCCGGACGACCCCCAGCGCGTCGGCGTCCCGATCGGCGACCTGCTGGCCGGCATGTACGGCGCCTACGGCGTGCTCGCCGCGCTGCACGAGCGGGAGCGGACCGGCCGCGGCCAGGTGGTGCGCACCTCGCTGCTGGCCGCCGTCGTCGGCGTGCACGCCTTCCAGGGGACGGCGTGGACGGTGGGCGGGCAGGTCGGCCGCGCGCAGGGCAACCACCACCCCTCGATCGCCCCCTACGGCCTGTTCCACTGCAAGGGCGGCAGCGTGCAGCTGTCCTGCGGGTCGGAGTCGCTGTGGCGGCGGCTGTGCGCCGAGTTCGACCTGGACCCGGAGGCGCCGGGCCTGGCCACCAACGGCGAGCGGGTGGGCAACCGGCAGCAGGTCATCGAGCTGCTCGAGCGGACCTTCGCCGACGTCGACGCCGAGACGCTGCTCGCCCGGCTGGCCGCCGCCGGCGTCCCCGCGGGCAAGGTGCGCACGATCGACGAGGTCTACGGCTGGGAGCAGACGCTCTCGCAGGGCCTGCTGGTCGACGTCGAGCACGCCACCCTCGGCCGGCTGCAGCTGCCCGGCCCGCCGCTGCGGTTCTTCGCCGCCGGTCCCGACGGCGAGACCGAGACGACCCGTCGCGACCACGCCGCTCCCCCGGTGCTCGGCGGGTCGGACGAGGCGGTCCGCGCCTGGCTGGCGCGGTGAGCCGGCGGCTGGACGCCCGCTCGCTGCGCGACCTGGTCCTCGACCCCGGCTCCTGGACGAGCTGGGATGCGCCGATCGGCCCCCGCGACGTCGACCCGCAGTACGCCGCCGAGCTGCGCGCCGCGGCCGAGCGCAGCCGCCAGGACGAGGCCGTGGTCACCGGCGAGGGCCGGCTGCGCGGCCGGCGGGTGGCCGTCGTCGCCGGGGAGTTCGGCTTCCTCGCCGGGTCGATCGGGGTGGCCACGGCCGAGCGGCTGGTCGCCGGGATCGAGCGGGCCACCGAGGAGGGCCTGCCGCTGCTGGCCGCGCCGGTGTCCGGTGGCACCCGGATGCAGGAGGGCACGGTCGCCTTCCTGCAGATGGTCGGCATCACCGCGGCGATCGCCCGGCACAAGGCCGCGGGCCTGCCCTACCTGGTCTACCTGCGCGACCCCACCTTCGGCGGGGTGCTCGCCTCGTGGGGGTCGCTCGGGCACGTGACCATCGCCGAGCCCGGCGCGGCGGTGGGCTTCCTCGGCCCGCGCGTGTACGAGGCGCTGTACGGCGAGCCGTTCCCGGCCGGCGTGCAGACCGCCGACCACCTCGCCGAGCGCGGCCTGATCGACGCCGTCGTGCCGCACGAGGACGTCGCCGACCTCGCCGACCGGGCGCTGTCGGTGCTGTCGGCCCGGCGCACCTGGCACGCCGACGTCCGCGACGCCGAGCGCCCGACGCCGGAGGACGGCACCGAGGACGACGACCCGGAGGACGGCCGCAGCGCGTGGGACGTCGTCACCGCGTCCCGGCGGCCCGACCGGCCGGGCGTGCGGCGGCTGCTGCGGACGGCGGCCACCGACGTCGTCGGGCTCTCGGGCACCGGCGCCGGTGAGAAGGACCCGGGCCTGCTGCTGGCGCTGGCCCGCTTCGGCGGCGCACCGTGCGTCGTCCTCGGGCAGGACCGGCGCGGGCAGTCGCTGTCCGCGCCGCTGGGCCCGGCGGCGCTGCGCGAGGCCCGGCGCGGCATGCGGCTGGCCGCGGAGCTGCACCTGCCGCTGGTGACGCTCATCGACACCCCGGGCGCGGCGCTGTCGGTGGAGGCCGAGGAGGGCGGGCTGGCCGCGGAGATCGCCCGCTGCCTGGAGGACCTGGTGACGCTCCGGGCGCCGACGCTCGCGGTGCTGCTCGGCCAGGGCACCGGCGGCGGCGCGCTGGCGCTGGTGCCGGCCGACCGGGTGCTCGCCGCCGCCAACGGCTGGCTGGGCCCGCTGCCGCCGGAGGGCGCGTCGGCGATCGTGCACCGCACCGTCGACCGGGCGCCGGAGATGGCCGCCGCGCAGGGCGTGCGGGCGACCGACCTGTGGCGGGCCGGGATCGTCGACCGCGTGGTGCCCGAGCGGCCCGACGCCGCCGACGAGCCGGTCGAGTTCTGCCGCCGGCTGGGCCGGGTGCTCGGCGAGGAGCTGGCCGGGCTGCTCGGCCGCGACGACGCCGAGCGGCACCGCAGCCGCCTGCACCGCTACCGTCGGCTGGGCCGCTAGGCGGCGCTACCAGGTGACGACAGGGGCGTAGGTGCCGAAGCTCCACTCCTGACCGCCGGGGTCGACCAGCCGCGCCCGCCGGGTGCCCCGCTCGGTGTCCTCCGGGGCGATGACCGGCGCGCCGGCGGCGACGCCGCGGGCGAAGCGGTCGTCGACGTCGGCGGGGTCGTCGAGCACCAGGTACAGCCCCGACCCGGTGGACCGGCCGAGCAGCGGCGGGCGCACGTACCCGGCGTCGTCGCCGGCGACCACGAGGACGACGTCGTCGCAGCGGACCTCCGCGTGCGCCACCGTGCCGTCGTCGGCGTCGGCCCGCCGGACGACGGTGAAGCCGAGCGCCGCCATCCAGCTCCGACCGACCGCCTCCGCACGGCGACTGCGGGGAGGTCGCGGTGCGGCGCGCGTCGCAGGATGGGACGTCCCGGTCAGGCCGCGGTGGCCTCCGGGACCAGCCCCCAGGCGGCCGCGACCAGCTCCAGGCTGCGGACCCGCTCCGCCACGCCGTGGGTGGACGCCGACAGCATCAGCTCGTCGGCGCCGGTGGCCGCGGCCAGCCCGCGCAGCTGCGCGGCGACCTGCGCGGGGTCGCCGACGACGGCGTTGCTCGGCATGTTCTCCGCGGCCGCCCGCTCGGGGTCGGTCCGCGCCTCCTCCGGGCTGGGCACCGGGCGCAGCCGGTTGGTGCGGATGGCCAGGCGCATGAGCTGCCCGGGCAGTGCGAGCCGGCGGGCCTCTTCCTCGGTGTCGGCGGCGAGCACGTTCGCCGTCACCACCGTGTACGGGCGGTCGAGCGCCGGCGAGGGCCGGAAGGACTCCCGGTACAGCTCGACGGCGGCCTGCACGTTCGGCCCGCCGAAGTGGTGGGCGAAGGCGAACGGCAGGCCCAGCGCGCCCGCGAGCTGCGCGGAGAAGCCGCTGGAGCCCAGCAGCACGACCTCCGGCGACGACGTCGGGGCCGGCGTGGCCGTGAAGTGCTCGGCCAGCCCGCCCTCCACCCGCCGGTCGCCGAGCAGGCCCAGCAGGTCGAGCAGGTGCTGGGGGAAGTCCTCCGCGTCCAGCGCCGCCGGGTCCCGGCGCAGCGCGATCGCGGTGTGCGCGTCGGTGCCCGGCGCGCGGCCGATGCCGAGGTCGATCCGGCCCGGGTGCAGCGCCTCGAGCAGCGCGAACTGCTCCGCGACGACGAGCGGCGCGTGGTTGGGCAGCATGACCCCGCCCGAGCCGACCCGGATCCGGCCGGTCACCGCGGCCAGGTGCGCGATCAGCACCGGCGGGCTGGTGCTGGCCACCGCCGGCATGTTGTGGTGCTCGGCCACCCACAGGCGGGTGTAGCCGAGCCGGTCGGCGGCCTGCGCCACGCGGGTGGTCGCGGCCAGGGCGTCGGCGGTGGACTGCCCCGAGCCGACGGTGGCCAGCTCGAGGACGGACAGCGGCGGGGGCGCGGTCTCGGACATCACCGCGCGCAACGCCGCCGGGACCCGCCCGGCTTCCCGCGCCTCAGCCGGCGGCGTCCCCGCCGTGCGGCACCCGGCGGGAGCGGTCGGGGTCGAGGTGCTCGACGACGGTCTCGAGCACCTCGCGCAGCACCTGGATCTGCTCGGGGGTGAGCGGGTCGAACAGGGCGCCCCGGACGGCGTCCACGTGCCCGGGCGCGACGCTGCGGACGAGGTCCCAGCCGGCGTCGGTGAGCACGGCGACGTTGCCGCGGCCGTCCTCGGGCGAGCGCTCGCGGCGGACCCAGCCGCGGTCCTCCAGCCGCGCCACGGTGTGGGACAGCCGGCTCTGCGACTGGTTGGCCCGCCGGGCGAGGTCGCTCATCCGCCGGCTGCGGCCGGGCGCCTCGGACAGCATCGCCAGCACGACGTAGGCGGCGTGCGAGAGGCCGGCGTCGCGCTGGAGCTGCGCGTCCAGCTCGCGCGGGAGCAGCTCGGCGAGGGTGAGCCAGGCGCGCCAGGCCCGCTGCTGGGTGTCGTCGAGCCAGCGCGCGGTCACGGCGGCGACGGTACCGGCGCGTCGTCACCCGGATGAGCCGCCCGGCACCGGATCCGGTGGTACGCACTGTGAGCGGCCGACCACCGCGTGACGCCTGCCTGGGGGACGGGTGTCACCCGCCCGGACTGTGAGCCGATGCACCGTTGACCGAGAGTCACCGGGCACCGAGGGTGTGCTGCGGGCCGGCGGACCGGCCGGTTCCTGAACTGCACCACCTGAACGGAGACCTCGTGCCCCACGGCGAGCAGCCCGCCCCGACCCGCGCGACCGGGCGGCGCGACGCCTTCGCCCCCCTGCTCGGCCACCCCCTCGCCGCGCTGCTGCGCGAGCACGACCGCGCCGGGGTGGGCACCCACGGCGTCCCGACGGCGGGCGCCCCGGAGCCGGTCACCGTCTACGACGACGGCGTCCCGCGGGTGAACCTGGGCAGCAACAACTACCTCGGCCTGGCCGGTGACCCGCGGGTCGTCGAGGCCGCCGTGGCCGCGGTCCGCCGGTTCGGCACGAGCACCTCGGGCAGCCGCGTCCTCAACGGCACCACCCGGCTGCACCTGCAGCTGGAGGAGGAGCTCGCCGACCACTACGGCGTCGAGGCGGCCGTGCTCACCTCCTCGGGGGTCAACGCCAACGTCGCGCTGCTGTCCACCGCCTGCGGTCCGGGCGACGCGCTGCTGGTCGACGCGCACGCGCACGCCAGCGTGCACGCCGGGGCGGCCGCCAGCCGCGGCACCGTGGTCCGGTTCCGGCACAACGACCTGGAGTCGCTGGTCCGGCGGCTGGACCGGCTCGACCCGCAGGCCGGCGCGGTCGTCGTCGTCGACGGCGTCTACTCGATGACCGGCGAGACCGCGCCGCTGGCCGGCCTCGCCGAGCAGTGCGCCGCGTACGGCGCGCGGCTGGTCGTCGACGAGGCGCACGGCCTCGGCGTCCTCGGCGAGCAGGGCCGCGGCGCGGCCGAGCACTGCGGCGTCCTGGACCGGGTCGACGCGGTGACGCTGGCGTTCAGCAAGTCGCTGGCCAGCGTGGGCGGGGCGGTGCTGACGTCGAAGGCGGTGGCCGACGGCATCCGCGCCGGCGCCATGCCCTACGTGTTCAGCGCCGCCAACGAGCCGGCCGGCGTCGGCGCGGCGCTGGCCGCGCTGCGCATCCTCCGCGAGGAGCCCGGGCGCCGGGACCGGCTGCAGGAGAACGGCGCCCGGCTGCGCGTCGAGCTCTCCGTCGCCGGCACCCCGCCGCTGCCCGGCAGTGGCGCGGTCATCGCGGTCCCGACCGGCAGCGAGGAGGCGACCGCCGCTGCGTGGCGGGCCGCCTACGAGGCCGGGGTGTACTGCAACGCCGTCGCCTATCCCGCCGTCCCGCGCGGCAAGGGGGTGCTGCGGCTGTCGGTGATGGCCACGCACACCGCCGAGCAGCTGCAGGCCGCCGCGGGCTCGGTGGCCGCCGCCGTCCGGTCCACCCGGGACGGGGAGAGCGCGGGTCAGGAGCTCGGCGGGGAGCTCGCCGTCGCCTGACCCGGGGCCGTCGCCCGACCCGGGGCCGTCGCCCGACCCGAGGCCGCCACCCGGCCGAGGCGCTCGAGGTCGGCCCGCAGGCCGGCGGTGCGGTCGCGGTGCGCGGGCAGCAGCAGCGCGGCGGCCCGCTCCACCGCCGCCGGCATGCCGGTGAGGTCGTACCGCTGCCGGATCCGGGTCCCGGTGGCGGCCGGGGCGAGCTCCACCCGCCAGTGCGTCCGGTCGCGGTAGGGCCCCGTGGGGACGGTCCGCCAGGCCAGCACCCGCCCGGGGTCCACCTCGGTCACCTCGCAGACCCGTGCCCAGCGCGACCGGCCCGACCGGTTCCAGCCGCGGAAGCGCGCGCCGGGGGCCACCGCCGAGGAACCGGGCAGCCAGGCCGCCCGGACGCACTCGCCGCTCCACTCCCCCACCCGGGTCGGGTCGGCGAGCACCGCCCACACCGCCCCCGGGGGCGCCCCGACCTCGACCTCGACCTCGACCGACGGCGGGATGCGCAGGCTCACCCGCGGGATGGTGCACCGGCCGGCGTCCGCGGACCAGAGCCGTGACGATCACCCCTACCGCTCCGGCCCCGCACCTGCCAGGGTCGTGCACGAGGCAGCCTCCGTCGAACCAGGCGCGCGGGGCCCCTCCACTCGTCGGAGGCCGGGATGACGCGCCTGTCCGTGCCCTGGCGGCTCGTCCTCGCCGTCGCGGCGGGGTACGCCGCCGGGTCCCTCACCTCGTTCCTGCTGTTCGAGGCGTCGGTCACCGGCGCCGTCCTGTTCCTGCCGGCCGGGGTCACCCTCTCCGCGCTGGTGCTCACCGACCGGCGCCGGTGGCCCTGGATCCTGGCCACGGCCGCGCTGGTCGAGGTGGTGATCGACCGGGCCATGGGCATCGGCCCGGTCGCCGCCTGGGGGTTCGCCCTCGCCAACACCGCCGAGCCCCTGGTCGGCGCGCTCCTGCTGCGCCGGTTCGCCCCGGTGCCCGACCTGCGCCGGCGCCGCGACCTGACGGCGTTCCTGCTCTGCGGCGTACTGGCCGGCCCGCTCGTCGGCGGGCTGGTCGGCTCGATCACCATCCACTGGTCGCAGGGCCCGGCGGTGCTCGACGGTCTCGTCCCGTTCTGGGCCGGCGACGGTCTCGGCGCGCTCACGGTGGGCGGCGCCGTGCTGACCTGGTGGTCGACCCGCGGCCGGCCGGGAGCGCCCGGGCCCGCCCGGCGGGCCGCGCTGCTGCTCCTGACCGCCGCGGTGACGGCGGCCGTGTTCTGGCCGGTCGACGTCCCGGTGGCGTACCTGACGATCCCCTGGCTCACCTGGCTGGCCGTCCGGTACGGCGTCGCCGTCGTCACCCAGGCCGGGCTGGTCGTCGCGGTCACCGCCAACGTGATGACCGTGGTGGGGCGCGGGCCGTGGGCCCCGCTCCACGACACGCCGCGCATGGAGGCCGCCGTCCTCCAGCTGTTCATCGCCGTCACGGTCCTCGGCGCCTGGCTGCTGGCCGTGGAGATCGGCGAACGGGACCGGGCGCGGTCGGTGTCCCGCCGGGAGGCCGCCGCGCGGCGCCGGGTGGAGGCGCTGCAGCGGGTGACCGCCGGCCTCGCGACCGCGGCGACGACCGACGCCATCGCCGCGGTGCTGGTCCGCTCCGGCATCGCGCTGCTCGCCGGCTCGGGCGCCGTCGGGGTGGTCGACCGGGACGGCGGCCGGCTGCGCGTGTGGACGACCGACGGGGACGGGGAGACCGTGCTGCCGCTCGCCGACCCGTCTCCCCTGGCCACCGCCGCCCGCCGCGGCGCCGCCGTCCGCTCCCCGGCCGGGCTGGCGGTGCCGGCCCGGGTCGCCGGCACGACGTTCGGGGCCCTCGGCTTCCGGTCCGCCGACGAGGAGGACGAGGCCGACGACGCCGACGACGCCGAGGCGATGGCGCGCACGCTGGCCGAGCTCATGGGCCCCGCGCTGCACCGGGCCCGGCTGTACGAGGAGGAGCGGGACGCCGCCCACCAGCTCCAGCGCGCCTTCCTGCCCGCCGTGCCCGACGAGCTGCCCGGCGCGGTGCTCGCCGGCTGCTACCGCCCGGCCGACCAGCAGCACGACATCGGCGGCGACTGGTATGACGCCTTCCCGCTGCCCTTCGGCCGGGTCGGGTTCGCCGTCGGCGACGTCGTCGGGCACGACCTGCGGGCCGCGGCGGCGATGGGCCGGCTGCACTCGGCGCTGAGCGTGCTGGCCGCCGCGCCGCACGACGGGCCCGCCGCGGTCCTCGAGGCGCTGGACCGGGCGTCGTCGGCCGTCCCCGGCGCGGCGCTCACCACCATCGGCTACGGCGAGTACGACCCGGCCACCTGCCGGCTGCGCTACGCCTGCGCGGGGCACCCGCCCCCGCTGCTGGTCACCGGCCGCGACGCCCGGTACCTCACCGGCGGGCGGTCGCGGCCGCTGGCGGCGGCCGCCGGGCCGCGCGCGGAGGACGAGGTCGAGGTCCCGCCGGGCTCGACGCTGCTCTGGTACTCCGACGGCCTCGTCGAGCGGCGCGACGCCGACCTCGACGTCGGCCTCGCCCGCCTCGCGTCGGTCGCCGCCACGCTCGACGGCGTCTCCCCCCGGGCCTGGTGCGATGCGCTGATGGCCGAGCTCACCGGCGGGCAGCGGCTGCACGACGACGTCGTGCTCCTGTGCCTGCGGCTGCAGCCGGCCGCCCCCCTGGTGGCGCCGAGGACGCCCCGCCCGGCCACGGTGGTGGAGCCGCAGCCGGCGACGTAGCGTCGCGCCGGCGCGAGGAGGACGCGGTGCCCGGGTGGGCGTGGACGGCGGCCGGGATCGGCGGGGGCCTGCTGCTGTGCTGGCTGGCGCTGGTCGTGGCGCTCTGGGTGGCCCGGCCCGACGAGCCGCGGGCGCGGGAGCTGGTGCGGCTGCTGCCCGACGTGCTGCGGCTGGTCCGCCGGCTGGCCGCCGACCGCTCCCTCCCCCGCGGGGTCCGCGTGCGGCTGTGGCTGCTGCTGGGCTACCTGGCGCTGCCGCTCGACCTCGTGCCCGACGTCATCCCGGTGATCGGGTACGCCGACGACGCGGTCGCCGTGGCCCTCGTGCTGCGCTCGGTGGTCCGCCGCGCCGGCACCGACGCGGTGCGCCGGCACTGGCCGGGCACGGACGCCGGCCTGGCCGCGGTGCGCCGGGTGGCGCGGCTGCCCGGCTGAGCCGCGGTCGCGCCGCTTGCCCTCCGGGCCGGCCGGCGAGGACGCTGGGTGCCCGCGGGACCGAGGAGCGGGCATGGCCGTGACCCAGGCACCGGGCAGCGGGTTCGGGACGCTGCGGCACGTGACGGTCGACGGGGCGTCGCTGGCCTACCGGGAGGAGGGCGCCGGCGAGCCGGTGGTCCTCGTGCACGGCGGCCTCGGCGACCTGCGCACGTGGGCCGCCCAGCTCGGACCGCTCGGCGCGCGGTGCCGGGTGGTCGCCTACAGCCGCCGCTTCGCCCGCCCCAACGCGCCGCTGCCCGCGGGGGCGCCGGACCCGATGCCGGTGCACGTCACGGACCTGGTCGCGCTGCTGCGGGCGCTGGACGCCGCGCCGGCGCACCTGGTCGGCAACTCGTGGGGCGCGTACGTCTGCCTGCTCACCGCGCTGGAGCACCCGGACGTCGTCCGCAGCCTGGTCCTCGAGGAGCCGCCGCTGCTGCCGCTGGTGCTCGGCCCGGGACCCCGGCCGCGGCCGGCCGACCTGGCGCGGGCGCTGCGCCGCCGGCCGCGCGCGACGCTCGCGGTGCTCGGGTTCGGGCTGCGCACGTCCGCCCCGATGGCCTGGGCGTACCGGCGCGGCGACCCCGGCCGGGCGCTGGAGCTCTTCGCCCGCGGGGTGCTCGGCCGGCGGGCACTGGCCGCGATGGGCCCGGAGCGCCGGCAGCAGGTGCACGAGAGCGCGGACACGCTGCAGGCCGAGTTCCGCGCGGGGTTCCCGCCGGTGACCGAGGCGCAGCTGCGCACCGTGCGCGCGCCCGCCCTGCTGATCACCGGCGAGCGCAGCCCGGCGGTCGCGCGGGCGCTCAGCGACTGGCTCGCCGACCTGCTGCCCTCCGCCGAGCGGGTCGTCGTGCCGGGCGCCTCCCACCTGGTGCACGAGGACGCCCCCACGGCCGTGAACGACGCCGTCCTGCGCTTCGTCACCCGCTGACGGGGACCCGGGCGTCAGGAGCGCTCCGCCGTGGCCGCGATGTCGGCCAGGTCCGCCTCCAGCGCCCGGGTCACCGCCCGCCGGCCGAGGGGGCCGGTGACCGCCCCGAGCACCCGCGTGACCGTGGACGTCGGCCGGGCCCCGAACGTCATCGCCAGGTCGCTGCCGCCGTCACCGGCCGGGGTCACCGCGACCGTCGACAGGTACCGGACGCCCGGCCGCACCGCCTCGGTGGTGTACGACCGCTGTGGCTCCACCGAGGTGACGGTCATCTCCTCGGTGGCCGAGCGGCCCAGCATCGTGCGGGTCTCCCGCCACCGCGTCCCGACGCCGAACTCTCCCGGCGTGAGGACCTCCACCGCGTCGATGCCCCGGATCACCCGCGGCGACCCCGCGAGGTCGGTGACCACCGCCCACACCCGCTCCGCCGGCGCCGCCACGTGCCGGCGGACCTCCACGTCCCGCATGCCGCCTCGCTCCCTCGCCGTGCTGCCGCCACCCCGGCGGCACCGACACCGTGCCACCGGGGGCCGACGGACCGGCCCGCCGCGGGCCCGCGCCTCCCCGGCGCACTCGGCCGCTCCGCGGACGGGACCGCGGGCCGGGTCGGCCGGGTTCCTGCCCCCTGCGGGGAGTGCGACCCTGCCCCCGACCACGACGCGATCCCGAGCGCCCGGGATCGGCAGCGCCGGGGGGCAGCATGGTCCGGAGCATCCTCTCCGCCCCGGGATGACTCGTCCTCATCGGGCTAGTGGTGGTCTTCCCCGCACTCGTCCTGGTCGTCCAGGTGGGGAACCGGCGCCGCTGGCCCGCTCTGCTGCGGGGCGAGCACAACGACGTGGTGGGCTTCGTCGTCGCGGTCGTCGGGGGGATCTACGCGGTGCTGCTGGCCTTCGTCGTCATCGTCGCGTGGGAGAGCTCCACCGGGGCCGAGGAGGTGGTCGAGGCCTCGTGGCCGGCCATGGCCGACGGGCGCCCGGGGGACCCCGAGGCGGAAGACGTCCTGCAGGAGATGGCGGACGTGCTCGCCGGCACGCCCGTCACCACGCCCGGGGAGCAGGAGTTCGTGGGCGCGGAGGTGGACCGGCTGAACGAGCTCGTGAGCCTGCGCAGCCAGCGGCTCGACTTCGTCGAGAGGGGGATCCCCGCCAGCCTGTGGATCGCGCTGGTCGTCGGTGCCCTCGTCACCGTCGGCCTCGCGCTGCTGTTCGGCCTGGAGCGCACCGCGCTGCACCTCGTGATGGTGGGCAGCCTCGCGGTGCTCATCGGCGTGCTCCTGTTCGTCGCGGTCGGGTTCAACGTCCCGTTCGCCGGCGACGTCGCCGTGCACCCCACGGCCTTCGAGCGCGTGCTCGACGACTTCGGAGCCCGGCGGACGGCGACCAGGTCACCGTGTGCGCCGGACCGCGGTGACCGACGTCCTCAGCGGCTCGCGGTCACCGCGGTGAGCGCGGCGCCGGGAGGGCCGATCCGCTCCGGCGGGTGCGGGTGCAGGCCCGCCTCGCGGAGCTGACCGAGCAACACGTCGACGGCGGGCAGCTCCATGCGGCCCTCCTGCGCCCGCAGCAGCAGGTCCAGGTGCCGGCTGAACAGCTGCGGCCCGGCCACGGTGGTGACGACCACGAGGGCGCCTCCGGGTGCGAGCAGGCGGGCGACCGCGCGCAGCAGATCCACCCGCTCGTCGACCGGCACGTAGTAGACGGCATTGGCGAGCAGGGCCAGGTCGATGCCGTCGGTGAGGGCGCCCGGGCGGCCGGCGGCGAGCACCTCGCGGATGTCGACCACCGCGATGCTGGCCCGGTCGGCCAGCCCCCGCTCGCTCAGCGTGCGCCGGGCCAGTGCCGCGGCGTCGGGGTCGACGTCCACACCGACGCCGGTGGCGTCCGGGGCCGCCTCGAGCACCGCCGCCAGGTACAGGCCGGCACCGCACCCGATGTCGAGCACCCGGCGCGGCCGACGCTCGGTGACCGTGCGGACCAGCCGGGCGCGGACCAGCGGGGACATCGCGGCCGAGAGCCGGGCGATCACCTCGCCGTTCTCCGCGGTGTCGCGCCGCGCCGGGCCACCGCGCAGCAGCGCCGGCAGGTCCCGGTAGAGCTCGGTGTGGTAGCCGCCGAACCCCTCGTACGACGCGCGCACGACGTCGTCGCCGACGACCGCGCGGCCGAACCGGGTGAGCCGCCACGAGTCCTCCCCGGTGACCAGCCCGGCGGCGGCGAGCACGCGGAGGTAGGCGGCGAGCAGGTCCCGGTCGACCACACCCAGGCGTCCGGCCAGCTGCTCGGTGCCGGCCGGGCCCTCGCCGACTGCGTCGAGCAGGCCCAGGTCGAGCGCAGCCGCGATCAGCTGCAGCCGGACGCCGGTCAGACCCTCCCGCGCGGCGCGCAGCCGCGCGCGGAGGTCCCCAGCGCGCAGCACCTCGGCCAGCACCCTCGGGTCGGGCATCCTCGCCATCGGGCACCCCTCCTCGGCCGGGAGAGCGCGACGGTAGCGTCCGGGGCCACCAGCGCGACCCCGTGCTCGCGCGACGCGGACGTGACGCTCGCCGACATCCGTGGACGGCAGGTCGCGGCGTGGCGCATCATTGGCAGTCGAGGGCCCCGAGTGCCAGCCTCCGCCGGCACCGGGCCCGTCCCACCCCCGCTCGACCAGGAGTGCCACGCCGTGCCCACGTACCAGTACGTCTGCACCAACCCCGAGGGCAAGCACCAGTTCGAGGTGGTGCAGTCCTTCACCGACGCGGCCGTGGCCGAGTGCCCGACCTGTGGCGCCCCCGTGCGCAAGGTCTACGGCTCGGTCGGCGTGGTCTTCAAGGGCTCGGGCTTCTACCGCACCGACAGCCGGTCCAGCGGGTCCGCCGGCGACTCGTCGAAGGCCACCGCGTCGTCGTCCTCGGACTCGTCGTCCTCCTCGACGTCGTCGTCCGGCAGCAGCTCGTCGTCCTCCTCGTCCTCGTCGTCGTCCTCGTCGTCGGGCGGCGGCAGCAAGGCCGCCGCGAGCTGAGCCGCGGCCGTCCACAGCCGGACGGCCGCTCCACAGCTCCCCCGCCCCGGCGCCGCCGGGGCTCCCGGGCGCCGAGCCTGGGCCGGTGGTCCGCCTCCGCCGTCCCCGCTCCCCCGCCCTCCTGCTGCGCCGGTGCCTGGCGGCGGCGCTCGCCGTCGGCGCGCTGCTGCTCGCCCTGCGCCCGCCGCCGGCCCCGGTCGCGCCCCCGCCCGCCGGCACGCCGGTGGTCACCGCCGCTGGCGACCTGCCGGCCGGGACGGTGCTGGACGCCGACCTGCTCGCCACCGCGGAACTGCCGGCCGGCGCGGTCCCGGCCGGCGTCGTGGCCGACCCGGCGCAGCTGGCCGGGCGGGTGCTGGCCGCGCCGCTGCGGGCCGGTGAGCCGGTCACCGACGTCCGGCTGCTCGGCCCGGGCCTGACGGCGCTGCTGCCGGCGGGCCAGGTGGCCGCCCCCGTCCGCCTGGCCGACCTCGCCGTCGCGGGGCTCGCCGCCGCCGGGGACCGGGTCGACGTGCTGGCCACCGCGCCGGGCGCGGCGCGGGCCGAGGCAGTGGCCCGCAGCGCGCTGGTCCTGGCCGCGCCCCGGTCCGGCGGGGACGACGGCGGGCTGCTCGTGCTCGCCGTCGACGAGGCCACGGCCGCCACTCTCGCCGCTGCGGCCACCACCGCCACGCTGACGTTGAGCCTGCCGCGGTCGCCGTGAGGGGATGGCCGGGTGCTCAAGGGCTTCAAGGACTTCCTGCTGCGCGGCAACGTCGTCGAACTGGCCGTCGCGGTGGTCATCGGCACCGCGTTCACCGCGGTCGTCACCGCGTTCACCGACTCGTTCCTCACCCCGCTGATCGCGCTGGTCACCGGAGGCGGCGGGGTCGGCGGCGAGTTCACCGTCGACGGCGAGACCTTCACCTACGGCGCGTTCGTCAGCCAGGTGATCACGTTCGTGCTGACCGCGGCGGTCGTCTACTTCGTCGTCGTGGTGCCGACGAAGCGGATCGCCGAGCGGCGCCGGCGCGGCGTCGAGGCCGGGCCCGCGGAGCCGACCGAGGTGGAACTGCTCGCCCAGATCCGCGACCTGCTGCGGGAGCGGCAGGGGGATCCGCAGCTCTAGTCGCTGCCCCAGTGCGGCGGCCGGTCCTCCAGGTAGCGGCGGTCCGGGTCGCGGTCGTCGGGGCGCTCCCCCCAGCCGAGGTCGCGGTCGTCGGGGGCCCGCTCGGCCGGGGCCGCCGGCGCCGGCGGGGGCGCGTCGGTCACCGGCACCCCGAGCCCGTCGAGGACCTCCGCCGAGGGCAGCCCGGCCAGCAGCGACCCCGGGACGGCCAGCTTCGCGCCGCGGGTCCCCGAGCCGACGACGACGAGCCCCGCGGCGGCCACCGCGGCGTCGACCAGCACCGGCCACGACGCCGGGAGCCCGATCGGGGTGATCCCGCCGTAGGCCATCCCGCTCTCGGCGACGGCGACGTCCTGCGGCGCGAACGACGCCTTGCGCGCACCCAGGTGCCGCCGCACCAGGCCGTTGACGTCGGCGCGGGTGGTCGCGAGGACGACGCAGGCCACCAGCGTCGTCTGCCCCGCCCGGCGCGCGGCCACGACGACGCAGTTGGCCGAGGCCTCCGGCGGCACCCCGTACGCCTCGGTGAACGCGGCGGTGTCGGCGAGGGCGTCGTCGACGGGGGCGACCCACGCCGGCCCGGGCAGGCCTGCCAGCGCGGCCACGACCGGGCCGGCGAGCAGGTCGGTGCGCGAGGCGGCGGGCGCCCAGGTCAGCGAGCCGAGGACGGGAGGCTGGTCGGTCGGGTCGGGCACGTCCCGATCCTGCCCCCTGGCCGGATCCCTGCGACGGACGGCCCGAACACGGGCGGTGGGGGCGGCGCCGACCGGCCAGGATGGGCGCATGATCGGCCAGTTGCACTCCGTCGTGATCGACGCGCCCGACGCGCACGCGCTCGCCACCTTCTACGCCGAGCTGCTGGGGCTGGAGGTGAGCAAGGGCGGCCCGGGCGACGACTGGGTCGTGGTCAGCGGCCGCGGGCACCGGCTGGCGTTCCAGCAGGCGCCGGACCTGGTCCCGCCGGACTGGCCGGACCCGCAGCGCCCGCAGCAGTTCCACCTCGACGTCTACGTGACCGACGTCCACGAGGCCGAGCCGAAGGTGCTGGCCCTGGGTGCGCGGAAGCTGCCCGGCGGCGGGGGCGACTTCCGCGTCTACGCCGACCCGGTGGGCCACCCGTTCTGCCTCGTGTGGGACGCCGCGTGAGCGCCGAGGTGCCCGACGTCGACCGGAGCAGGGCCAGCGCGTTCGTCGCGGCCACCGGGTTCGACGTCGCCGAGGTCAGCGGCACCCGGGTCACCGGCACCGTCGAGCTCGGGCCGGACCACCACACCCCGTGGGGGGTCGTGCACGGCGGCGTCTACTGCGCGGTGATCGAGTCGGCGGCGTCGATCGGCGCCAGCACCGCCGTCGCCGACCGCGGCCAGTTCGCCGTCGGGGTGAACAACAGCACCGACTTCCTGCGGCCGGTCACCGCCGGCCGGCTCGACGTCGTCGCCGAGCCCGTGCAGCAGGGCCGCACCCTGCAGCTGTGGCTGGTGCAGCTCACCCGCGCCGAGGACGGCAAGCTCGTCGCCCGCGGCCAGGTGCGCCTGCAGAACGTGCCGTTCCCGGGGGCGTGAGCGACCGGGCCCGGCGGGGGGGGGGGGGGGGGGGGGGGGGGGGGGGGGGGGGGCGGGGGGGGGGGGGCGCGGGGCCGGGGGGGGGGGGGTGTCGTGTCGCAAGTACTGCTTCCA
>NZ_JBJGZI010000037.1:0-51116 GCF_054050455.1 Geodermatophilus sp. SYSU D00684 | reverse complement strand
CGCACCCCCCCCCCCCCCCCCCCCCCCCCCCCCCCCCCCCCCCCGCCGCCCCCCCCCCCCCCCCCCCCCCCCCCCCCCCCCCCCCCCCCCCCCCCCCCCCCCCCCCGGGGGCGGGTCAGGCGTCGCGGAGCAGGTCGGCGGGGGAGACCAGCCCGGTGCGGTAGGCGAGGACGACGGCCTGCACGCGGTCGCGCGAGCCGGTCTTCGCCAGCACCCGCCCGACGTGCGTCTTCACCGTCGCCTCGCTGACGAACAGCCGCTGCGCGATCTCGGTGTTGGTGGCGCCGAGCGCCATCTGCACGAGCACCTCGCGCTCGCGCGGCGTGAGCTCGGTCAGCTCGGTCGCCGGCGCGGGGGCCGACCCGGCGCCGCGCAGCATCGGCGCCACGTGCTGCAGCAGCCGCCGGGTGGAGCTGGCCGCGATCACCGAGTCGCCGGCGTGCACCGTGCGGACGGCGGCCAGCATCTCCTCCGGCGGGGCGTCCTTGAGCAGGAAGCCGCTGGCCCCGGCGCCGATCGCGGCGACGACGTACTCGTCGAGGTCGAAGGTGGTCAGCACGACCACCCGCGGCGGGCCGGGCAGCGCGGTCACCTGCCGGGTCGCCTCGATGCCGTCGGTGCCGGGCATGCGGACGTCCATCAGCACGACGTCGGCCGCCGTGCCGCGCAGCAGGTCCACCGCGGCGGCGCCGTCGCCGGCCTCCCCGACGACGGTCAGGTCGGGCTGGGAGTCGATGACCATGCGGAACCCGGCGCGGACCATCTGCTGGTCGTCGACGAGCACCACCCGGATCACCGCGCACCCCCGAGCGGCAGGACCGCGTGCACCCGCCAGCCGCCGCCGGCGCGCGGGCCGGCCTCCAGCCGCCCGCGGTGCAGCTGGGCCCGCTCGTGCATGCCGCGCAGCCCCTGCCCGTGCCCGTCGCCCTCGGCCACCGCCGCCGCGGCGCCGCGGCCGTCGTCCAGCACCGACAGCTCGAGGGAGTCCGGGCGCCAGTGCAGCCGCACCCACGCCCGCCCGGTCGGCCCGGCGTGCTTGAGCACGTTGGTCAGCGACTCCTGCACGATCCGGTAGGCGGCCAGCTGCGGACCGGCCGCCATCGGCCGCGGCTCGCCCTCCACCAGCAGGTCGACGTCGAGACCGCTGGCCCGGACGTCGTCGACGAGGACCGGGACCGCGGCGACGTCGGGCTGCGGCGCGTACTCCCCGGCCCGGTCCTCGCGCAGCACGCCGAGCAGGGCGCGCATGTCGGTGAGCGCCTGGCGGCCGGTGGCGGCGATCGCCTCCAGCGCGCCGGTGGCCGCCGCGGGGTCGGTGCGCCCGGCGTAGCGGCCGCCGTCGGCCTGCGCGATGACCACCGACAGCGAGTGCGCCACGACGTCGTGCATCTCCCGGGCGATCCGGGCCCGTTCGGCGGTGGCGGCCAGCCGCATCTCCTGGTCCCGCTCGATCTCCAGCAGCCGCGCCCGCTCGGCCAGGCCGGCGATCTCGCCCAGCCGGGAGCGGCGCAGCCGGCCCAGGGCCCAGGCCGCGACCACGGCGACGCCGATCGCACCCACGGTGACCAGCAGCGCGTCGTCGGCCCCCGAGGACCACCAGCGCAGCGCGGCGAGCACGGCGCCGGCCAGGCCGAGCGCGAGCCCCGCCCGCGCCGCCCAGCGCGGCGCGTAGGCGGCCAGCGCGTAGACCATGAGCAGCGCGGCGACGTTGGCGGGCAGGAAGTCGGTGCCCGCGACCAGCTCGAGCAGCCCCGCGCCGGTGACGACGGCGGCCGCGGGGACCGGGGCGCGGCGGCGCCAGGCCAGCGGGGTGACCAGCAGCACGCCGAGGAGGAACGCGACGCCCTCGGACGGCCCGTACGACGTCGCCGGCGCGACGACGGTGACCAGGCCGACCAGCCCGGCGAAGGCGGCGTCGACGGCGAACGGCCGGTCGCGCAGCGCCGCCGCCAGCTGCTCGAGGGGTGCGCGCTCGTCCATCGCGCCGAATCTAGGCAGCCCGGCGCGCCCCGTCGTCCACCCGGGGGAGGACCCGCCCGTCGGACCACGGGGGGAGGCGGCTACTCCTCGTTCAGGTGCCGCAGCAGCGTCTCGCCGATGTCGCGCATCGCCGCGACCTGCTCGGCGGTGAGCTGGTCGAACAGGTGGGTGCGCACGCCCTCGACGTGGATCGGCGCGGCGCCCTCCAGCGCGGCGAAGCCCTCGTCGGTGAGGACGGCGAGCAGCCCGCGCCCGTCCTCGGCGCAGACCTGGCGGCGCACCCAGCCGCGCTCCTCCAGCCGGGACACCGCGTGCGAGAGCCGACTGCGGGAGGACAGGCAGCGGTCGGCCAGCTCGCTCATCCGCATCTGCCGGCCGCGCGTCTCCGACAGCTGGACGAGGATCTCGTAGTAGGTGTGCGGGATGCCGGTGGCCCGCATCAGCTCGCGGTCGAGCCGGTCGTTGAGCAGCTGGGTGCTGTAGAGCCAGGCCCGCCAGGCCTTCTGCTCCTCGGCGTCGAGCCAGCGCGGCTCCCCGGCGGGCGGCCCGGCGGCGGCCCCCGCTCCGGGTGACACCTGTGTCGTCATGTCCGTCAGGGTACTGGCGGAATAGTCAAGCTCTCAACTACGCTACGGACCGCGGAAGCTCAAACGCTCAACCACCGAGAGGTCCTTCCCATGACCAGCACCACCGCCGTCCAGATCCCCGGCTACGTCGCCGGCACCTGGGACATCGACGCGACCCACTCCACCGTCGGCTTCTCCGTCCGCCACATGATGGTGAGCAAGGTCCGCGGCTACTTCACGAAGTTCTCGGGCGAGATCGTCACCGCCGAGGACCCGGCCGCCTCCACGGTGAACGCCACGATCGACATGGACTCGATCGACACCCGCCAGGAGCAGCGCGACGCGCACATCCGCTCCGCCGACTTCTTCGACGTCGGCAACCACACCGTCATGACCTTCCGCTCGACCGGCGTCGTCGCCGACGGCGAGGACTGGACCGTCCAGGGCGACCTGACCATCAAGGGCATCACCAAGCCGGTCACGCTGGCCCTCGAGCTCAACGGCTTCGGGCCCGACGCCTACGGCGGCTACCGCGCCGGCTTCAGCGCCAAGACCTCCATCTCCCGCAAGGCCTTCGGCGTCGACATCGACATGCCGATGGACGGTGGCGGCGTCGTCGTCGGCGACAAGATCGAGGTCGAGCTCGAGATCGAGGCCGTGCTCCGCACCGCCTGATCCGCTCCCGAGGGCCCCGGACGCGCAGCACGCGTCCGGGGCCCTCGCGCGTCCGGGCTCACCTCCGTGCGTCCTGGCTCACCGCCCACGGTCGGCCAGGACGCCGCACGATCAGCCCTCCTGATCGTGCGGTGCCCCTCCGGGGACACTGGGGTCATGACGACGTCCGTGCTCGCCCGCGCCCGCACCCGGCTGTCCTCCGCCGTCCTCGTCGCCGTCGGGCTGGCGGCCGGCTTCGGCGTCGCGCAGGGCACCGGCGTGCGGGCGCTGGGCGGGGCGGTGTTCCTCGCCGGCGGGCTCGGCGCGGCCCGGCTGTGGGTGCAGCGGCGCGGCGTGGCGGTCGCCCTCGGGCTCGGCGCGCTGTACGTCGGCGCGTTCGTCCTGGCGCACGTGCTCGCCCTCGGCGCCGGGATGCCGGCCTGGCTGGCGGTGAGTCTGGTCACGATCGCCGCCGCGGGGGTGACGTACGCGGTGGCGGACCGGCCGCAGGCCGAGGTCACCGCGCGCTGACCGCCTAAGGTGGGAAGGTCGCCGGGCCGGCGGCCGTTGTCCGTGGTACCGCGAGCGCTGCCGCCGCGGGATCCCCCTGACTCTCCCTGAGGTGTCCTTCCGCATGCCCACCCGCGACGACCTGCGCAACGTGGCGATCATCGCCCACGTCGACCACGGCAAGACCACCCTGGTCGACGCCCTCCTCCGCCAGGCCGGTGCGCTCGGCCGCGCCAAGGGCGAGGGGACCGACGCCGACACGACGCAGGACCGCGTCATGGACTCGATGGACCTCGAGCGCGAGCGCGGGATCACCATCCTGGCCAAGAACACCGCCATCCGGCTGGCCGACGAGAACGGCAACCCGGTGACGGTGAACATCGTCGACACCCCGGGCCACGCCGACTTCGGCGGCGAGGTCGAGCGCGGCCTGTCCATGGTCGACGGCGTCGTGCTGCTCGTGGACTCCTCCGAGGGGCCGCTGCCGCAGACCCGCTTCGTGCTCCGCAAGGCGCTCGGCAAGGGGATGCCGGTCATCCTCGTGGTCAACAAGACCGACCGGTCCGACGCGCGCATCGCCGAGGTCGTCGACGAGACCTACGAGCTGTTCATGGAGCTGCTCGAGGACAACGGCCTGGACACCGACGCCCTCGAGTTCCCGATCGTCTACTGCAACGGCAAGGAGGGGCGGGCGTCGCTCACCCGGCCCGCCGACGGCACCTCGCCGGACAGCCCCGACCTCGCGCCGCTGGTGAAGACGCTGCTGGAGACCATCCCGGCGCCGACCTACGACGCCGAGGAGCCGCTGCGCGCGCAGGTCACCAACCTCGACGCCTCGCCCTACCTCGGCCGGCTGGCGCTGCTGCGCATCCACTCCGGCACGATGAAGAACGGCCAGACCGTCGCCTGGTGCCGCACCGACGGCAGCGTCAAGAACGTCAAGATCACCGAGCTGCTGGTCACCGAGGGCCTCACCCGCACCCCGGCCGACAGCGCCGGCCCCGGCGACCTCGTCGCCATCGCCGGCATCGAGGACGTCATGATCGGCGACACCCTCGCCGACCCGAACGACCCGCGCCCGCTGCCGCCGCTGACCGTCGACGAGCCGTCGATCTCGATCACCATCGGCATCAACACCTCGCCGATCTCGGGCAGGTCGGGCAAGAAGCTCACCGCCCGGCTGATCAAGAACCGCCTCGACCAGGAGCTGGTCGGCAACGTCTCGGTGCGCATGCTGCCCACCGAGCGCCCCGACACCTGGGAGATGCAGGGCCGCGGCGAGCTGGCGCTGGCCATCCTCGTCGAGCAGCTGCGCCGCGAGGAGTTCGAGCTCACCGTCGGCCGCCCGCAGGTGGTCACCAAGGAGATCGACGGCAGGCTGCACGAGCCGGTCGAGCGGGTCACCATCGACACCCCGGGCGAGTACGTCGGCACGCTGACCCAGGCGCTGGCCTCCCGCCGCGGGCGCATGGAGAACCTCGTGCACCACGACACCGGTTGGGCGCGGATGGAGTACGTCGTCCCCTCGCGCGGCCTCATCGGGTTCCGCACCGAGTTCCTCACCGAGACCCGCGGCACCGGCGTCCTCAACCACAACCTCGAGGGCTACGAGCCGTGGATGGGCGACATGCGCGCCCGCCCGACCGGCTCCCTGGTGGCCGACCGGCAGGGCGTGGCGACGTCGTACGCGATGTTCTCGCTGCAGGAGCGCGGCCAGATGATGGTCGCCCCGGGCACCGAGGTGTACGAGGGCATGATCGTCGGGGAGAACTCCCGGCCCGACGACATGGACGTCAACATCACCAAGGAGAAGAAGCTCACCAACATGCGGTCCTCGACCGCGGAGGAACTCGAGCGCCTGGTGCCGCCGAAGGTCCTCAACCTCGAGCAGGCGCTGGAGTTCTGTGCCGAGGACGAGTGCGTCGAGGTGACGCCGGCCGCCGTCCGCGTGCGCAAGGTCATCCTCGACCAGAACGAGCGCGGCAAGGCGAAGAACCGCAAGCCCAGGGTCTGACGCCGACAGCACACAGGAGCCCCCGTCCGGTCCGCCGGGCGGGGGCTCCTGCGCATCTCCGCGGACGTGCCCGCGGGCTGCCGTGACCGGATCGTGACCGCTGGTGATGACCGGCCGTCCGGGCGCGACAGGCCCGGCCGCGGCGCGCCGGGACCCCGCGCCGCGCCGACCTACCGTCGCCCGGTGGGCCCGGACGCGGGCCCGCAGCACGCTGAGCGGGAGGCGGGACTGCTGATGACGACCACGGAGGCGACGGGGACCACGGGGGTGTTCCGCGGGGGCATCGACGTGCGCGTGAGCCTGCGGGCCGACGCCGGTTCGGGGGAGAACGCCTTCGACGGGGCCTGGTTCCCGCGCGGCCGCGACCTCGCCGTCGAGGTACCCGAGCTGATCGCCGCGCTCGACCGCCGCGGGGTGCGGATCGAGCGCTTCACCTACGCGCTGGACTCGTGGCTGCCGGCGCCGCGCAAGGTCCTCGTCGACGGCCGGGTGGTGCGCACCGGCGGGTTCCGCAGCATGGACCCCGGCGTCGTGTGCCTGAGCTGGGCCGGCGGCAACCGGCGCGCGGACCTGCTGGTCGTCCCGCCGGAGACCGACGTCATCACCGGCGTGCGCGCGCTGCGGCTGTGCACCCGGCGGGGCCTGCCCCGGTCGCCGCAGATGGTGCTCGCCGCGGCCCGCTCGCAGCCGCTGCCGCAGGTGCCCGACCTCCCGGTGGTCACCCGCGCCGTCTGAGCGCTTCCGCCGTCCGCGAACCGGGTGGACGGCGGAGGCGCGGCTCCGCTGGGGTGGGCCCGTGCGACTCCTCGTCCTCGGCGGCACCCACTTCCTCGGCCGGCACGTGGCGACGGCGGCCCTCGACCGCGGCCACGAGGTCGCCACGTTCAGCCGCGGCGTCACCGGTGCGCCGCCCGACGGCGTCCGCCCGCTGCACGGTGACCGCGACGACCCCGCCGCCCTCCCGCGCGCCCTGGACGGCTGGACGCCGGAGGTCGTCGTCGACACCTCCTGCCAGACCCGCCCCGCCGCCGACCACGCCGCGGCCACCCTGGCCGGCGTGCGCGCCTACGCGTTCGTCAGCAGCCTCAACGCCTACTCCACCTGGCCGCCGGGCCCGGTCCGCGGCGAGGACGACCCGACCTGGGACACCCCCGACGACGACTACGGCCCGAACAAGGCGTACGCGGAGCGGGTGCTGGGCGCGGCGCTGCCGGGCCGGTTCCTCACCGCCCGCGCCGGCCTGATCCTCGGCCCGCACGACAACGTCCGCCGGCTGCCGTGGTGGCTGCAGCGGATCGCCCGCGGCGGCCGCGTGGTCGTCCCCGACGCGCTGGAGCAGCCGATCGCGCTGGTCGACGTCCGCGACCTGGCCGGCTGGCTGGTGGAGATGGCCGAGCGCCGCCAGGACGGCCCGGTGAACGCCACCGGCCCGGCCGGGATGACGACGCTGGGCGGGCTGCTGGAGACGTGCCGGGACGTCACCGGCAGCGACGCGGAGCTCGTCCCGGTGGCGGAGGAGGACCTGCTGGCCGCCGGCGTCGAACCCTGGCTGCACCTGCCGTTCTGGCTGCCCCGGGAGACGGCGGCGACGGCGTGGGACGTCGACACGACCCGCGCGCGGTCGCTCGGGCTGCCCACCCGGCCGGTCCGCGAGACCGTCGCGGACACCTGGGCCTGGCTGCGGCAGGACCCCGAGCGTCTGCCCACGCCGCACGGCCTGCCCGAGCCCGGCCTCCCCGGGGAGCTCGAGGCGAGGCTGCTGGGCGGCCGCTGAGACGCCGGAGGCCCCGCCCGGCAGCTGCCGGACGGGGCCTCCCGGACTCGGCCTCCCTGCAGGGGCCCGCCGCGAGCTCGCGAGTGGTGGGGGCAGGGAGGTCCTTGCTCAGTCGCGCGGGTCGGCGGGGCGGCCGGCGCGGAGGCTGCGCTCGAGGTCCGCGACGTCCGCCGCGTCCGGCGTGTGCAGGTGCTCGTCCTCGGCCAGGCGGGCGGCCTCGGCGGCGAGGGCGTCGGCCGACTCCTGCACGCGGTCCTTGCGGTACTGGCGGAAGGAGTGGGCGACGGCGGCGGCCCAGACCAGGTAGATGGCCGCGTAGACCGCGTAGCGGACCGGGTCGGAGGCGTCGATCCAGTCGCTGCGCAGCAGCGTGCGGGTGTTGGTCAGGACGATGATCCCGCCGACCAGGGAGCCGAGCAGCCGCGGCGGCACGTGCCGGACCAGCCAGGCGGCGATCGGCGCGGCGACCAGGCCGCCGAGCAGCAGCGCCACCACCCAGGCGAGGTCGATGCCCTGCGAGCCGAGCGCGAAGAGGAAGCCGAGGCTGGCGGCCAGCGCGACGAGGAACTCGGAGGTGTCGATCGAGCCGATCACCTTGCGCGGCTCCATGCGGCCGCTGGCCAGCAGCGCCGGGGTGCCGACCGGGCCCCAGCCGCCGCCGCCGGTGGCGTCGACGAAGCCGGCCACCAGGCCGAGCGGGCCGAGGAACCGCTTGCGGACCGGCTTGCCGAGGTTGCGGCGGTCGATGCCGCGGAAGGTGAACCGGACCAGCAGGTAGACGCCGAGCGCGAGCAGGATCAGCGACATCACGGGGGCGGCGACCTCGGTGGAGAGGCTCGACAGCACGGTGGCGCCGGCGAACGCGCCGACGGCGCCGGGCACGCCGACCTTGGCGACGACCTTCCAGTCGACGTTGCCGAACCGCCAGTGCGACACCCCGGAGGCGAGGGTCGTGCCGATCTCGGCGAGGTGGATCGTCGCCGAGGCGGCGGCCGGGTTGGTGCCGAGGGCCAGCAGCAGCGTCGTCGAGGTGACGCCGTAGGCCATGCCCAGGCTGCCGTCGACGAGCTGGGCGCCCAGCCCGGCGAGGGCGAGCACGATCAAGGTCTTCACGAGGGTGGGGCTCCTGTCCGGCTGGGAGACGGGCCGCGGGCGCGCGTCAGGGCGCGACTCGACGCGGGTCGTGCGAGGGGAGGGACGCCCCGGAGGGCGCGGGCGTCAGCGGCCCGGACAGGTGGCCGTGCAGACGCGCAGCAGGTCGACGTGGATCCGCCCCACCAGGAGCACCGCCGTCGCCGCCACGAGGACTATGTCTACCAGATCGATCGGGATATGCCAGCGGGGGGTCGGCGAGTCGGGGGTCACCCCGCGAGCGCCTCGCGGGGTGACCCCTCGGTCAGGAGAGCGGCGGCGTCAGCCGACGACGAGGCCGGTGAGGAGGTACGCCAGCGCGGCCACCGCCCCGGCGGCCGGCAGGGTGACGACCCACGCGACGACGATGTTGCCGGCCACGCCCCAGCGGACCGCCGAGAGCCGCCGCGTCGACCCGACGCCCATGATCGAGGTCGTCGTGATGTGCGTCGTCGAGACCGGCACGGCGAACACGGTCGCCGTCGTCACCATGACGCCGGAGGCCACCGTCTGGGCGGCGAAGCCGCCGGCGGGGGTGAGCTGGATGATGCGCCGGCCCATGGTGCGCATGATCCGGAACCCGCCGGCGTAGGTGCCCGCGCTGATCGCGAGGGCCGCGGCGAGCACGACCCACAGCGGCACCTCGAAGTCGTCGATCTCGCCGGCGGTGACCAGCGCCAGCGTGATGATCCCCATCGTCTTCTGGGCGTCCTGCAGGCCGTGGCCGAGCGCCATGGTCGCGGAGCTGACGATCTGCGCGTAGCGGAACCCGCGGTTGGCGCGGGTGACGTTGGCCCGCCGGAAGGTCCACAGGATGGCGAGCATGAACAGGTAGCCGAGGCCGAAGCCGACCAGCGGCGACACGACCATGGGGATGACGACCTTGTCGACGACGCCCAGCCACTGGACGTCGTGGGCCGCGGCCAGCGCGGCGCCCACCAGGCCGCCGATCAGCGCGTGCGAGGACGACGAGGGCAGCCCGAAGTACCAGGTGATGAGGTTCCACGCGATCGCGCCGACCAGCGCGGCGAAGACGATCTCCAGCCCGCCGGTCCCGGTCGGCGCCTCGATGATCCCGGCGCCGACGGTCTTGGCGACCTCGGTGGACAGCAGGGCGCCGACCAGGTTCATCACCGCCGCCAGCGCCAGCGCCACCCGCGGCGTCAGCGCCTTGGTGGAGACGGCGACGGCGATGGCGTTGGCGGCGTCGTGGAACCCGTTGGTGTAGTCGAAGGCCAGCGCGACGACGACGATGACGACCAGCGCGACGAAGGCCGCGTCCATCGACGCTCAGGACTCCTTGACCGCGATGGACTCGACGACGTTGGCCACCTTCTCGAACGCGTCGGCGGCCTCCTCGAGCTGGTCGGCGACCTCCTTGAGCCGGAGGACCTCCAGCGCCTCGAACTCGCCGCTGTAGAGCCGGGAGAGCAGCCGCCGGTAGAGCTTGTCGGCCTCGTTCTCGATGCGGTTGACCTCGATCCAGTAGTCGGGGAGGGCCTTCATCGTCTGCAGCCGCGGCATCGCCTCGGCGGTGGTCTCCGCGGCGCGCTGCAGCAGCGCCGTCTGCTGGCCCATCTCGGCCGGCAGGGTGCCCAGCCCGGTGAGGATCACCAGGTCGGCGGCGGCCTCCACGAAGTCCATGACGTCGTCGAGGTGGCTGGCCAGGCTGTAGATGTCCTCGCGGTCGAACGGCGTCACGAAGCTGGAGTTCAGCTGCCGGAAGATCGCGTGGGTCGACTGGTCGCCGGTGTGCTCGAGGTCGCGCAGCCGGTCGGCGAGCTCGGGCCGGCGGGCGTGGTCGTGGATGAAGTCGCCCAGGACGTCGGTGGCCGCCACCAGGTTCTGCGCCGAGTCGCTGAACAGGGTGTAGAAGCTCTGGTCCTTGGGGGTCAGGCTGAAGGGCACGAAGGGACTCCGGATCGGCGGGGTTCGGGGAGGCGCCCGCCGCGGATGAGCGGTCGCACGGCCGTCGGGCAGCATAGGTACCCGTTCACGCGCGGTTCAGCGCAGGTTCACCCGCGGGCCGCGTCCGGTGCCTCCTGCGCGCCGTCGCCGAGCGCCTCGACCAGGTCGGCCCGGGCGCGGGCGACCCGCGAGCGGATCGTGCCCACCGGGCAGCCGGCCACCTCGGCGGCCTCGGCGTAGGAGAGCCCGAGCAGCTGGGTCAGCGCGAACGCCTCCCGGCGGTCGGGGTCCAGCCGGGCCAGCAGGTCGGTGACGGCGGCGCCCTCGCCCACCCGGTCGGCGTCCTCGCCGCGGCCGAGGGCCTCCAGGTCGGCGTCGTCGCGGACCAGGGTGAGCCGCCGGCGGCGCCGCGAGCGGACGGCGTCGGCGCAGACCCGCCGGGCGATCGCCAGCAGCCACGTCCGCAGCGAGGAGCGGCCCTCGAAGCGGTGCAGCGTGGCGAAGGCGCGGGCGTAGGTCTCCTGGGTCAGGTCGTCGGCGGAGTCCCGGTCGCCGAGCGCGGCGCACAGCCGCCAGACGTCGGACTGGGTGGACCGCACGAGGGTCGCGGCGGCGAGGGGGTCGCCGTCGACGGCGGCAGCCGCGACCCGCGCCAGCTCGTCCACGTGTTCCCTCCGTCACAACCGGGCCTGTCCCGGGAACCGGACGGGCCCTCCGTGACGACTACGACGACATGCAGTGTGCCCCCTTCCGCGAGGCGGTCTCCGCGCGACTCGACGGCGAGCCGCTCGGCGTGCCCGCCGCCGACCTGGACCGCCACCTCGCCGCGTGCCCCGCGTGCGCCGGGTGGGCCGACGCCGCGGAGGCGGTGACCCGCCGGGCGCGGCTGGCCCCCGCGCCGCCGGTGCCCGACCTCACCGCCGCCGTCCTCGGCGCGCTGCCGCGGCAGCTGCCCGGCACCGCGGCGGCCGCGCGCGCCCGGCTGGTGCGGTCGGCGCTGCGGCTGGCGCTCCTCGCCGTGGGCGTGGCGCAGGCCGGCCTGGCGTGGCCGGCGCTGTCCGCCGGCACCGCGGCGATGAGCGCGCCCGTGCACGTGGCGCACGAGACCGGCGCGTGGAACCTCGCCGTCGCGGCCGCCTTCCTCGCCGTCGCCGCCGCGCCCCGGCTGGCCGCGGGGGCGCTGCCGTTCCTCGCCACCTTCGCCGTCCTGCTGACCGTCACCACGGTGCGCGACCTGCAGGCCGGGCACGTGCACGCCGACCGCGCCGCCGCGCACCTGCTGCTGCTCGCCGGCGTCGTGCTCATCGCCGTCGTCGCCTGGCGGCAGCGGCCGCGGCGGGCGGCCGCGCCCGCGGCGGCCCGGCGGGTGGTCGCGTGAGCACCGCCGTCCCGGCCCGCCGCTCGCCGCGGCCGGCCCTGCTGCTGCTCGTGCTGCTCGCCGGCTGGCTGGGCCTCGGCGTGGCCACCGCCGGCCCCGCCGCCGCGCACGCCGAGCTGGTCTCCACCGACCCGGGGGAGGGCGCCCGCCTCGACGCGGTACCCGGCCAGGTCACCCTGCGCTTCACCGAGGGCGTGTCCCTCGGCGCCGGCTACGCCCGCGTCCTCGGCGACGACGGCGCGCGCGCGGACACCGGCGCCGCGTCGGTGCAGGACGACACGGTCACCATCCCGCTGCGCGGCGACCTGCCCGACGCCAGCTACGTCGTCACCTACCGGGTGGTCTCCGCCGACTCGCACCCGGTCAGCGGGGCCTACGCCTTCGTCGTCGGCGACGGCGAGCTCGCCGACGCCGGGGCGGTCGCCGCCGACCCCGACGCCGACCCGTTCGTCGCCGTCGCGCTGCCGGCCGCGCGCGCCCTCGGGTTCGCCGGCGAGGCCGTGGGCCTGGGCGTGCCCGCCTTCCTGCTGCTGTGCTGGCCGGCCGGCTGGGCCTCGCGGCGGATGCGGCGGCTGACCACGGCCGGGCTGGGGACGGTCGCCGGGGCCGCGGTGCTCACCTTCCTCCTGCAGGGCCCGTACGCGGGCGGGGCGGGGCTGGGGTCGCTGCTCGACCCGGCGCTGCTGTCCACCACCGGCTCCTCCGCCTACGGCCTGACCACGCTCGGCCGCGGCGCCCTCGCGCTGCTGCTGGCCGCGCTGCTGGTGCCGCTGTGGCGCCGGGGGACCGCGCCGCAGCCGGCGGGGCCGGCGGTCCTCGGCGCCGGCGTCGTCCTCACCACCGCGGCGGTCGGGCACCCGGTGGCCGGCAGCCTCCCGGTGTTCGCCACCGCCGTCACCGCGGTGCACGTCGCGGCCATGGCGCTGTGGCTGGGCGGGCTGGCCGCGCTGCTGGCCGGGCTGCTGCGGCCCGGCGTCGAGGCCGGGGAGCTGGCCGCGGCGCTGCCGCGCTGGTCGCGGATCGCCTCCGGCTCGGTGGCCGCGCTGGTGGTCACCGGCGTCGTCCAGTCGGTGCGCGAGGTCGGCTCGCCGGCCGCGCTGGTCTCCACGACCTACGGCTGGATCCTGCTGGCCAAGCTCGCGCTGGTCCTGCTGCTGCTGGCCGCCGCCGGCGTCTCGCGGGTGTGGGTGCAGCAGCACCTCGGCCTCACCCGGCCGCGGCCGGGCGGGCGCCGCCGGGTGACCGCGCACGCCCTCGCTGCCCCCGGTCCCGGCGCCGACGAGCCGGGGGTCACCGAGGCCGCCCGGGCCCGCGCCGAGGCGCAGGCCCGCGGCGCCGTCGAGGACGTCGCGCCGCTGCGCCGCACGATCCTGGTCGAGGCCGCCGTCGCCGCCGTCGTGCTGGTGCTGTCCGCGCTGCTCGTGGGCACCCCGCCGGCCCGCGCGACGGCCGCCCAGCCGGTGGACGTCACCCTGCCGCTGCAGTCGTCGGCGGGGGAGTCCGGCAGCGTCCAGCTGTCGATCGACCCGGCCCGCCCCGGCGCCAACACGCTGCACCTCTACCTGTTCGACGACGACGGCCGGCTGGCCCAGCCGGCCGACCTGCGCGTGACACTCACCGAGCCCGAGCAGGAGATCGGCCCGCTCGACGTCGACCTCGAGCCCGCCGGCCCCGGCCACTGGGTGGCCGACGGGATGCCGATCCCGGGCGCCGGCACCTGGACCGTCGCCGTCAGCGTCCGGCTCGACGAGTTCACCGCCACCACCGCCGGCACCGACTTCCCGGTGCGCTGAGAACCCCTCCGCGGGACGACAGAAGGAGAACCGTGTCCCTCATCCTGCGACCGCCGGCCCGTGCCGGCGTCGTCCTGGCCGCCGTGCTGACCGCCCTGGTCGCGTCCGTCGTGGTCGCGGCCACCGCGTCGGCGCACGTGTCGGTCTCGTCGGCCGACGCCGCCGCCGGCGGCTACGGGAAGCTGACCTTCCGGGTGCCCAACGAGAGCGACACCGCGAGCACGGTCTCGGTGCGCATCTCGATCCCGGAGGACCAGGCGCTGGCCTCGCTGCGGACCCTGCCGGTGCCCGGGTGGACGGTCGTCACGACCGCCGCCGAGCTCTCCTCGCCGGTGGACGACCACGGGACGGAGATCACCAGCTACGTCTCGGTGGTCGAGTTCCGCGCCGACGCCGGCGGCGGGATCGCGCCCGGCCAGTTCCAGGAGTTCTCGCTGTCCGGCGGCCCGTTCCCGGACGCCGACACGCTGGCGTTCCCCACGGTGCAGACCTACAGCGACGGCACCGAGTCGGCGTGGATCGAGCCCACCGTCGAGGGCCAGGAGGAGCCGGAGAACCCCGCGCCGACCCTGACGCTGGCCGCCGCCTCCGGGGACACGACCGCCACCGACACCGCGGCGGCCGCCGACGGGCACTCCCACGACACCGAGGTGAGCGGCGAGCCGGCCGGGCTGGCGCTGTTCCTCGCCATCCTGGCGCTGGCCGTCGGCGTCGCGGGCGTCGTCCTCGGGTACCGCGCGGGCCGACGTACCGTGTCCTCGTGACCGCTCCCGGACGCGGCCGGAGCGCCGCGCTGCTCCTCGCCGCCGGCCTGGCGCTGTCCGCCTGCGGCTCCGACGACGGGGACGAGGCGGCGGCCGCCGAGGGCCACTCCCATGACGGCGGGGACCACGCGGGCGGCCCGGTCGCCACGGTCGAGGGGCCCGACGACACCTACGCCGGCCTCGACCTGCCCGACCCCTACCAGCGGCCCGCGTTCACCCTGACCGACCAGACCGGCGCGTCCTACGACTTCGCGTCCGTCACGGCGGGGCGCCCGACGCTGCTGTTCTTCGGCTACACGGACTGCCCCGACATCTGCCCGACGACGATGGCCGACGTCGCCCTCGCGCTGCGCGACACCGACCCGGCGCTGGCCGAGCAGGTGCAGGTGGTGTTCGTGACCACCGACCCGGCCACCGACACCCCGCCGGTGCTGGGGGAGTACCTGGACCGGTTCGACGCCGACCTGCCCACGCAGTTCGTCGGGCTGACCGGCGACCAGGACGCGATCGACCAGGCCCAGCTGTCGGCCGGCGTGCCGCTGGCCGAGGAGGACGGCCGGATGCACAGCTCGCTGCTGCTGCTCTACGGCGCCGACGACCAGGCGCACGTCGCCTTCGACGCCGGCAACACCGCGCGGGACATCGCCGGCGACCTGGCCGCGGTCGCCGACGTCGCGTGAGCCGCGCGGTGCAGCGGGCCCGGGCCGCCGGCGCGCGGCTGCTGGTCGTCCTGCTCGGCGTGCTGGCCACCCTCGCCCTGGCCGGCCCGGCGCGGGCCCACGTCGGTGGCGAGGCCGCCGGCAGCGACTTCGCCGGCCGGGTCACCTCGGCGGTGCCCGCGGTGCCCGGGGTGAGCGTGCGCGTGCTGGACTTCGGATACTCCCTGGAGCTGGTGAACGCCACCGGCACCGAGGTGACCGTGCCGGGCTACTCCGACGAGCCCTACCTGCGGATCGGCCCGGACGGCGTCTGGCGCAACGCGCACAGCCCGGCCACCTACATCAACCTCGACCGGTTCGGCCGGGTCACCCTGCCCGCGGACGCCGACCCGCGGGCCGAGCCGGAGTGGGTGCGCGTCTCCACCGAGCCGCAGTACACCTGGCACGACCACCGCACGCACTGGATGACCGAGGGACAGCTGCCGCCGGCGGTCGCGGCCGATCCCGACCGCGCGCAGACGGTGTTCTCCTGGACCGTCCCCGTGCGGCACGGCGACACCGCGGTGACCGTGCGCGGCGTCCTCACCTGGAGCCCGCCGCCGTCGACGGCGCTCACCTGGGGGCTGCACCTCGCGCTGGCCGCCGCCGTCGCGGCCGCCGGCCTCCTGGCCCGGTCGCCGCGGCCGCTGGGCTGGGCGCTGGCCGCGGGCGGCGCCGCCGCGCTGTGGCACGCGGCGAGCACGCCCGAGCCCCCCGTGACGGTGTCCTCGCACGCGGCGGCGGTGGTGTCCGCGCTGCTCCCCGCGGTCACCGCGGCGCTGGTGGCGGTGCTCGGCTGGGTCGCCGCCCGCCGCGGCCGGGGCGTCATGGCCGGGCTGCTCGCGGTCGTGCTCGGCTGGCTGCTGCTGGTGCAGGGCCTGCCCGATGTCGACGTGCTGTGGAGCGCGCACGTGGCCAGCGCCGGCCCGGAGCCGCTCGCCCGGGTGGCGGTCGCCGTCCTCGTCGCGGGCGGGACGGGGCTCGTCGTCGGCGGGCTGGCCGCCGCCCGGCGCTTCCGCGACCCGGAGCGGGCCCGCCCGCAGGACCCCGCCCCGGAGCCCCAGCCGGTCGCGTGACCGGCCGAGGCCCGGGGGCGGTCCGGCTAGGCGGTGCCGTCGGGGACCGGGTGCAGGTGCGGGCGGGCGCCGGAGAGCATCTCGTTGGCCCGGTCCAGGTCGGCCTCGAAGTCGACCTCGACGGCGGCCCACCGCGAGATGTCCACCGGGCGGAAGCGCACGCCGGCCTCGATGATCGCCGTCTCCATGCCGCGCTCGAAGTAGTCCTGGTCGCCGCAGCCGTCGAGGTGCTCGACCAGCACGGCCTTGTCGGCCGAGGAGACGTAGTTGATGCCCACGGCCTCGCCCAGGCCGCCCTTCACCGTCTTGGACAGCTCGGCGATGTAGCCCTCCCCGTCGAGGGTGTACTTGACCTCCTCGTCGGCGACGGTGGAGGTGTCGACGCACACGAAGCTCTCGTCGGCCTCCAGCGCGGGCACCACGGCCTCCAGCACGGCGGCGTCGAAGACGACGTCGCCGTTGAGCCACAGCACGCCGCCCTCGCGGGTGGTCCGCAGGCCGCGGAGCAGGCTCTTGGAGGTGTTGGTCCGCGCGAAGTGCGGGTTGTAGGCGAAGCGCAGGTCGGGCGCGGCCTGCATGAGCAGCTCGCACTGGAACCCGACGACGGCGGTGACGTCGACGGCGGGGCCGAAGACCTGTGCGAGCGTGTCCAGCTGGCGGTGCAGGATGCTGCGGCCGTCCACCAGGGGCGTCAGCGGCTTGGGCAGCGGGCGCCCCAGCCGGGTGCCCATCCCGGCGGCCAGGATGACCACCTGCGGCGGGACGGGCTGCGTGCGGGCGGCCGGCCGGGCGGCTCCGGTCCTGCGGCCGGGTACCCGGGTCTGCACGAGGTCAGCGATGCGCACTGTCGTCCCCTCCTCGGGTCGGGTCAGCCGCGCCGGCGGGGCCGCCGGGCGGGAAGAACAGGTCGAGGACGCGCCCGGTGGCGTTGCCGTCCTCCAGGGCGGTGTAGGTCTCGCGGAAGGACCGGTAGCGGTCGGTGTGCTCCGCGGTGACGGCGTCCAGGTCGGCGAGCGCGTCGACCAGCTCCCCGCTGGTCGTCACGATCGGCCCGGGCGCGACCTGCTCGAGGTCCACGTAGAACCCGCGCAGCCGGTCGCGGTACTCGTCGAGGTCGTAGGGGAACAGCAGGATCGGCTTCCCGGTGACCGCGAAGTCGAACATCGTCGACGAGTAGTCGGTGACCAGCACGTCGGCGGCCAGGTACAGGTCGCGGATGTCCGGGTACGAGGAGACGTCCTGCACCGGCATCCCGTCGATCGACTCGAGCCGGTCGGAGACCATGTTGTGCAGCCGCAGCAGCAGCACGTGGTCCTTGCCGAGCCGGTCGGTGAAGTCGGCGAGGTCGACCGGGAAGTGGAAGTCGCGCTCCCCGGTGCCCTCGAAGACCAGGTCGTCGCGCCAGGTGGGGGTGTAGAGGACGACGCGGGCGTCGTCGTTGATGCCGAGCCCGGCCCGCACCCGCGCGCGCACCGCGTCCCGCCCGGGGCTGGAGAGCAGGTCGTTGCGGGGGTAGCCGGTCTCGTGCACCGGCCCGCGGAAGCCGAAGGCCTGGCGGAACCGGCCGGTGCTGTAGGGGTTGGGGGAGAGCATCGCGTCCCAGCGGGCGATGTCGTGCTCCAGGTAGGCCAGCCGGCCCTCCGGCGCCCAGAGGACGTCGTTGTGGATCCGCTTGAGCGGGGTGCCGTGCCAGGTCTGCAGGTAGAAGGCGCCCGGGCGCTTCTCCCAGTCCAGCGGCACGTGGTCGTTGGACACGACGACGTCGGCGGCCTCGAGCGCGGCGATGCTCTCGGGGCTGCCGAACGGGACGGTCTCGACGTCGGCCGGGAAGGCGGACTCGGCGACCGGCGCGGTCAGCCACGTGTGCGTGACGTCGTCGCCGCGGGCCACCAGGGCCTCGTAGACGGCGCGCGGGCTGTCGGAGAACAGGCCGCGGAAGCTGGTGTAGACGATCCTCATCGACCACCTCCGGTCAGGACGGGCAGCAGCAGGTCGGCGAGCTCCTGCCAGGACGGGACGACGGCGAGCACGCCGGCCTCCCACAGCGCGGCCTCGCGCTCGGCGCGCTCGGCGGGCTGGACGAACAGCAGGTTGCCCACCGTGGGACAACCCGCGCGGACCGCGGAGAGTGCCCCCGGGACGGAGTCCTCCACGGCCAGGCCCTGCTCCGGGGCGATCCCGAGGCGCTCGCAGGCGTACAGGTAGACCGCCGGGTCGGGCTTGCTCGTGGGCACCGGCAGCGAGTCCTCGGCGCTGAACCGGGCCGCCGGCGGGATGAGCCCGTCCAGGTCGGTGGCGGTGAAGCACGCGGCCAGCCGGGCCAGCGCGCTGGAGCTCACCGCGGCCAGCCGCAGGTGCGGGGCGAGCGCGGTGAGGGCGGCGCTGGTCGGCCCGTGCGGGCGCAGGTGCTCGCCGAGGTGGGCGGTCACGGCGCGCTTCTCCTCGGCCACCCACGGCTCGACGTCGACCTCGGGGCGGCCGGCCTCGGCGGCCAGCCGGCGCGACGTCGTCCGGAAGTTCATCCCGGTGGTGGCCAGGCGCAGCTCCTCCGGGGTGAACCGGCGCGCGTCGCCGAGCTCGGCGAGGAAGCGGTTGGTGACCTCGGCGGAGGCGACGAAGGCCGGCTCCTCGGAGGGGAAGAGGTTGCCGTCGGCGTCGCACAGCAGCGCGGTCAGGCCCGCGACGACGTCGCGGGGGAGGACCGCGGCCGCCCCGCCGGTGCGGGGCGCGCTCACCGGGCGCTCGCGGCGGTGGCGGCGGCGACGGTCTCGCGGACGCCGTCGCACCGGAGCCGGCGCACGGCGCCGGCCAGTTCGTCGGTGAACCCGGGGACCGAGCCGAGGTCGCCGAAGACCGTCCCTTCGGCCAGCAGGAGGCGCGGGTCGTCGCCACCGGCGCGGGCCACGGCCTGCAGGTGCGGCCCGCGGTCGTCCTCGATCGGCAGCGAGCGGCCGTGCTCGTCGACCCGCTGCAGGTACCGGACCCAGCCGGCCAGGGCGAGGGTGAGCAGCGCGTGCGGGCGGTCCTCGGCGAGGGCCTGGCGCAGCGAGGGCAGCAGGTGGTGCGGCAGCTTGGTCGACCCGCGGCGGCACAGCCGGGACAGCCGGTCGGCGATCGCCGGGTTGGCGAAGCGCTGCAGCAGCGTGGCCTTGTACTCGAACAGGTCGATGCCCTCCGGCACGGGGATCAGCGGGGTGACCTCGTCGTCCATGAGCCGGGCGGCGTACGCGGCGAACACCGGGTCGCCCATGAGCACGTCGATCCGCTCGTGCCCGGCGAGCGTGCCGAGGTAGCCGAGCGCGGAGTGGCTGGCGTTGAGCAGCCGGGTCTTCATCAGCTCGTGGTCGGTCACGTCGCGGACGAACCGGACCCCGACGGCGTCCAGCGGCGGGCGGCCGTTGCAGAAGGTGTCCTCGATCACCCACTGCGAGAACGGCTCGGTGACGACCGGCCACCGGTCGTCGACCCCGTACCGGCGGGCGAGCGCCTCGCGCTCGTCGGACGTCGTCTGCGGGGTGATCCGGTCGACCATGCTGCTGGGGAAGGCGACGCGGTCGGTGATCCACCGGGCGAGGACCTCGTCGCGCAGCGCCGCGAACCCGGTGACGGCGGCCCGGGTGGCGTCGCCGTTGCGGTGCAGGTTGTCGCAGGAGACGACGGTGAACGGCGCCGCGCCGGCCCGGCGGCGGCGGTCGAGCGCCTCGACGAGGAACCCGAAGACGGTGCGCGGGGCGCCGGGGTGCGCGAGGTCGTGCCGGACGTCGTCGTCGGGGGTGAAGGCCCGGGTGAGGGGATCGAGCAGGTAGCCGGCGTCGGTGATGGTCATGGTGACCACGCGGGTGCGCGGGTCGCTGAGCCGGTCGAGGACCGCGGCCGGGGCGTCGGGGGCGAACAGGTAGTCGGTGAGGACGCCGACCACCCGGGCCCGCTCGCCGTCGGGGCTGCGCTCGACGACGGTGTAGAGGTTGTCCTGCGGCGCGAGGGCCTCCCGCAGCCGCCGGGCGCGCAGGCCGACGCCCACGACGCCCCACTCCGAGGAGATCCGCTGCTGGGCGACCTCGTCGAAGTAGATGAGCTGGTGGGCGCGGGAGAACCCGCCCACGCTCAGGTGCACGACCGACGGCGTCAGCGACGCCCGGTCGTAGGTGGGGACGGTGAGCCGGGCCCCGTGCTGCTCGAGCGTCGCCGCGGTCAGCGGCCGGACGCGGCCGACGGGCAGTGCCGTCGGCTGCGCGGCCGTGCCGGCCCGCGGGAGGTGCCGCGGGGAGCGCTCGGGCTGTGCCATCGAGGCATCGGTCCTTCCTGTCCGTGCTCGGCCGGCGCACGGTCGGCCGCCCGCGCGCGGCGGGGAACGATCATGGGACCACGCCGGGGTTCCCGGACGCACATCGAGGGGCGCAGCTCGAGGGGCGGACGGGCGTCGGCGGGGCGGTGCTGCGGTGGGTCGCGCCGGTGGGTCGCGACGACGCCCGCAAAACGTGGGCACGCGGGCGTCGGTCGGGGCCGGCGTCGGCCCGGCGGTCTCGTCGGACCGGCGCGGGCTGCTGCACACCGGAAGACCGGACATCCCCACGCGGGGACCGCCCCAAACACACGCGCACCACGTGACACAGCGCACACGGCGTGTCACCGGCGGACACGCCGCACTCCGGGTCACGGCGAGGTCACGGTGTGTTTGGATCGATACGACTCGATCGGGCCCGGACGGGCCGCTTCCCACGAGCGAGCGGGGTACGCGCCTTGGCCAGTCACCGGAGTGATGCGGGTCTGCTGACCCGTCCCGTCAGCGGCTCTCCCGCGGCGGTGCCCGGTCCCCGGACCGGCGACCCCCGGGGCGCGGCGGACCACCCGGCTTCCTCGCTGCGCGGCCTCCCGCCGGTCCGCCCCGCGGTCGTCCCCGTCCCGCGGTCCGCCGCCGAGGTCACCACCGAGGCCGCCGACGACGTCCCCGCGACGGCCACCACCGCCCTGCCCGTCCTCGCCGCGGCCGCCGAGCCCGCCACCGCCGCGCTCGCCGCGCCGCGCGCCCGCCGTCGCGGCCTGCGCGACCGCCGCCCGCAGCTGCTGCTCGCCGCGCTCGTGGCCGGCGCGGTCGGCGCCGGCGTCCTCGGGGTGCCCGGCGGGTCCGGGGCGGAGACCGGGTCCACGCCGGTGCTCGGCGCGCAGATGGAGCTGGCCACCGGCGAGGAGTCCCTCGAGGTCCTGCCGATGGCCTCGATCACCGAGGCGGAGGCGCAGGCGCGCCTGCAGGAGGTCGCGGCCAGCCGCGCCGAGCGGGCCGCGGCCGAGGCCGCCGCCGCGGAGGCCGCCCGGGAGGCGGCGCGGCCCGAGGCCGTGCTGCCGGTCGACGGCGCGCGCTTCACCAGCGGCTACGGCTCGCGGTGGGGGACCTTCCACTACGGCATCGACCTGGCCGCCCCCATCGGGACGCCGGAGTACGCCGCCATGGACGGCGTCGTCGTCCGGGCCGGTGCGGCCAGCGGCTTCGGCCTGGCCGTCTACGTCCTGCACGAGAACGGCGACGTCACCGTCTACGGCCACATGGAGGAGATCCTCGTCGAGCCCGGCCAGTACGTGGAGGCCGGGGAGACGATCGCGCTGCTCGGCAACCGCGGCCAGTCGACCGGGCCGCACCTGCACTTCGAGGTGCACCAGGGCGGGATGAACGGCCGCAGGATCGACCCGGTGCCGTGGCTGGCCGAGCGAGGGGTCGAGGTCTGACCCACGACGCGCGGGACGACCCCCCGTCGCAGGGTGCGGTTCCGGGGGTCGTATAGTTCTCCATGGCCCGAGCGAGACCGGGCGGGCCGAGGAACGGGGCTGTGGCGCAGCTGGTAGCGCACCACACTGGCAGTGTGGGGGTCAGGGGTTCGAGTCCCCTCAGCTCCACCCGTGTGACCAGGCCGTTCTCCCCGGGAGAACGGCCTGAGTCGTCTCTGGTCGCAGTTGACGCCGTCGTCACGAGCAGCACGGCGCCCATGCGGTGCTCTCGCGGGCCGACCTGGACCGCGCTGCGTCGAGGCGGAGGTCCGGCTCCTCGCCTCGGCGATGGTCAGGCCGGCACCTGGCCGGCTCAGTGCGGTGCGCGAGCCGACCGAGATCGTGGCGCGGCTGTGACGTCGGCCCCCGACCCGATGCCCTCGGTGTCCGGGGTGAGCGCTGCGATGACGTCCTCCTCGTCCTCGTGGGCGCGCCGGACGGCGGCGTGCAGCAGCCGGAGCTGGCGGTCCAGCGGCTCCTGCCGGTCGGGCGGTGCCACGCTCGTGAGGTCGGCCAGCGCCGCGCACATCTTCCGGGTCACCTGGGGCTCGGACGCCCCGGCCAGGCGGATCTCGTCGAAGGCCAGCCGGACGTAGCCGTTCCAGCTGACGGTCCGCTCGAGCAGGCGCACCACGCCGTCCTCGTCGCGGTGTTCACCGCAGGGCAGGGGGCGAGCGGCGATCTGGCGCAGCAGGTCGTGCAGCCGGTGCAGCGCCTGGACCGTCGTCGTGGGGTCGTTGAACGGCTGTGCGATCGAGCGCACGGCGATGTCGACGAGCTTGCGGAAGCCGTAGGCGAGGTCCTCGGTGTGCACGCGCTCCGGGCCGAGCAGGACGTGGCGGGTGACGTCGGTGGCCCGGAGCCGACCGGCCGGGGGGCGGTCGGCGCTCACCGGCGTCCGGGTGCCCGGGTGCACCCGGAACAGGGGCGCGCCGCCGACGACGAAGTCCCCGACGACGGGGACCAGCTCCAGCACGCAGTCCGCCCGCCGGGCCGCGGCGACCAGCGCCGGGCGGTCGACGCGGATCACGTTGCCGGGCTGCGCGGCGACCATCTCGTCCGGGCCGCCGGTGACGACGGGCCGCTCCCCGTGCTCGCGGACGATGAACTCGCGGCTCCGGTCGCCGACGAGGTCGATCAGCCCGGCGACCCGCAGGCCCTGGCCGATGTGGTGCACGAACAGGACGAGCACGACGATGCTGGCGAGCATCAGGAGGTAGCACAGCAGCATCGACAGCCCGGGCACGGTGCCGGTGTCGGAGCCGCGGATCTCGCGGAGGGTGAGCACCGCGACCAGGAAGCTCGCGCCGAACAACCCGATCGCCAGCTGACTCCACCGGTCGGTGAGCAGCGCCCCCACGATGCGGGGCGAGAACTGCCCCATCGCCAGCTGGACCGCGACCAGGGTGACCGTCAGGACGAGGCTGGTCAGCGACACCATGGCGGTGGCGAAGGAGGACAGGATCGTCTGGGCGTCGGACGGCGTCCCGGTCAGGCTCTGCGGGACGAGCCGGTAGCCCGTCGCCCGGTCCACGGCGAGCGTTCCGACGGCGAGGAGGGCGCCCGCGGCCAGGCAGCCGATCGGCAGCAGCCACATGCTGGTGCGGACGAAGCGCTGGAGCCGCAGCCAACTCATGCGCTGGAGGCCTGCGGGCCCGCCGCCTGGGTGGACGACTCGTACGCGGTCATGGTCTCCCTCCGGGTGGACGGACGCGCTCGACCCGGCGACCTCGCGGACCGCCCGGTCCTCCCATGGAACCGAGGCAGACGGGGGAGCACCATCGGCAGAACGCCCGATTCAGGCCCGGCAGGGCGACGGGAGCAGGGGCACGTAGAGGCCCTCGCGCT
This sequence comes from Geodermatophilus sp. SYSU D00684, assembly GCF_054050455.1. Taxonomy (NCBI): domain Bacteria; kingdom Bacillati; phylum Actinomycetota; class Actinomycetes; order Geodermatophilales; family Geodermatophilaceae; genus Geodermatophilus; species Geodermatophilus sp. SYSU D00684. The sequence goes on along the minus strand of NZ_JBJGZI010000037.1, from coordinate 27,262 downwards.
CGGCCCGCACCGCGGCGAGCGTCCTCGTGGGCGCATCGAGCTTGACGAGGACGTGCTCGAGGTGGGCAGCGACCGTACGCGGGGCCACGACCAGCGCGCGGGCGATCTGCTGGTTGGAACACCCGTCGACCAGCAGCCCGAGCACCTCCAGCTCGCGCGGCGTCAGCCCCCGCAGGTCGGTCACGGCGGAGAGGACGACCGTTCCGAGCAGGCGTGCCGATGCCTCCCCGGGAGCGGAGAGGACGGTCACGCGGACGTGCCCGTCCGGGGCGTGGCGTCCTCCGCGCGGCCACAGGAAGGACGCGAACACCCGGCCGTCGTCGATGCACGAGCGCGCGATGCTGACGACGGGCGATCCCTCGGCGAGCAGTGCGTCGCCGTCGAGGCCGGGCAGTGGCCGGGTGGCGCCGTCGCGGCACAGCACCGCACCGGCGGCCGCCCCCCGCACCACCCGCGCTGCCGTGGCCAGCGAGCGCAACGGGTCCGACCCGCGCGCCAGAACGGGCGTGAGCTGGTGCAGCCGGCGCCGCAGGGCCAGGGGCGGCGGCTCCGTGCTGCTGAAGAGCAGCGCCAGGTGTCCGACGTGGCGCCGGCCTCCGTCGAACAGGGCGACGCCCAGGGCCTCGTGGAAGCCGGCGGGGATGAAGCACTCGGCCCAGGTCTGCAGGTCAGCGGCCGGGTAGGGCAGGTCGGAAGGGCTCAGCGGCCGGCGCGTAGGGGCGGTGTGGGTCATCTCGATGTCGCGCGCCATGGACGGACCGCTCAGGTACTGCAGGGTTCCCTCGTCGAGAGCGATGCTGGCCATGCACGTGTAGCTGCTGCTCATCGGCTCGGCGAGGGCCAGCCACGCGGCGTCGAACGGCACCAGGCGGTGCACCAGCTCAAGCATCTCCCGCGAACGTTCGGGGAGGGGACTGGCCGAGTCGGCGATCTCGGCCAGTTCGAGGCTCGCGGTCTCCTGCATCGATGCTCCCGGGACCGCGGCCGCGGCAGACACGCTGTCTGTTCAACGCTGCCGACGCCTGACCCCCGTGCGCCCAGGTACCGCGAAGCGGGACGGAGTAGTCCCGTTCCGGCTGACGAAAGTGGCGCAGTGGTCTGAGGTCCCGGCTAACGGTGCCACCGACGCGGGGACGCCGCGGAGCACCGGCGGGGTCGTGGAGTTGCGCCGCCTCGGGTACCTCCTCGGCCGCCGCAGGCGCGGACGTCACCCGGCACGGCCTGCCGCCCGGGCCCTCCAGCCCTGCGTGGCCGGGCTGTGCAGGGTGCGCTGGGCGGCGGCGGCCAGGCCGATGCCCACCACGGCGGCGGCCGACGGTTTCGGAGACCACCGCAGCGCGGCGATGGCCCAGCCGACGGGCGTCTCGCGCTGCCGATCGGACTCACGACGCGGTGCGGTCGTCGCCGGCTCCGGCGACGCCTTCGCGAAGGCATCGAGCATCCCGGGGATGAAGGCGGCCATGTCCTGGGGCCCTCTGCTCGTGGTGAGGTTCCCGTCCCGGACGAGCTCCTGGTCGAGCCAGGTGGCACCCGCGTTCACCAGGTCGTCGCGGATCCCGGGCCAGGAGGTGAGCGTCCGTCCGTCCACGAGTCCCGCCGAGGCGAGCACCCACGGTCCGTGACAGAGAGTGGCGATGGGCTTGTCGCTCGCGGCGAACGCGCGGACGAACTCCCGTGCCGGGGCGGACTGCCGGAGGAGGTCGGGATTGATGAACCCACCGGGCAACAGCAGGCCGTCGTAGTCGCCGGGATCGGCTTCCTCGATCGTCTTGTCCACGCGGACCCGGCCGGCCGGCATGTGCAGGTTCACCCCGCGGATGCGTCCGCGCCGCAGGGACACGACGTCCACCTCGGCGCCGGCCGCCTTCAGGGCTCGCAGCGGAACGATCAGCTCGACCTTCTCGAAGCCGTCGGCCGCCAGGGCAGCGAGCGTGCGGCCCTTCAGCCTGCGTCTGGTGGGCATGTCGTCCCCTGTTGCTCGATGGCGAAGAGATGACGGAGATCCCCTCGGCGGCGGGAGCCTCGATCGGGGCGCCACGGAGTTGCTCTCACCTGGCCGGCTGCTCGGCGGTGAGCGGGGTACCCGCGCCCGACAGCCGGACACGTCCCCGGGCGAACCGACGCGTGACCAGCCCGTCGTCCTGCTCCTACCGGCCGGAGCACCCGGCTGACCCGGCACGTGGGCCCACGGCGGGTCCGCCGAGCCGGTGCGGCCGTCGGAGCGGGCCCGGGAAGCGCGTTCGGGACGACGTCCGGCTCGGTGCCGGCCTGCGCCGCGGTACTGCGCGGGCTGCCGGTGCTCATCCGGCCGTGCCGCAGGGCGCCCCCGGGGCGGTCCGGGCGAGGAGTTCGGCGTAGAGCCGTTCATAGCCCCGGGCCATGACCCCGGGGCTGAAGCGGCTCAGCGCGGTCCCCCGGCAGGCCTCGGGGTCCAGCTCGGCCAGCCGGCCCAGCGCCGCGGTGAAGTCCGCCTCGTCCTCGGCCAGGTACCCGGTGACCTTGGGCTCGACGAGCGAGGGGAGGCACCCGCGGGCCATGGCCACGACCGGTGTGCCGGCGGCCAGCGCCTCGCAGACCGCGGTGCCGCCCGGCTCCTCCCAGCGGATGGGGAAGAGCACGGCCCGCGACCGCCTGAGCAGGTCGGCCTTCTCCTCCCCGGCCACGCTGCCGATCCAGCGGACCCGGTCCCCGTCGAGACGGGGCGCGATGCGGTCGAGGAACCAGCGGACGTCGGGGTAGCCGCGGACCGGGCTCGTGGGGTCGGCGAGCGCGGTCTCCAGGGCGGTCCGGTCGGGCTGACCACCGACCGGTCCGGCCAGCACCAGCGGCACGCCGGCCGCCCGGCAGGCCCGCAGCGCGATGTCGATGCCCTTGGCCTCGCACAGCCGGGACAACACCAGCACCGAGTCGGTCCGCTCCTCCGGCGTCGCCGGCGGGGTGTCCGGGATGGGCACGGAGAGCGGCACGGAGCCGAGGGTCTGCCGGCGCAGCGTGGCCGGGCCCCGCTCGACCTGGGAGTCCGAGACACCGGCGAAGAGGACCCGCCCCCGTCCGTCGAAGGCCTCGTAGAAGTCGGCATTGCGTCGCAGGTCCCAGTGCAGCGTGTGCAGCACGGGCGGGACCGCATCGCCGAGGGCTCCCAGCACCGCGGGGCCGACCACCTCCAGGTGCGTGTGCACCAGGTCGAACGGCTCTCCCGCGGCGGCGTGCCGGCCGATCTCCTCCACCACGACCCGCGCGTGCGCGTGCGCGGCCCCGACCACCTCCGGGTACGGCGCCGCGAGACGGGCGAACTGCCCGCGGGGGAAGGCCCACACCCGGCCGTCGGCGTCCTGCTCGCTCTCACCCACGGTCGCCAGGACGACGCGGTGGCCGCGACGGCGGAACTCCGTGGTCAACGTGGCGACGACGGTCTCGAGGCCGCCGTAGCCCCGGGGTGGCACCGCCAGCCACGGGCCGGCGTCCATGAGGATCTTCACGCCGACCGGCCCGGCACACCGGCTGCGCGGCGGGCGGCGTAGGCCGGCACCGTCCGCATCGGTGGCCGCTCGACCACGCCGACGTCCCAGGTCACCGCCTCGATGCCCCCACCGGTCCGGATGTACTGGACCAACTGGTCGCTCGGCACCCCGATGCCGGGGCAGCGGGCCAGCGCGGTCTGGACGATCTGGCCGGCCATGCGTCCCAGTGCGGCGTCGGGCTGGTGCGAGTGCCGTCGCGTGCCGAGGTCGACCTGCGCGAGGGCGTCCACCCCGGCCAGCTCCGCGAGGTCGATGAGCAGACCGAACTCCACGCCGTAGTGCGAGACGAAGGGGACCTGTTCCAACAGGTCGCGCCGACCCGCGTACTCACCCGACAGCGGCTGGACGAACCCGGACAGCTGCGGCCACAGCGCGCCCAGCAGGGGCCGGGCGGTCAGCTCGGTCACCCGTCCGCCGCCGCTCGGCACCAGTCCCTCGGTGGTGGACAGCGGCCGGTCGTAGAGCCCCTTGACGTAGCCGACGGTGGGGTCGGTGAGGAGGGGGCCCAGCAACCCCACCACGAACTGCGGATCGAAGCAGATCAGGTCCGAGTCGATGAAGACCACCAGATCGCCGTCGGTGACGTGCAGCGACTTCCACAGCGCCTCGCCCTTGCCGGCGACGCGGCCGCGCTCGGGCAGCACGTCGTCGACCCGCACCACCCGGGCGCCCGCACTCGCCGCAGTGGCCGCCGTCCGGTCCGTCGAGCCGCTGTCGGCCACGACCAGCTCGTCCACCAGTGCGTGCCGCTCCACGAGCTCGCGGCGGATCTCGGCGACGATCGCGCCGACCGTGCGTTCCTCGTTCAGCGCGGGGAGCACGACACTGACCGTTCGGCCCTGGGCCCGCTTGGCGGCCGTCAGCGCGGCCGCGCGGTAGTCCGTGGCGGTGTAGGTCCGGCGGCTGAGCCACCGGGAGACGTCCACGCGCATGCGGTGTCCTTCCCGTCCAGCGACGACCAGTACGCCACCGCGTCTCGGCAGCGGGGAGGCATGGCGGTTCCCGACCGTCCGGGCGGGACGGCGTTCCCCCGCGGAGGCGGTCCGAGGGGCAGGATCGGCACGGTGACCCTCGACGACGGCACCGCACCGTCGTGACCGTCCGGGTGGGGCTCGTGGGAGCGGGCGGCGTCGGCGCCCGGCACGCCCGCACGCTGGCCGGTTTCGACGACGTCGACCTCGTCGCCGTCTGCGACCCCGTGGCTGCGTCCGCCGAGGTGCTGGCCGAGGAGGTGGACGCCCGGCACGTCCCCGACCTCACCGGCCTGCTCGCCCTCGGGCTGGACGCCGTCTGGTTGTGTGTGCCGCCGTTCGCGCACGGGGACCTGGAACTGTCCGTCGTGCGCGCCGGGTTGCCGCTCTTCGTCGAGAAGCCCCTGGCGGCCGACCTCCGCGTGGCCGAGCACGTGGCCGCCGCGGTCTCCGCCGCCGCGCTGCCGACGGCGACGGGATACCACTGGCGGCACCTGGACACCGTCGAGCGGGCTCGCTCGGCGCTCGCCGGTACCACCGTCCGCCTCGTGGACGCGCGCTGGTGGAGCACCACGCCCCCGCCCGCCTGGTGGAGCCGGCGGGACCGGTCCGGCGGCCAGGTGGTCGAGCAGGCGACCCACCTGCTCGACCTCGTCCGGCTGCTGGCGGGGGAGGTGGTCGAGGTGGTCGGCGCGTCCGCGCCGTCCTCGGCCGGTGGACGGGACGTCCCCGACGCCGGAGCGGCCGTGCTGCGCCTGGAGTCCGGCGCCGTCGGGACGGTCAGCGTCTCCTGCGTCCTGCCGGCGCTGACGGCTGCGGGCCTGGAGGTGATCGGCGACGGCGTCGCCCTGGAGCTGACCGAGACCGCACTGCACGTGCGCACCCGGGACGCCGAGGTGCGCGCCGAGCCGGAGGTCGACGCCAGGAGGGCGGTGGACCGGGCCTTCGTGGACCTGCTCTCCGGCGGGAGCGCGTCACCGGCGATCGTCGACGTGGCCGAGGCGCTGCGGACCCACCGGCTGGCCTGGGCCGTCTCCGAGGCCGCCCGCACCGGGGCCGCCGTCCGCGTCGGCGACCGGTGAGGACCCCCGTCCCCGTCCGCACCCTCGTGGTGCCCCGGGCGGGAGAACTGGAGATCGTGGAGACCGCCCTGCCACCGCTCCCGGACGGCCGGTTCCTGGGACGGACGCTGTTCACCGGCCTGTCGGCCGGCACCGAGCTCACCTGGTACCGCGGGACGAGCCCGTACTTCCGCGCCGGCTGGGACGCCGAGCTGGGCGTGTTCGACCGCGACCGGCCCACGACGCACTTCCCGGTGCAGCGGCTGGGCTACATGGAGGTCGCCCGGGTGACCGACAGCCGGACCGCCGCGGTGGCCGAGGGCGCCCTGGTCGCCATGGCCTACGGGCACGCGACGGCCGTGCACGGCGATCCGCTGACCATGCACGTCGTGCCCCTGCCTTCGGGACTCGACCCGCTGCTGGGCGTGTACGCGGCCCACCTCGGACCCATCTGCGTCAACGGTCTGCTGCACGCGGCCGCGGACGTCGGTGGCAGCGAGCTCCGGGACGGGGTGGACGGCCGGCTCGTCCTGGTGACGGGCGGCGGGCCGATCGGCCTGCTGGTCGGGTTGCTGGCACAGGTGCACGGGGCCGCGGAGGTCGTCCTCGTGGACTCGACCCCGGAGCGTCGCGCGGCCGCGCGCGCGCTCGGCCTCGACGCCGCCGACGACACGCCTGACCTGGCGCGTGAACTCAAGATCCGGTGGCGGCACGGACCGGCCGACCACGGAGCCGACGTGGCGTTCCAGTGCCGGGGCACCGGCGCGGCGCTGGCCACCGCGCTGCGCTGTCTCCGGCCGCAGGGCACGGTGATCGACCTGGCCTTCTACTCCGGCGGCGCCGAGCACGTCGCACTCGGCGAGGAGTTCCACCACAACGGACTGTCGCTCCGCTGTGCCCAGATCGGCCGTGTCCCGCGCGGGCTGGCGCACCGCTGGGACCGCCGGCGCCTCTCGGCGGAGACGCTCGCGCTGCTCGACGTCCACGGCGCGAGGATCGGGAGAGAACTGGTGACCGACGTCGTCCCCTTCGCCGAGGCACCCCGGCTGTTCGCCGAGATCAGCGCGCGGCGTCGGCACGTGATCACGGCAGTACTGCGCGTGCCGGAGCCGTGAGGGAGTCATCGAGGCCGTCCCTCCCGTCCACCGCGCAACGCACCGTCCCTGCGGCGCGGGCGCGCCCAGGCGTCCATGACAGCCGGGTCGGGGCCGCCGCGTCGATCGGCAGGAATACGGATGTGTCCACGATCGGGCGCTGCGCAGCTGCCTCCGGGCCCCGGGGAGTGCGGGCCGCTCGGGGCCGAAGATGGGCAGTTGTGCCGACGGCGCCCGGGCACCGGCCCGACCATCCTGGGAGAGCGGCTGCCCGACGGGAACGGGCGGTCTCGTAGCACCTCCGCACCTGCACGCCGTGCCAGGTACGCCGGCGGTCGCGTCCACGCCACGGGGGGAGATGACCGCGTGCTCCATCTCGCGTCACGGGGCGGCTGCGCCCTCCGTCGGGGCCTCGCGGGCTGCGGCCGGTGACCCCTCCGGACGGGACGGTGCACCTGCTCCACCTCGCGGTGGACCCGTGACCACGGCCGGCCGGGCACGACCCGTGCCCCCGGACGTGTTCGGGGAGGGGCCGGCCGTCATCGGGCACCGCGGGCTCGGCTGCGGCGTGGTCGACGGGCATCGGCAGAACACCCTCGGCTCCTTCGCCGCCGCCGTGCGCAGCGGGGCGAGATGGGTGGAAGCCGATGTCCGGCGCCTGCCCGACGGCGTCCTGGTGGTGGCGCACGACGCCGTGTACCCGGACGGCACCCGGCTCGACGACGTCACGGGGGCGGAGGCCGACCGTCGCGGCACGCTGCGTCTCCGCACCCTGCTGGACGAGCTCCCTCGCGAGGTGGGGCTCAACCTGGACCTCAAGTCCTCGATGGACGACTGTCTGCGGTCCCCCGGGCACACCAGCGCAGGCATCCTCGCGCCGGTCGTGGCGGCGGAGGCGACGCGGCGGCCGCTGATGGTCTCCTCGTTCGACCCGGCAGCCCTGGGGCTCCTGCGTGCGACGGCGCCGCGGGTGCCCCTCGGACTGCTGACCTGGCACGGGTTCCCCGTGGAGATGGCCGTGGCGGCCTGCGTCCACATGGACGTCGAGGTGCTCGCGCTCCACGTCGGCTCGCTCGGGGAGGGGACGGCCGCCGGCCAGGTCGACCCGGGCGTCCTGGCGAGACTGCTCTCACTGCTCCACCGCTGCGGGCGGCAACTGCTGGTCTGGTGCCCGCAGATCGCGTTGGCCCGGTTGCTGGTCTCCGCGGGTACCGACGCCGTGGTCGTGGACGACCTGCCGGAGGCGCTGGTCGCACTGAGCCCTTCCCCCTAGCCGACGACCGCTGGTGGTCGGGAACGCAGGTGGGCGGAGTGCCGACCGCCAGGATCGGTCGATCTGCCGAGTGTGCCGGGGGCTGCCGAGGGGATTCTGGAGACGACGCCGTTCCGCTGAGGCAGCCGGCACCCGGCCGGCTCGGCGACCACGGACCACGAGGCCCCGCCCTCGATCATCCCGTCCCTCGGCCGCCTGTCCTGCATCGCGACTCCTGCTCGGCGTCCCTTCTTCCCCGACCCACCGGCGACACATCGACTGGAGGACCCGGATGGCGACCATCGGACTGCTCGGTTCCTACGGCGGGCTCAACATCGGCGACGAGGCGATCCTGACCTCGATCCTCGCCACCTGGCGAGAGGCCGTGCCCTTCGCCGAGGTGGTGGTGTTCTCCCGCGACGCCGCGCACACCCGGGACGCTCATCTGGTCGATCGGGTCATCGACGCCCGCCGGGGCCGGTGTGACGCCGTCAACGAGGAGATCGCCGGGCTCGACGTCCTCGTCCTCGGTGGCGGCGGGCTGCTGTACGACAGCGAGGCCACGGAGTACCTCCGGCACGTGCGGACGGCCCACCGGAACGGCGTGCCGACGGTCGGATACGCCCTCGGCGTCGGGCCACTCACGACGGCCGAGGACCGCGGCGCCGTACGCGAGGTCGTGTCGGTGATGACCCAGGTGACCGTGCGCGACGAGGAGAGCAGGCGGGTCCTGGAGGAGGTCGGCATCGAGCGGCCCATCGAGGTGGTGGCCGACCCGGCGCTGCTGCTGAGCCCCGCTCCCTTCCCGGCCGACGAACTGGCCCGGAGCGGGGTGGACACCTCCGGACGGCTGATCGCCGTGTCCGTCCGGGAACCGGGGCGAGCGGCACCGGATCTCGCCGTGGACGCCTATCACGCCACCCTGGCCGCGGTCGCCGACTTCGCGGTGCACCGCTACGGCGGCCAGGTGGTGTTCGTCCCCATGGAGCGCGGCGACGTCCGCGAGAGTCATGCGGTGCTGGCCCGCATGACGGCTCCCGACCGCGCGCGGGTCCTCCACGGCACGTACGGGCCCCGCGAGATCCTCGGCCTGATGCAGCACATGGACCTCGCGGTCGGCATGCGGCTGCACTTCCTGGTCTTCGCGGCTCTCGCTGGGGTGCCCTTCCTCCCGCTGCCCTACGCGGGCAAGGTCGCCGACTTCGCGCGGGCACTGGGCATCGAGACGCCGGGCAGCCTCGACCGGGACGCCGTGGGACCGCTGCTGGCGGCCGTCGACCGGCTCTGGGACGAGCGCGAGGCGGACGCCGGACGGGTACGGGCCCGGATCGAGAGGCTCAAGCGCCGGTCGGCCGCCCCGCTGCAGCACGTCCTCGACGTCCTGGCGGGGCCGTCGGCACCGGTGGCATCCGCGATCGCAGGCCGGTCCATCGAGCAGGAGGGAGTCCAGCATGCCGCCGTTGACCCGGCCGGTCGCGGGGGAGCGGTTGACGTTGCCCCCGCGCTCAGCGTTGCACGCGGCTGAGGCCGACGTCCTCGTCGTCGGAGGCGGGCCGGCCGGCATCGGTGCTGCGCTGGCGGCTGCCGACGCCGGCGCCGACGTCGTCCTCGTCGAGCGGTACGGGTTCCTCGGCGGCAATGCGACGGCGGCGCTCGTGATGCCGTGGATGTCCTTCCACACCCGCCGTCCGCAGCCGCCGCGGCTGGGTGACGTGAGCCTGTTCCCCACCGACCACGGCGAGGGCGAGCCCGTCGTCGCGGGCAAGCACATCGAGGTCATCGACCGGCTGGTGCGGGCCGACGGGGCGCTGCCCCCGTCGCCGGAGACCGGGTACACCGTCCCCTTCGACCCCGAGGTCTTCAAGCAGGTGGCCCTGGACCTGCTCGACGGCGCGGGTGTCCGGTACGTGCTGCACGCCTTCGCCAGCGGGGTCCGGACACCGGGCCGGGCCGGCGAGGTGGTGTTCGAGACCAAGTCCGGGCCGGTCGTCGTGACCGCCCGCGTGACGGTCGACTGCACGGGGGACGGCGACGTCGCCGCGGCTGCGGGAGCGCCGTTCGAGATCGGCCGCGAGAGCGACGGACTGGTGCAGCCGATGACGCTGATGTTCCGTGTCGTGGGCTTCGACCCGGGACCCTTCGAGCGCTACGTCGCCGACCACCCCGACCAGTGGCGCAGCGTCCACGGGCTCTGGGACCTGGTGGAGGAGGCGACCGCAGCAGGCGACCTGGACCTGCCCCGCGAGGACGTCCTCTTCTTCAACTCGGCGCACCCGGGGGAGGTCGCCGTCAACTCGACACGGGTCACGCAGGTCTTCGGCACCGACGTCTTCGACCTCACCCGCGCCGAGGCGGTCAGCCACCGGCAGATGTCCCGGATCGCGGCCTTCCTCCGGGACTACGTGCCCGGCTTCGCCGACTCCTACGTCGCCCAGAGCGGCGTGCAGGTCGGCGTCCGGGAGACGCGGCGGATCCTGGGCGACTACGTGCTCACGGGCGAGGACATCCTGAGCGCACGGAAGTTCGACGACGTGATCGCGCGCGGCACCTACCCGGTCGACATCCACAACCCCAACGGCAGGGGGACCGTGCTGCGGTCGGTGCCCCCAGGAGACGCGTACGACGTCCCCCTGCGCTGCCTGCTGCCACGGGACGTCGACGACCTCCTGACGGCCGGACGCTGCATCTCCGGCACCCACGAGGCCCACTCCTCCTACCGGGTCACGCCCACCGCCATGGCCACCGGCCAGGCCGCCGGGGTCTGCGCGGCGCTCGCGGCCGCCGCGGGCCGGGCGCCCCGGGATGTGGAGATCGCCGCCGTGCAGGCGGAGCTGGTCCGGCAGGGCGCCGATCTGGGGGGCCGCGGGGAAGACGCGGCGTGGCCCTCGAGCGGGGTGTCGTGCGGTGATCCGGCGGGGTGACCGGACCGGTTGCTCCGCGCTTCGCAGTCGGGCGGGGTCGTGACGGGGAAGTCGGGGCCGTCGTGGCCCGTGTACCGCCCCTGGTCGGGGTCCCACCAGACCAGCGGCCCGGCAGTGCGGTCAGCTCTCAGCGGGGTGAACGTCCGAGCCCATCAGAGCGGGACCGGAGGGATGTCGGGCATTGGTAGATCTGCCGATCTTTCGGCGGAGCCCCGCGGCGAGTCCGGATGTGCGGTGGCCCCGGGGGGACGGCCGACGCAGAGTCAGGGGGCCGGTGAGCAGAGCCGGCCGCTGGGCGCCCCGTAGTGCTCTCAGGAGCCCCGGGGCCCGCGCACCAGGAGGCGACCGGATGCGAGCGATGGTGTACCGAGGTCCCTACAAGGTCAGGATGGAGGAGAAGCAGCGGCCCAGGATCGAGCACCCCAACGACGCGATCGTCCGGGTCACCCTGGCCGCCATCTGCGGCTCCGACCTGCACCTCTACCACGGCATGATGCCGGACACCCGGATCGGTCACACGTTCGGCCACGAGATCATCGGCGTGGTGGACGAGGTGGGGTCGTCCGTGCAGAACCTGCAGGTCGGGGACCGGGTGATGGTGCCGTTCAACATCTTCTGCGGCACCTGCTGGTACTGCGCGCGAGGGCTGTACTCCAACTGCCACAACGTCAACCCGAACGCCACCGCCGTCGGCGGCATCTACGGCTACTCGCACACGACCGGGGGCTACGACGGCGGCCAGGCGGAGTACGTGCGGGTGCCGTTCGCCGACGTCGGCCCGTCGAAGATCCCGGACTGGATGGCCGACGAGGACGCGGTCCTGCTGACCGACATGACGGCGACCGGCTACTTCGGAGCGCAGCTCGGCGACATCGTGCAGGGTGACGTCGTCATCGTCTTCGGCGCCGGGCCCGTCGGACTGGTGGCGGCGAAGTCGGCCTGGCTGATGGGGGCCGGCCGGGTCATCGTCATCGACCACCTGGACTACCGGCTGGAGAAGGCGCGCACCTTCGCCCATGCCGAGACCTACAACTTCACCGAGTACGGCGACATCGTCCTGGAGATGAAGAAGGCCACCGACTGGCTCGGCGCGGACGTGGCCATCGACTGCGTGGGCGCCGAGGCGGACGGCAACTTCCTCCAGCACGTCACCTCGTCCAAGCTCAAGCTGCAGGGCGGCTCCCCGGTCGCGCTGAACTGGGCGATCGACTCCGTCCGCAAGGGCGCGACCATCTCGGTGATGGGCGCGTACGGCCCGCTCTTCAGCGCCGTCAAGTTCGGCGACGCGATGAACAAGGGGCTGACGATCCACACCAACCAGTGCCCGGTCAAACGGCAGTGGCCCCGGCTGTTCGAGCACGTGCGCGACGGCTACCTGAGGCCCAGCGAGCTGGCCACCCACCGGGTGCCCCTCGAGGACATCGCCGAGGGCTACCACATGTTCTCGGCCAAGCTCGACGGCTGCATCAAACCCCTCGTCGTCCCGACCGCGGCGTGAGCGTCAGGAGACCCCGATGACCTACACACCGCACAAGCCGCCGATCGCGGAGTCGCCCGAGGAACTGCGCAAGCGCATCCCGGGCTGGGGCGTCGACCTCGACCCCAAGGACCGGCCGTCGGTGCCGAAGCTGCAGTTCCAGGAGGACTTCACCGGCGCGCACTGGGAGTTCCCCGAGCGGCAGCCGGAGAGGTATCCGCGGGAACGCTCGGTCGAGCACGGGATGCTCACCCCGGTCTTCGGCACCGCCCAGCCGCCGTCGGGCGTCGCCGGCGCCATCCGTCGCTACGCCTACCGCTACAGCGAGGGCCGCGCGGCGCACTGGCTGCTGCTCATCCTCGCCGACCGGGTGGATGCGTGGGAGCACCACCTGAAGTCGCTGCTCACGCTGCACCCGGACAACCCGATCACCGAGACCGGGGTGAAGGCCGAGTTCACCCGCCACGGCCTGCGGTCGCGGATCGGGCAGCACCGCACGGACCTCAAGCACCAGGTACTGGACCCGGTGATCGTCGGTGGCCCGTGGATCGCCGCGGCGGGGGCGGTCTACGCCGGTGCCCGGAGCATGTCGAGGTCGCTGGCGCGCGTCGGGTCCGACGGGCAGCGGCCGGTGCACTGAGCCGGGGACGGCTCGCCCCGGGGACACGGACGGACCGGCGCGACCCGGGGAACGGCACGCCGCCGGACGGATGCCGACCGGGCCGCCCACCCCGCGGTCCTCGAGGCCGCGCCCGCCCGGTCCCGCCCCGCGCGACGCGGGGTAGGACCGGTGTGCGACGGCGCCCGCGAACTGCTCCGGGTGGACACCGCCGGGCAGGTCCGGTGGGGCCGGCGTGCGCGACGTGGCGGTGCGGCCGGTCGGTGAACCGGTCAGGGCCGCTGCCCTGACCATCAGCTCCGGCCGGCTCGTGGCGGCCGGGAGCGGTTTCCGCGTGCACACCACCCGGACGGCGCGGTGCGCGTCCTGCTGGACCTGGAGGAGCCCCGCATGACCGCATCCACGATGCGCACCGTGACCCTGCCCGACGGCACCGCAGCCCCGGCCCTCGGCATGGGCACCTGGTACCTCGGTGAGGACCCCCGCAGGAACGACATCCAGTTGGACGCCCTCCGCACGGGCATCGACATCGGCCTGACGCTGGTCGACACCGCCGAGATGTACGGCGACGGCGCCGCCGAGGAGCTCGTCGGCCGGGCGATCGCCGTCCGGCGGGACGACGTCTTCCTGGTCAGCAAGGTGCTGCCGCACCACGCCACGCGCCAGGGCACGGTGGACGCCTGCCGGCGGAGCCTGCGCCGACTGGGCACCGACCGCCTGGACCTGTACCTGCTGCACTGGCGCGGCCGGGTCCCGGTCGAGGAGACCGTCGCCGCCTTCGAGTCGCTGGTCTCCCGCGGGCTGATCCGTGCCTGGGGCGTGAGCAACGTCGACGTCCCCGACCTCGACCAGCTGGTCGGGCTCCCCGGCGACAACCGGGTCCAGACCGACCAGGTGCTCTACAACCTCGCCCGGCGCGGCCCCGAGTACGACCTGATCCCCTGGTGCCGCGGCAGGCGCATGCCCCTGATGGCGTACTCGCCCGTCGACCACGGCAGGCTCCTCGAGCACCGGGCCGTCCGGGACCTGGTCGCGGAGAAGGGGGTCACCCCCGCCCAGCTGGCCATCGCGTGGGTGCTGCGGCTGCCCGACGTGTTCGCCGTCGCCAAGGCCTCGACCCGCGCGCACGTCATCGAGGACCGCGCGGCGCTGGAGATCGGCCTCAGCCAGGCGGAGCTGGACCAGCTCGACCGGCTCTTCCCGCCGCCGTCCGGCAAGGTCCCGCTCGACGTCCTGTAGGACCGGCCGACGAGCCGATCGCGAGGGCCTGCCTCACGAGCCGCAGCCGGCGGGTTCCTCGGCTCGATCCCGTGACAGCGGCGGGCGGTTCGCCGGTGCTCACTCCGGCAAGCGGCGACCCGGGTGCCTCGCCCGCCGGCGCGGGCCCGTTCGCCGGGCTCCGAGGGGAGTCCCGGACGGCGTCGCAGGCGACGGAGGGACTCGGCCGGCGCTGGGCAGGACGGCGGCTCCGCAGTCAGCGACTGCGGAGCCGCCGCCGCGGTCAGACGAGTCCCTCGTTGTGGGGCTCGATGCCGGCCGAGGGGTCCACCCCCTCGTCGGCGTCCGGCCGGACGGGGCCCTCGCCCGGCTCCGAACCGGAGCCGGCGGCGGTGTTCCGGGAGGACCGCTCCGGATCGGTCACGTCGGTGGTCGTCGGCGCCTGACCGATGCGCTTGGCGGCATCCCCGGTCCCGGTCTCCTCCAGCTCTGATTCGCTCACGACTCCTCCATCCAGGTGGTTCATCCAGGTCGTACGACGTCGGTGATCACGCAGTGGGCTCCACGAGTTCCTCGGGCTCGTGGGACGGCTGGCCGGACAGTGACGTCCGGAGGGCCGGCCGGCGCACGCCGGGACCCGGCCGGCGCGGTGACGTGGCCGGTGACCGGTCCTACCGGGGCTCGCGCATGTGCTCGGCGACCCCCGCAGGGGCACGGGTGCGGGCCTGCTCGGCCGCCCGGCTCGCCGATCGTCCGGCGCCGGGGTCGACGCGCACCGACCGCGCCACCTCCGCACGGCTGCGGTACTCGACCGGCGGGATGGCGCGGAGGCTGCGGACCACCGCCTCGGGTGCGCCCGCCCGCTCGGCGGCGTCGACCAGCGCCTCCTTGCCGGCCGGGTAGTCGACGTCCTCCAGGTACCGCAGGACGTCCTCAGGGGTGAGCGGATCGGTCACGGTGGTTGCCTTCCGACTGGTGGTCGTGGGTGTCCGGCGCCCGAGGGCGGCTCAGCCGTGGGACCCGACCGCGGCGATGGCCGCGTCGATCCGCCGGGCGAGTTCGATGTCCATGTCGGTCACGCGGTCGAGCGAGTGCGTCCAGACCTCGAAGGTCACCGTGTCCTGCAGTTGCTCGACGCGCGCGTGGTGGGTCATGTCCTGCTCGGCGCGGGCGACGGCGTCGCGCAGGGGGCGCTGGCGCTCGGGCGGGAGCACGACGGTGCGCCGCAGGCGGTGTTCGTCGCCCTCCCAGCCCTCCAGGGCGGCCAGTGCGCGGTCGAGCTCGTCCTGCTCGAGCAGTCGCGGCGTCAGCCCGATCGGCACCCCGGAACCGCGGGGCGGAACGCCCTGGTCGATCGGTGCGAACAACTCCTCACCGTCCGGCAGCCGCCGGGCGAGGACGCCGGCCACCTCCGGCTCGGAGGCGGCCAGCGTCGACAGGACCGCCTGGGTGTAGAAGCGGGCCCGCTCGGCCGGGCATCCGGACCCCGCGCTCACCGCGGAGACCAGGGCGGCGCTGCTGTCGGGGTGCAGACCCGGCCCGCGGACCTCGGCGGCAGCCCGGAGGGAGCCGGGCAGGACCGCGGCCAGCCGGTCCCGGTCGGGCTCGTCCAGGGAGGCGGCCACGGCCGCGATCACGGCCTCCACCGCCCGACGGGCCTCCTCGGTGTCGGCAACGCCGGCCTGAGCGCCCGCGGCCTCGATGAACGTCGCGTACTTGATCACCGGATTCCTCCTGAGCTGTGCGGTCCTGGCCTCCCGTCGTCGGCCACTGCACGGGCGACGGCGGGTTCAGGCCATCGGCCCGACCAGCTCCCGGTACTCCTGCGGCAGCTGGGAGAGGACGTCGTCGAACTCGCCGGGCCTCAGCGCCTCCCGCACCGTGGTCAGGACGGCGGCGGCCCCCGTGCCTCGTCCGGGCCGACGTCCCCGCGTTCCGCGATCCAGCGCAGGAACTCGTCCACCCCGAAACGCCTCCGCTTCTTCGCGCGGGGGCCGCAGGTCGCCCCGGAGCCGGGTCGGCAGCTGCGCGGCGAGGTCCTGGGCCTCACCCCCGCTGATGCGGTCGGCGAGGGTCCGCAGGGTGGCGTGCTCGATCCGCTCCGCCGTCTCCTCGGGCACGCCGGCCCGTTCGGCCGTCGTCCGCGTGAACGTCGCGTAGTCCATCTGCGCTCCCGGAGGCGCCGTCGGGCGCCGGTCGTAGGGATCCCGTCGTCCGACCGCGGCTCAGACGTTAGGACCCGTCACGACCCCTGGACATCGGTCGATCGACCGATCCGGCCTCCGGTCCCGGGTCCCGCCACGGCTGCCCGCGCGGGGAGGCGACACGCAGCGGCGGTTCCGCGCCGCGACCGCACGCCGGCAGGCTGGTCACGACGGACGCGGGCCGGACGTGACCGCCCGGCCCGCGTCTCCGTGTCGGGGACCGTTGCGGAGACCGAGATGTCCGGTCAGCCGCTAGTCGTCCGCACCCGGCCGAGAGCCGTCCGGGTCCCGGGTCCCGGGTTCCTCTCGCGAGTGCCCAGGGCCGACGGCCGGAGCCGCGCCGCCGAGTTCCTTGCTCACCGTCGGATCCGCGTCGTCGGGCTGGGGCACCCGCGGGTCGTCAGGGAGCCGGATGTCGACCTCGTCGGCAGCCGCAGCCGCGGGTGCGTCGTCCTGCGGAGGGATGCTTCCGCCGTCCATGCCGTGGGGGTACCCCGAGCCACCGCCGGAACCAGAGCCGCCGGCCGAGATCGGCAGACCTGCCGATGCCCGTCGGTCGCCTGGCGGACCGGGACCGGACCCCGCCGGTCGTCGGTCGTCTCCTCCCCGGCCGCTGCGGCTCTCCGGGGAGGGGGCGGCGACCGCTGGGGCTGCGGATCCTGGGCGCCCGGGCGGAGGGCTGGGACGACGAGCGGATCAGCGCGTGCTGCGGCGCTCCCCGGGACGCCACGCGGGCGGAGGAGCAGGCCCACCGGGGGGTCCGGCACGGTCCCCGGGCTGCTCCCCGGCGTCGCGCGGGCCGGCCTCCACGTCCCGTCGGCGCTGTGGCCGTGAGTCCTCCGCCGAGGTTCAGCGCCGGCCGGCCGCGTCCGTTCCCGCTGGGACGTAGAGGCCGGCCCTCTCGGCGCGCACGGCGGCGAGCGTCCTCGAGGGAGCCCCGAGCTTGACGAGGATGTGCTCCAGGTGCGCGGCGACCGTCCGCGGGGCCACCACGAGAGCCCGGGCGATCTCCTGGTTGGAGTCCCCCTCGACCAGCCGCCCGAGGACCTCCAGCTCCCGGGGCGTGAGCCCGCGCAGGTCGCCGACCGGGGAGAGCAGCACCATCCCCGACAGCACGGGGGACACGTCGTCCGTGCCCGTCAGGACCGTCACGCGGACATGGCCGTCCGGGGCGTGCCGGCCACCGCGCGGCCACAGGAAGGACGCGTACACCTGGCCGCTCCGGACGGCGGCGCGGGCGGCGTCCAGGGCGGGAGAGCCTCCCGCGAGCAGCGCGTCGTCGCCGAGACCCGGGAACGGGGCGGTGCCACCGCCCCTGCAGAGCACCACGCCGGCCGCGGCACCCTGGACCATGCGGGCGGCGGTGAGCAGCGAGTCCATCGGGTCGATGCCGCGGGCGAGGATGGGGGCGAACTGCGCCAAGCGGCGCCGGACGGCCTCCGGCGGAGGCCGGGTGTCGGCGGAGAGCAGTGCCAGGTACCCGACGTGGCGCTGCCCCGGTACGAACAGTCCCACGGTGAGGGCCTCGTGGTAGCCGGCGGGGGTGAGGCACTCGGCCCACGTCGGCAGGTCCTTGGCGGAACGGGGGAGGTCCGACGGGCTCAGCGGTGGGCGGGCGCGACAGGCTCCGGTCACCTCGATGTCGTGCGCCGTCGCCGGACTGCTGAGGTACCGGACGGTGCTCCGGTCCAGCGAGGTGCTGGCCAGAGTGGAGTAGCCGTTGCCCAGCGGGTCGGCCAGCGCCATCCAGGAGGCGTCGAAGGGGATGTGGCGGCCCAGCTCGTGCAGCAGCTCCTGGGCGCGGTCGGGGAGCCGTCCCGGAGTGGCGGCGATCTCCGCGAGGTGGAGAGCCGGGGCCTCGGTCATGTCGCTTCACCAGTCCAGGGCCTGCGCGGTCGGACGGAGCCGTCGAGGACGGCCGCGGCCCTGGACGAGGCTGACCGGGCTGCAGCTGTACATACCGACCCGACCAGGGGAGCAACCCGTGACCGCGTGACCGGAAACCTCGGTGGTCGGAGTCGTCGCCACCGCCACCACGGCCCGTGGACGGCACGTTTTCCGCAGTAGGATCCACCATGGAGTTGCGCCAACTGCGCTACTTCCTGGCGGTGGCTGAGGAGGGGCGCTTCAGTCGGGCCGCGCAACGGCTCCACATGGCTGCCCCGTCGCTCTCGCAGCAGATCCGCGCGCTGGAGCGGGAACTCCGGGTCCCGTTGTTCGAGCGCACCCCGGAAGCGGCCCGGCTGACCTTCGCCGGCGTCGTCCTGGTCGAGCGGGCCCGGATCATCCTGGCGGAGGTGGACCGGGCGCTGACTGACGCGCGCGCCGCCGGAGCGGACTCCCGCGAGCGACTGACCTTGCGGGTGGCCACCATGGCCGACCTCGTCCTCGACGGCCCGCTGCGGCACGCCGCGCTGGCGATCGACGGGATCGAGGTGTCGGTGAGCTCCGGCCGGGGGGACGACGCCGTCGAGGCCGTCCGCCAGGGCAGGGCGGACGCGGCGATCGTCTGGAGCCGGTCCTACCCGCAGCGGGACCTCGCCGGCGTGGTGCTGGGCTCGGTAGTCCTCGGCGTCGTGCTCCCGCTCGGGCACGCGTTGAGCGGCGCGGTCACGGTGCCGGTGGCCGCGCTCGCCGACGAGGTGCTGGTGATGTTCCCGCGGGAGCCGTTCGCCGGGACGTGGGACCGGGCCGTGGACCACGTGTTCCCCGCCGGGGCCGCGCAGGACCACGTCGTCATCGAACCCAACCTGCTGAACGCGCCGGAGGCGGTGCTGCGCGCGGTCGGAGCCGGCACCGGCATCGCCGTGAGCATCCTCAGGCTCGTCGATCACCTGGGGATCGAGGGGATCACGGTGCGGCCCCTCGTTCCGGCGTTGACGTGGGACCTGGAGGCGGTCTGGCGGGCACCGGCCACCCCCGCCGTCCGCAGGCTCGTCGACTTCCTCGTCGCGTCGTCCCGGGACCCGCAGACGCTCATCGAGCCGGTCCGCCGTCCCGGCGACGGCCGGCGGGACGCCACCGTCAGGGCCTGAGGACCACCTTCTCGCAACGATCCTGCTCGTGCTTGAAGACGTCGTAACCGTGCGGCGCCTCGGACAGCGGCAGCCGGTGGGTGATCACCCGGGTGGGGTCGATCTCGCCACGCTCGATGCGCTCGAGCAGCGGGCGCATGTACCGCTGGACGTGGCACTGCCCGGTCTTCAGGGTCAGGGAGCGGTTCATCCAGGAGCCGGCCGGGAACTTGTCGACGAACCCCCCTCCGTACACGCCGATGACCGCCGCTCAGGTCGCTCCCGTCACTCCGGGCGGGATGCGCAACCCGCCGCGCAGGGCGCGCACCGCGGCGGCCGTGAGGTCGCTGGTCCCCAGGGCGACCAGGCTCCGCCCCAGGGAGTCCGCCACCGCCTCCGCGGCCACGTGGAGTGACTGCGCGAGGGCCGGGACGTCGGTGACGCCCTCGATCACGAGGCCCAGGACCCGGAGGTCCAGGACGGTGAGGCCGTGCAGGTCGCCCGGTGGGCACAGGAGCACCGCGGCGGAGAGGTGGTCGAGGTCCGGGCGGGCGAAGTCGAGCGCGGTCACCCGGATCAGCTGCTCGCCGCCGGTCCCCGGTGCCGGGGCGAGGAACGAGGTGTACGCGCCGCTGACGGCCAGCTCGTCAGCGGCGACCCCGAGGATCGGTGAATCCGGCGTCAACAGGCGGTCGCCGGGCAGCCCCGGCAGCGGCAGGACGTCGCCTCCGCGGGTGAGCACGACGCCGGCGCCGGCGTTCCCGACGATGCGGGCGCTCTCGGCGATGTCCCGGGTCCGGTCCAGGTCGTCGGCGATCACCGTGGTGACGGCCGCGACGACCCGGCGATCGGCCTCTCTCGGTCGCGAGGGATCCGCGGAGAGCAGGCTGAGGAAGCCGACGTGCCGCCCGTCCGTCGTGAACAGCCCGGCCGCCAGACCCTGGCGGAAGCCGGCCGGGAGCAGGTGGTCGGCCCACGCGCGGACCTCGGACAGGGGACCCGGGATGTCGCTGGCCAGCATCGGCGGACGGCGCCGGTGCAGGCCGAGCCGCTCCACCTCCTCGTCGGCCTCCGGACGGCCGAAGTAGGCGACGAATGCCTCGGACGGACCGGTGGTCGCCAGCGGGACGTGGGTCTGCCGCTCGGGGTCGCGTACGGCAAGCCAGCCGGCATCGAAGGCCAGGATCCGCCGGAGCTGCTGCAGGTACTCCGCAGCCCGTTCCTGCACGGTGGCGGACGACGCGACGACGCCCACGACCTCCGACCACACACGCTGGAGCCGCGGTTCGCTCCCGCTCATCACAGCTCACCCTCCCTCACTCATGGGTGGACGTACAGCCCGAGGCGTTCGGCACGGTCAGCGGCACGGGTTCGCGTCGGTGCCGCCGGCCCGGCCGGGACGTGCCCCACGTGCGCCCCCTGGCGACTCGAGCGCAGGAGCGTCGGCGGCCACCGTCCTGCGGGGCACGTCTCACAGACTCCCCGTGTAGATCACCGTCTCGGCCAGCACTCGCACCTTGACGTTGCCGTTCTGGCTGTGCGTCACGAGCATCGCGAAGGCCTGATCGGCCGTGAGCTGGCGCTGGCACATCAGGATGCCGATCGCGATGCCGATCTGCCGGTTGGTGGCCAGCGCCTGCTCCAGGTTGGCCGCCCTGTCCTCCGCCGATCGGACCCGCGCGTGCAGCTGGTCGAGCTCGGCGAGGACGGCGAGGCGGTGCACGGGCGCGGCCGGCGCCTCCACTGACGGGTCGACGGTCATCGTGTCCTGGTCCTCCTGCTGTGCGACCGGTGTGCGGATGGGTCGGCGCGTCGTCGCCTGCACGCCGTGAACCTCTCCTGCGACGGACGCCAGGGTGCGGGCGCGTTCCGGCGTCCGGCATCGGCAGAGCGACCGATCCGCGCCTCCGGGGTGGGCGGGACGGGGTCCGGCCAGGCAACGTCCGGCGCTCCACGAGCCATCTAGACCTCGGCGGGTCCACGGTCGTGCCCGCCGACCGGCCCACGGCACTGCGAGCGGTGGGCGGCGAGGACGGCGCGGCCGGCCGCGCCGCGGAGCACCTCGTCCCGGCTGACGATGCCGAGCTCCCACAGGGGTGCGCCGGCCGACGTGGCGACGGCGACGTCGCCGAAGACGGCCTCGTCGAGGCACGCCTGCGGGCCGGAGGTGGTGCCCAGGCCCCGCTGCACCATGGTCAGGACGCCGAACCACTCGTCGGCCTCCAACCGGACCTGCCGGGGGATGTCCCGGTCGGCCATGAGCCGGTCGAAGAGGTCGCGGACCCACCAGCCGCGGGGCAGGTCGATGACCGGCTCGTCGGCGACCTCCCCGGGGTCCACGTCGAGCGCCCCGGCCAGCCGCTGGCCCGCCGGGCAGACGATCGCGACCGGGGTGCCGGCCAGCGGCTCGAAGCGCAGCGCCGGGCCGGCGAGGTGGGTCAAGGGGGTGACGGCGAAGTCGACCTGGCCCCGTCGGCGACCGGTCCGACGAGGTCTCGGGCGCCGTCGTGGAGCAGGCGATGCGGACCGAGCCGCGGAGCAGGCCGGTGACCTCGGCGACGGCGTCGCGGGCGCGCTCGGTCCCGGCCAGGGGCGGCGCGGGCGGGTGGGAGCAGAGCCCGTCCGGCGTCGGCGAGCCTCCCGACTGCGGCAACGGCGGCCGGCATTCGAGGTGACGCACGCCGGCTTCCCGCACCCAGGTTCGTCCGGTTGCGGCGCCTGGTGAATCACGCCTTCTCGCCGGCCGGCATCGGCTGCTCCACTGGCACGGGGCCGTGGGGGGGGGGGGGGGGGGGGGGGGGGGGGGGGGCGGCCCGCGGGGGGGGGGGGGGGGTGGGGCGGGGGGCGCCGCCCCGGGGGCGGGGGGTTCGGGGGCGCGCGCCCGCCCGCCCGCCCCGCCCCCCCCCCCCCCCCCCCCCCCCCCCCCCCCCCCCCCCCCCCCCCCCCCCCCCCCCCCCCCCCCCCCCCCCCCCCCCCCCCGCCGGCGGGGTCGGTAACGGAAGCGCTCCACCAGCGCCTGCCGTTTGCTGGACGTGCACACCCACTCTCTCGCGGCCAGCCTGATCTGGCCCCCTCCGCAGCCGGCGACCGCGGGGCGGCCGTGGTCAGACGAGCCCCTCGTCGTGGGGCTCGATGCCGGCCGAGGGGTCCACCCCCTCGTCGGCGTCCGGCTGGACGGGGCCCTCGCCCGGCTCGGAACCGGAGCCGGCGGCGGTGTTCCGGGAGGACCGCTCCGGATCGGTCACGTCGGTGGTCGTCGGCGCCTGACCGATGCGCTCGGCGGCCTACCCGGTCCCGGTCTGCTCGAGCTCTGACTCGCTCACGACTCCACCATCCAGGTCGTGCGCTGTGGGTGCTCACGCGGTCGGGCTGCGGAAGGACGCCGGCCGGCCGGCGTGCGCTACGGATCCGTTCGTGTCGGGGACGCCACCGTCGGGCCTACGTCGATCCGGGCACGAGCCGGGCGAACTCCCCGCCCAGCTGGGACAGCACGTCGTCGAACTCGCCCGGCTCGACCGCGTCGCGGGTCGTGGCGAGCACGGCGACCATCCCGTCCCGCGCGTCCTGTTCGGGCAACCGCGCCATCCGGGCGACCCGCCGGGCGAACTCGTCGGGTCCGAAGGGCTGCGCCTCCGGTTCCGGCGGGATGAGGTCGGCCTGCAGGGCCCCGGGCAGCTGGGCACGCAGGTCGTCGGCCTCGCCGGCGGTGAGCCGCTCGGCCAGCACGCGCAACGTCGCGTGGACGAGCGTCTCGGTCTCGTCGCGGGGGCGCCCGCCGCGGGCCTGCACGGACGAGACGAAGTCGTCGTACTGCACTGCTCCTCCTCCTCGCGGAGACCGGACGCGTCGGACGCCGGCCGGTGCCCCCCAACCTGGACGATGCGGCCGCGGGAGCACATCGGCAGACCTGCCGATGTGCTCCCGCCGTCCGGGTACCGGTGCGCGAGCCGGGTAGGCCTCCCGCGACGCCGACCGCGGTGTCGAGCCGCCGTCCCGGGGAGGACCACCATGCGAGTCGAGGACCTGTCGGGGGACGACGCCGCGGTGTACCGGGCCGTGGCCGAGGCGGAGGTCGGTGCCGGCGCTCCGCACCTGCAGGACATCGCCCGGGGTGCCGGCCTGGACCTCGAGCGGGCTCGGGCCGCCGTCCACCGCCTGCTGCACAGCGAGCCGAAGATCCTGCACGAGGTCCCCGACACCAGCCGCACCGATCTGGGACCGGTGTACGAGCTGGCGCCTCGCACCTGACCCTGCTCGCCTGTTCCTGCGCACGCCGCGGCCCGGTCCCTCGCCCCGCGTCCCGTCGTGAAGGGGGCGCGCTGGCCAGCCGCCGTGGGCGTGCTCTCTCTGGTGCCGTCGGACCCCTCAGGGGGACGTCGACCGGCCCGGTATGGGCATGTCTGCCGATTCCGGGCGCCCCGCCGCGCCGGGTGCAATCGGGGTCCCGACCCGAGCCGGGAGCGGGGACCACCCCGACGAGGAGGCAGCGTGAAGGCAGTCGTGTACGACGGACCCCGCCAGGTCAGCGTCAAGGACGTACCGGACGCGCGGATCGAGCGGTCGACCGACGTCCTGGTGCGGATCACCTCGGCGAACATCTGCGGCTCGGACCTGCACATGTACGAGGGCCGGACCGACTTCGAGACCGGCCGCTGGTTCGGGCACGAGAACATGGGCCAGGTGGTCGAGGTCGGCGACGGGGTCGACAAGGTGCAGGTGGGCGACTGGGTCGTCCTGCCGTTCAACATCGCCTGCGGGCACTGCAAGAACTGCGAGCGGCAGCTCACGAACTACTGCCTGACCGCGCAGCCGGAACCGAAGATGGCCGGCGCCGCCTACGGCTTCGCCGACATGGGCCCCTGGGCCGGTGGGCAGGCGGAGCTGCTGCGCGTGCCCTGGGGTGACTTCAACTGCCTGCGGCTGGGTGAGGACGCCGAGCAGCGCCAGACCGACTACGTGATGCTCGCCGACATCTTCCCGACCGGCTACCACGCCACCGAGATGGCCGGCGTGAAGCCCGGCGACCAGACGGTCATCTACGGCGCCGGCCCGGTCGGGCTGATGGCCGCCCTCTCGGCCACCATCCGGGGGGCCGGCAAGGTGATGGTCGTCGACCGGCACCCGGACCGGCTCAAGCTGGCCGAGTCGATCGGCGCGATCGCCATCGACGACTCGAAGGTCGACCCGGTGCAGGCCGTCCTCGAGCAGACGATGGGGCTGGGTGCGGACAACGGCTGCGAGTGCGTCGGCTACCAGGCGCACGAGCCCGACGGCCAGGAGCAGGCCAACCTGACGATGAACCGGCTGGTCGCCTCGGTGCGCTTCACCGGGACGATCGGCACCGTCGGCGTCTTCGTGCCGCAGGACCCCGGCGCCAGCGACGAGCTGGCCAAGCAGGGCAAGCTCGCCTTCGACTTCGGCATGTTCTGGTTCAAGGGCCAGCACATCGGCAGCGGCCAGGCGCCGGTCAAGAAGTACAACCGGCAGCTGCGCGACCTCATCGCCGGGGGCAAGGCCGAGCCGTCGTTCATCGTGAGCCACGAGCTGCCCCTGGACCAGGCGCCGGAGGCCTACGAGCACTTCGACGCCCGGGACGACGGCTGGACGAAGGTCGTCCTGCACCCGGCGATGGCGGGGAGCTGACGTGGCCGGGGAGCTGAACGGACGGCGGGTCGCGATCCTGGCGGCCGACGGGGTGGAGCGCGTCGAGCTGGAGCAGCCCCGCCGGGCCTTGGACGACGCCGGCGCGCGGACCGACGTGCTGTCGATCCACGACGGTGAGATCCAGGCGCGCAACAACGACCTCGAGGACGCCGGCACCTTCGGCGTCGACCGGCTGGTCGGCGCGGCGTCGGTGGACGAGTACGACGCGCTGCTGCTGCCGGGCGGCACGGTGAACCCGGACCAGCTGCGCATGCAGCCGGCGGCGGTCGAGTTCGTGCGGAACTTCGTCGAGTCGGGCAAGCCGGTGGCGAGCATCTGCCACGGGCCGTGGAACTTCGTCGAGGCCGGCGTCGCGCGAGGACGGCGGCTGACGTCGTTCCCGAGCATCCGCACGGACCTGCGCAACGCCGGCGCCGAGGTGGTCGACGAGCAGGTCGTCACCGACGGCAA
Source organism: Geodermatophilus sp. SYSU D00684 (assembly GCF_054050455.1). Taxonomy (NCBI): domain Bacteria; kingdom Bacillati; phylum Actinomycetota; class Actinomycetes; order Geodermatophilales; family Geodermatophilaceae; genus Geodermatophilus; species Geodermatophilus sp. SYSU D00684. Next base: position 1,796 of record NZ_JBJGZI010000037.1, on the reverse strand, counting down.
CATCACCACCAGCCGGTCGCCGGACGACCTGCCGGCCTTCTGCGAGCGCATCGTGCAGGAGTTCGCGCGGGCACCGCAGACCGCCGCCGCGGGAGGTCGGGCATGACCAACCCCATCGGGAACGTGGCGTCCTTCGCCGCCCGCGCCGGCGGGAGCGTCGTCCGCCAGGTGCGGTCGGCCATCGACCCGTCCGCCGCCCGGCCGGCCGGCGCGGGCCGGCCGGCGTCCGGATGGCTCGTGGTGACCGTGTTCCGCGAGCCGTCCGACGTCGACACCGCGCGGCTGCCTGCCCCCCTCGCGGGGTTCGGGGACCGGATCGAGGTCCGCGTCCGCCCGGCCGCGGGCGGCAAGGGCACCGAGCTCGCGGCCCGGTTGCGCGACCGGCCGTCGCCGGGCACCGCCCTCGGCCGGCTGAGCGGCAACGACCCGCAGGCCGACCTGCGGTCCGCGCTGCGCCAGGCCAAGCAGCTCATCGAGGTGGGCGAGGTGCTGGCGGTGGACCCGGCGCCGCACGGCAGGCGGACGGCGACGCCCGGTGGCGTGCTCCTGGAGGCGTGGACCCGGATGGCCCCCAGAGCAGGTGTGCGATGAAGGCGGTGACCTGGCGCGGGGTCAACGAGATCGGCGTCGAGGACGTCCCCGAGCCGAAGCTCCTCAACGACCACGACATCATCCTCGAGGTCGGCCTGTCAGTGACCTGCGGCTCCGACCTGCACTTGATGGGCGGGTACATCCCCGCGATGCGCGCCGGTGACGTGCTCGGGCACGAGTTCATGGGCACGGTCGCCGAGGTCGGGGCCGGGGTGACCAAGCACCGGGTCGGCGACCGCGTGGTGGTGGTCTCCTTCATCGGCTGCGGGCAGTGCTGATACTGCAAGCAGGAGCTGTGGTCGCTGTGCGACAACGGCAATCCCAACCCGGGAATCACCGAGGCGCTGTGGGGTCAGTCCATCGGCGGCTGCTTCGGCTACTCGCACGCGATGGGCGGCTGGGCGGGCAGCCACGCCCCCTACATCCGGGTGCCCTACGCCGACCAGGGCGCCTTCACGATCCCGGACGGCGTCTCCGACGAGCGGGCGCTGTTCGCCTCCGACGCCGCACCCACCGGCTGGACGGGGGCGCACCAGGCCGAGGTCCGGCCGGGTGACGTGGTCGCGGTGTGGGGGGCCGGCGGCGTCGGGCAGATGGCCGCGCGCAAGGCGATGCTCATGGGTGCCGAGCGGGTCGTCGTCATCGACCGGTACGACAACCGGCTCGAGCAGGTCCGCACGCACATCGGGGCGGAGACCCTCGACTACGAGCAGGTCGACGTCCCCGCGGAACTGCGGGAGATGTCCGGCGGGCGCGGTCCGGACGTCTGCATCGAGGCGGTGGGCATGGAGGCGCACGGCAACGGCCCGCAGTACCTCTACGACCAGGTCAAGCAGCAGTTGCGGCTGCAGTCGGACCGGCCGACCGCCCTCCGGGAGGCCATCTACGCCTGCCGCAAGGGCGGGACGGTGTTCGCGCTGGGCGTGTTCGGCGGCCTGGTGGACAAGTTCCCGATGGGGGCGGTGATGAACAAGGCGCTCACCCTGCGCGGCGCCCAGCAGCACGGGCACCGCTACGTCCCGGAGATCCTCGACCTGATGAGCCGGGACGAGGTGCGGACCGAGCACCTCGCCACCCACGTGATGCCGCTCGACGACGGGCCGAAGGGCTACCGGATGTTCAAGGAGAAGGAGGACGGGTGCGTCCGTGCGGTGTTCCGTCCGGGTGGCTGAGGCGACACCGGCCGGCCCACCGTACGGCCCGGC
>NZ_JBJGZI010000036.1:0-51477 GCF_054050455.1 Geodermatophilus sp. SYSU D00684 | reverse complement strand
CGACTACTCCGAGCGGTCGCTGTCCTCGGCGCTGCCGCCGATCGGTGACCCCGAGTCGGTGGTGCGCGACGTGCTCGACCGGGTGGCCGGGTTCGGGCCGCTGCAGCGGCACCTGGACGACCCCGAGGTCGAGGAGATCTGGGTCAACGAGCCGGGCCGGGTGTTCGTGGCCCGGCGCGGCCGCAGCGAGCTGACCACGACGATCCTCGGCGCCGGCGAGCTGGCCGACCTGGTCGAGCGGATGCTGCGCAGCTCCGGGCGGCGGATCGACATGAGCCAGCCGTTCGTCGACGCGGTGCTGCCCGACGGCTCCCGGCTGCACGTGGTCATCCCGGACATCACCCGGCGGCACATGGCGGTCAACATCCGCAAGTTCGTGCTGCGCGCGCACGGCCTCGACGAGCTGGTCGCCGCCGGGACGCTGACGACGCAGGCCGCCCGGTTCCTCGAGGCCGCCGTCGCCGCGGGCCTGAACGTGCTGGTCTCCGGCGGCACCCAGGCGGGGAAGACCACCCTGCTCAACTGCCTGTGCGCGGCGATCCCGGCGCGCGAGCGGGTGATCACCTGCGAGGAGGTCTTCGAGCTCCGCGTGCCACTCCCCGACGTCGTGGCGATGCAGACCCGCCAGCCCAACCTCGAGGGCGCCGGGGAGATCCCGCTGCGCCGGCTGGTCAAGGAGGCGCTGCGGATGCGGCCCTCGCGGATCGTCGTCGGCGAGGTGCGGCAGGAGGAGTGCCTGGACCTGCTCATCGCGCTCAACTCCGGCCTGCCCGGGATGTGCACGCTGCACGCCAACAGCGCCCGCGAGGCCGTGGTGAAGATGTGCACGCTGCCGCTGCTGGCCGGGGACAACATCGGGCACGCCTTCGTCGTCCCCACGGTCGCGGCCAGCGTCGACCTGGTGGTGCACGTGGCCACCGAGGCCTCCGGCCAGCGCCGGGTGCGGGAGGTCGTGGCGGTGCCCGGCCGCGCCGAGGACGGCGTGATCGAGCTGGCCGACGTCTTCACCACCCGCGACGGGCGGCTGGTCCGCGCCGAGGGCTTCCCGCCCCACGCCGAGCGGTTCGCCGCCGCCGGGTACGACCTGGCCGCGCTCCTCGGGACGCCGGCGTGGAGCTGACCGGCGCGCTGCTCGGGCTGCTGCTCGGCGTCGGCCTGCTGCTCGTCTGGCGCAGCGGGCCGCGGGCGCCGCAGCGGAGGACGACGCCCCGCCGGCCCGGGCGGCGGGCGCGGCTGCTGGCCGAGGCGGGCCTCACCGGGATCAACCCGGCGCAACTGGCCGCGCTGCAGGCCGGCCTCGGGCTGCTGGCGCTCGTCGTCGTGCTGCTGACCACCGGCACGGTGACGGTCAGCCTCGCGTTCGGCGTCTTCGCCGCCGCCCTGCCGCACGTGCAGGTGCGCCGGCTGGCCACCCGCCGCCGGGCCGACCTGCGCGAGGTGTGGCCCGAGGTGGTCGACAACCTGGCCTCGGCCGTGCGGGCGGGGCTGTCGCTGCCGGAGTCGCTGGCGGCACTGGCCACCCGCGGCCCGGAGGTGCTGCGCCCGCCGTTCGCCCGGTTCGCCGCCGACCACCGCTCCACCGGCCGCTTCGGCGAGAGCCTCGACCGGCTCAAGGCCGACCTCGCCGACCCGGTGGGCGACCGGATCGTCGAGACGCTGCGGGTGGCCCGGGAGGTCGGCGGCAGCGACCTCGGCCGGGTGCTGCGCACGCTGGCCGGCTTCCTCCGTGAGGACGCCCGCGCCCGGGCCGAGCTGGAGACCCGGCAGGGCTGGGTCGTGCAGGCCGCGCGGCTCGCCGTCGCCGCGCCGTGGGCGGTGCTCCTGCTGCTGGCCACCCAGTCGACGACGCTGGCCGCCTACGACTCACCGCTGGGCACCGCGCTGCTGCTCGGCGGGGGCGTGGTCTGCCTGGTGGCCTACCGGCTGATGATGCGGATCGGGCGGCTGCCGCAGGACGTGCGGGTGCTGCAGTGAGCGAGCACCGCAGCGAGCGCCCGCGAGCGAGGAGCGGAGCGAACGGGCCGCGGAGCGGCGGGGTGGCGCAGTGACGCTGCTCGGGATGCTGCTGGGCGGTGCGGCCGCCGCCGGCGTGCTGCTCGTCGTCACCTTCGCGCCGCCGTTCCGCTCGGTCCGGCTGGTCGACCGGCTGGCGCCCTACGTGCACGACACCCCGCCGCCGTCGCGGCTGCTCGGGACGGCGACCGAGCCGGGCCTGCTCACCGCCGCGCGCCGGGTGTTCGGCCCGGTGGTGACCGACGGCGCCCGGTTCGTCGACCGCGTGCTCGGCGGCCGCTCCGCCGTCCGGCGCCGGCTCGACGCGCTCGGCAGCGACCAGACGGTGGAGGACCTGCGCGTCGAGCAGGTCGTCTGGGGCGGGCTCGGCCTGCTCGGTGCGGCGCTGCTCGCGGCGCTCGGCGCGCTGCTGGCCGGCAGCGTCAACGTGCTGACGGTGGCGCTGCTGTGCCTGGCCGGGCTGCTCGGCGGGGTGCTCGGCCGCGACTGGTGGCTGACCCAGCAGGTGCGCCGGCGCGAGGACCTGCTGCTGGCCGAGTTCCCGGTCGTCGCGGAGCTGCTCGCGCTGGCCGTGACGGCGGGGGAGGGGCCGGCCGCGGCGATCGCCCGGGTCACCCGGCTGTCGGGCGGCGAGCTGGCCCGGGAGCTCGGGGGCGCGCTCGGGCGGGCGCGGGCCGGCGCCCCGCTGACGGCGGCGCTGCAGCAGGTGGCCGACCGGACCTCGGTCGACGCGCTGGCCCGCTTCGTCGACGGCCTGCTCGTGGCCATCGAGCGCGGCACCCCGCTGGCCGAGGTGCTGCGCGCACAGGCGGCCGACGTCCGCGAGGCCGGCAAGCGCCGGCTGCTCGAGGCGGGCGGCCGCAAGGAGATCGCCATGATGGTGCCGGTCGTCTTCCTGGTGCTGCCGGTCACCGTCCTGTTCGCCCTGTTCCCGGGGCTGATCAGCATCGTCTCGCTGGCGCGGTGAGCGCCGGTGCACAACGGAGGAGGACGACGGATGCGGGCGCTGGCCTGGCTGCTCACCCTGACGGCGGCGGTGGCCGCGCGGTTGCGGGACCAGGATCCCGAGCGGGGCGACGTCCCCGGCTGGGTGATGATCACCGTGATGACGGCGGCGCTGGTGCTGGCCATCCTCGTGCCGTTCCGCGAGGCGATCGTGTCGGCGGTGCAGAACGCGCTGGCCTCCGTCACGAACGGTGGCTGAGGAAGGACCTCGCTGCCCCCCACCGCTCGCACGCCCGCGGCGGGCCCCTGCAGCGGGGCCGTTCCAGCCGGTTGCTGGGGAGCGCGGCAGCGCCGTCGTCGACTTCGTGCTGGTGTCGGTGCTCGTCGTCGTGCTGCTGCTGGCGGTGCTGCAGGTGGCCGTCTACGTGCACGTCCGCAACGTGGTGACGGCGAGCGCGCAGGAGGGCGCCCGGTACGCGGCCAACGCCGACGTGCCCGCCGACGCCGCGACCGGCCGGGCGCTGGAGGCGGTGGCTCGGGCGACGACGGCCGGCACCGCCGAGGGGCTGGTGTGCACCGCGGCCGAGGAGGTCGACGACACCGGGCTGGTGCTGGTGAGCGTGCGCTGCAGCGGCGCGGTGCCGACGCTGCTCGCCGGTCTCGGTGACCTGCTGCCGCTGGACGTCACCGGCCGCGCGGTTGAGGAGGCCGCGTGAGGCGGCTGCGCGCCCGGCTCGGGTCGGGGGAGCGCGGGTCGGCGGTCGTGGAGTTCGTCTTCGTCGCGCTGGTGGTGTTCGTGCCGCTGGTCTACGTCGTCGCCGGGTTCTCCGCGGTGCAGCGCGGGGTGTTCGCCGCGACCGCGGCCGCGCGGGAGGCCGGCCGCGCGCTGGCCACCGCCCCCGACGTGTCCACCGGGCTGGCGCGGGCGGAGCGGGCCGCGCAGTTGGCGGTGGCCGACCAGTCGGTGGACGCCACCGACGTGCGGCTGTCCTTCGCCCCCGCGGGCGCCGAGTGCGGGGCGGCTACCTACGCGCCCACCCTCGCACCGGGGGAGGAGTTCTCCGTCTGCGCCACGGTCACCGTGCGGATCCCGCTGCTGCCGGAGTTCGTCGACGCCAACACCGCCACCGGCCGGTTCGTCGTCGAGACCGACCGCTACGTCGACCGCTGAGGACCGCCCCGGTCGTCTCGAGGGAGGGCGGGTCAGCCCATCGTCTTCTGGCCGTCGATCGACTCGCGCAGGATGTCGGCGTGGCCGGCGTGCTGTGCGGTCTCGGCGATGACGTGCAGGAACACCCGCCGGGCCGACCAGCGGGCGCCCGGCTCGAACCAGGGTGCCTGCGGCAGCTCGTGGTCGACGTCCAGGTCGGGCATCGAGGCGATCACCTCGTCGGTGTGCCGCGCCACCTCCTCGTAACCCGCCAGCACGCTCTCCAGCGTCTCCCCGCGCTCGAGGTGCCAGTGGCGGCTGACGACGTCCGGCCCCCAGTTGCGGAGCATCGCCTCGGCCCCGCCCTCGGCGAAGCGCACCCACGACGCCTCCGTGCCCGCCACGTGCTTGATGAGCCCGGCCAGGTCCAGCGCGCTGACGGTCGGCCGCCGGGTCGCCTGCTCGTCGGTCAGGCCGCGGACGGTGAACCGCAGGAAGGCCCGGTGCCGCCGCAGCGACTCGATCAGGTCGGCCCGCTCGCGCGTGAGGGTGGTCGAACCGGTCATGGGATCGCCTTCCGTCGTCCTCCGGGGGTCGGTGGCGACGCTAGGGGGAGGGGGCGCCGGATGGGACGGATCGGCATCTGCCGGCGTCCTCGGGGCAACCGAACTGTCACACCTGCGACCTAACGTGCAGCTCACAGGCACAGGACGCGGAGGTCGCGATGAGCCCGACCATCACCAGCATCGACCAGATCGACCTCGACATCTCGGTCGCCTACATCGCGCTCGGCGTCGCCCGCACCTCGTGGGACCGGTGCCCGAGCGGGGAGAACGCCCGCGCCGTCGACGAGGCGGAGGCCTGCGTCAACCGCCTGCTCGACGAGCGGTTCGCGGCCCAGCAGTGACCTGCCGCGACGCGGCCCCGCTGCGGGAGGTCAGGGCGTGGCCCCCGTCGGCCGGGAGACCAGCTGGGTGAGGAAGGGCGCGGCGAGGTCGAACACCGTGGTCATCAGGGCCGGCGGCTGCGCGTTGAGCGTGTCCTCCGCCAGGAGTCCGGCGAAGTCGACGGGCTGGGTGGGGAGGCCGGCCCGGGCGAGGATCGCGAGGACCTCCGTCGCGATGATGCCGTAGCCGGAGGTCGTCGGGTGCACGCCGTCGAGCCCGAACAGACCGCCCTGCAGCCGTCCGGTGGCGTCGGAGCGGAACCACCGGGTGTCGAGGTGGGCGATGGGCGCCGGCAGGGGGTACGGGCGCCAGTCGTTGCGGGCGGCCGCGTCGTCGTCGGTCACGAAGCGACGGAAGGCGAGACCGTCGAGGATCCCGCACAGGTCGAGGAGGAACCAGTCCCGGCCCTGCCCGCGTGCGGCGCGGACGGCGTCGGCGATCGTGCCGTTGTACTGGTCGATCGCCGCGTCGACGGCCCGTGCCTGCTGGTGGGTCAGGTGGCGGTGCTTCGCCGGCCGGAAGTCCTCCTCGTCGACCCAGGGGTCGGTGTAGTAGGGGAAGTAGCGCGAGCCGGGGCGCCACTTCTGCCCGGGTGCCCGCGGGTTGACCCCCTTGGCGATCGGGCTGATCGTCACGTGCGGGACGTTCGCGAGGACGACGCGGCGGGCGCTGATCGCCTCGATCCTCCGGACCAGGCGGCCGTACTCCTCGGCGAAGTGCTCCGGCCGCCAGACGTTGTAGGGACCCTTCCTCCCGACGTCGTCGAAGCCCGCGCCCGACCAGCGGACCTGCTTGTCGACCACCGACCGGAGGGCGTTGTTCGAGCCGAGCGCGACGACGAGCGTGCCGATGCCGCCGCGCCGCCCGTGCTCGGCCGCGGCGTCGATCTGGGTGGCCGTGGCCCCGAACGGCGCGAGGACCGACCGGGCCGCGATGTCGTTGTCGTTGGAGGGGACGGCGCCGAGCAGCTCGTCGCGCGGCGGGCGGGCCGCGATGCGCTCGGTGGCGCGCCTGGCCGTGTACGACAGGCAGTCCCGGAGGTCCCAGCCGTAGATGCCGACGTTCTCGTAGCGGAGGTCCGTGCGCGGTGGCCGGCTGCCCGGGCCGCTCTCCCACCACTCCTCGTTCTGGTCGGCGAGCCGCTGCAGCGCGAGCGGGAGGGCCACCACCTCCAGACCGTTGACGTGCCGGCCGAACCGCCGCTCGAGCAGGCGCAGTGCGCCCTCGATGTTGAACGGCAGCCCGCCCAGCGGGCCGCCGTAGGAGGGCACCGTCACCCGGGTGGCCAGGCACCGGGCGACGAGGGCGGGCCAGGACAGCTCGGTCCGGTGCACGGCCCCGCTGATCATGCCGTGGGTGAGTGAGTCCCCGATCGTGACGAGGGCGTGGGCCGGCTCGCCGGGCGGTGGCCCGGCCACCGGCTGGGGCACCTCGATGCCCAGGGTGGGATCGGCGTCCGCCTCCTGACGACGGTCGCCGACGACGACGTCCGGCGGCGTGTCCGGGTCCAGGAGTTCCGCTGGGAGATCCGGCATCCGGCGACCTCTCGTCCCCCGGGGGAGCGTCGGCCGGCGGCCCCCGACGGCGCCGACCGCATCACGAGCACCCTGTCCCGGCCGGCCCGCCGGTGGACAGGGCCCGAGGACCCCGTCGCGACCACGCCGGCCGTCGTCGGGATCGCTGCCGCCCGGCGTCGGGTGTCTACTCCTGGGCAGCAACCGCCGTCCGGTCGAGGGGGACCCGTGGCGATCGTCTGGTTCACGGATCGGGACCGCCAGGACATGGCCGACGCCCGCGAGGAGCGCCGCGTGCTGGACGAGCTGGACCGGCGGTACACGCGGTACGTCGAGGGCTCCGAGGTCCCGATCTCGCCGCGTCTGCTCCGCCTGCTCGAGACGCTCGACCTGTCGCCCCGCAGGAGGGCGGAGGGCGAGGAGCGGTGACGACGACGCGCGGCGCCGTCCGCCTGGGGGCCGTCGCGCTCGGCGCCGTCCTCGTCTTCGTGCTCGGCGGCGTCGTCCCGTACGTCGTCAACGGCCTGCACCACCTGCCGCTGGCCGAGGTCGCGGCCGGCCACCACGACCCGAAGGACCTGTGGCCGGCGACGGTGCCCTACGTCGGCGGGTGGATCCGCCTGGCCGGGGTGCTGTCCGTGGCCCTCGTGCCGCTGACCCTGGCGTGCGTGCTGGTGGCGTGCGGCTTCGGCGTCGGGCGGACGCTCCGCTCGGCACCGCGCACGGCGCTCGCGTACGCCGCCGTCGCCGTGGCGTGCGTCGCCGTCCTGGCGTGGTTCCTCGGCCCGACGGCGGAGGCGCTGGCCGGCTGGCAGATGGACTGACCGGACTACGCCGGGGGCTCGTAGCAGTCGAAGGTCTCGTGGTCGACGACCCGGCCGTCCCGGACGGTGAGCAGCGCGGCCACGTGCGCGAGCAGCTCCTGGCCGGCGCGGTAGGGGCCGGCGTCGACGCCGACGGTGCCGCGCCAGGTGGCCCGGACGGCGGCGCGGTCGCCGACGGTCAGCACCTCGTGCACGTCGAAGACCTGCTCCCGCAGCAGCTGCCTGCCGGCGCGGAACCCGGCGAGCGTCCCCTCCAGGTCGCGGACCGCGCCGCGCGGCGTGACGGCGTTCGGGTGCTCCACCACCCGCAGCCGCGCGTGGAGCAGCGGGCGCAGGTCGTCCTCGGTCGCGGTGAGGTCGGCGACGGTGGCGTAGTAGCGGCGGACGACCGTGGCGACGTCCGTGTCCGGGGTCGTGGTTGTCATGGCCGCAAGGTTGCACAACCATGGTTGTGTGTCCAGGCCCCCGGAGCCCGACCTCGCCTCCGTCCTCTCGCTGCTCGGCGCGGCCGTCGACGACGCCGTCCTGCGGGCGCTCGCCGGAACCGGGCTGCGCCGCGGGCACGGCTACCTCGTGCAGCGCCTGCTGGCCGGGCCGGCCACCGCGACGGAGATGGCCGCCGAGCTCGGCGTCAGCCAGCAGGCGGTGTCGAAGACGCTGGGGGAGCTGGCCGCCTTGGGCCACGTCGCGCCGGCGGAGGACGCGAGCGACCGGCGGCGTCGCCCGGTGGCGCTGACGCCGGCCGGCCGGCGGGTGGTGCAGGTGGCCCGGGAGACCCGCGCCGACGTCGACGCGCGGGTGCGTGCGGCGGTCGGCGACGAGCGGTTCGCGGCCTGCCGGGACGTGCTGCTCGACGCGCTCGACGTCCTCGGCCTGGGCGAGCAGGTGCGCCGCCGGGCGGTGCGGCCGCCCGACGGCGCGCTGTGGGGGTGAGGGCGGTCAGCCGCCCCAGGGCGCGTAGTCGGTGCCGCCCCCCAGCGCGGTGAGCACGATCATCCCGGCGAAGGCGAGCGCGATGAAGGTGATCACGATCGCGAACAGCAGCCAGCCGCGCTCCTCGATGCCGCGCTTCTCCGGGGTGAGCGGGGTGGCCCGGTCGTCGGAGGGCCGCTGGGCCTCCTCGGCCGCGGCGGGCGGTCCGGCGACGGCGGGCTGCTCGACCGCGGCGGGCGGTCGCTCGACGGGGGCGGTCATGGCGACTCCCAGGGGTGCGCCTCGGGCGCCGCGTGATCGGCGTCCGGACCGACGCTAGGACCGCCACCCGGCGCCGCGGAGGGTCCTTGGGCCCTGCTGCGGGCCCCCTTCGGTCAGTACGGGTAGCCCGGACCGCCGGCCAGCTCGGTGAGCACGACCATGGCGCCGAAGACGACCGCGCCGAACAGGACGACCAGCAGCGCCCACACCGAGCCGCGCTCCCAGAAGGAGACCTCGGGGGTGCGGGCCGCGGGCCGGGCCTGCTGCTCGGCGACGACGGGACGCTCCTGCGCCAGGACGCTCATGACCACTCTCCGGTCGGCCGGCTGCGGGGCCGGTGCCCGGGCGCCTCGGGTGGTGCCCGTCCCGATACTCGGTCGGGCCGGTACGGCGGGACCGGGGGCGGAGGTCCCGATCCCGCGGGCCCGAGGACCCGGAACGCATCAGGCCCGCAACGGGCCGCGGGCAGGGGGCCACATCCCCTGGCACGGCCGCTCGTTGGGTTCCAGGAGCGCGTGACCGGTGCGCGCCCGAACCGCGAGGAGACGCGACCGTCGATGACGAGGTCCCGACTGCTGACCGCCCTGACCGCGGCGCTCGCCACCGCCGCCGTCCTGCTGGGCACCGGCACCGCGAGCGCCGCCCCCGCGTCCGCACCCGCCGTCGACACCGGCGGGTTCGCCCCGCTCGACCGGCCCGGCCCGCCGCTGTCGGTGCCGAGGGCCGACCTCGACGCGAGCCTGTCCTGCAACGGCTCCCTGCGCGGCCTGGCGCGGGACCCGATCCTGCTGGTGCCCGGCACGACCATGGACCCGCAGGTCGGCTTCGGCTGGAACTACACCCGCGCCTTCGACCGCAACGGCTGGCGCTGGTGCGCGGTCACGCTGCCCTTCGACGCCACCGGCGACGTCCAGGTCGCCGGCGAGTACCTGGTGCACGCCATCCGCACGGTGGCCCAGCAGTCACGCCGCGACGTCGACGTCGTCGGCTGGAGCCAGGGCGGGATGGTGCCGCGCTGGGCGCTGCGGTTCTGGCCCGACACCCGCGCCCTCGTCGACGACGTCGTCGGCCTGTCGCCGTCCAACCACGGCACCGTGCTCTCCGGCGTCACCTGCGGGGACTGCAACCCGGCGTTCCACCAGCAGGCGATCGGCTCGCGCTTCCTGCAGGCGCTCAACAGCGGCGCGGAGACCTTCGCCGGCGTCGACTACACCGTCGCCTACACGCTGGCCGACGAGGTCGTCGTCCCCAACCTCCTCGCGCCGAGCTCGGCGCTGCGCACCGGCGACGGCGCCATCGCGAACATCGCCGTCCAGGAGGTCTGCCCGGCGGACGCGGCCGACCACTTCGCCATCGGCAGCTACGACGCCGTCGGCTACGCGATCGTCGCCGACGCGCTCACCCACGACGGGCCGGCGGTGCGCGCGCGGATCCCGCTGACCACCTGCCTGCAGCCGTTCCAGCCCGGCGTCGACCCGCTCACCTTCCCGACCGACCACGCCCGCTTCCTGGCCTACGCCGCCGACGGCGCGGGCAACGCGCCCGACGTGCCGGAGGAGCCGGCGCTCGCGCCCTACGCGTACCGCTGACCGGGACGGCCGCCCGGGGGACCGGGCGGCCGCCCCGCACGGGGTCAGCCGCCGCGCTCGACCTCCGCCTGGACGATGCCGCCGATCGCGGTGCGCAGCGCCTCGTTGGAGGTGTCGCCCTCGGCGAGCGCGGCGCGGGCGTCCTCGGGCAGCAGGGCCGCGTCCACGTCGTCGAGCCAGCTGACGTCGTCGCCGTTGCGGCGGCCCACCTGCAGCCCCTCCTCGCCCTGCCGCAGCACGTACGTCTCGCTGTCGATCCGGAGTGTCAGGTCGTCGCTCATGGGCGGGCCCTACCCGGCGCGCGGCGGCGCACGCACCCGGAGGATGGCCGCCGTGGACGTCGTCGAGGTGGTCGTCACCGGGCCGGACGCCGACTGGCTGGCCGGCTACACGCGGACGCTGGTGGAGGAGCGGCTGGCCGCCTGCGGGCACCAGCTCGCCGCGATCCGGTCGGTCTACCGCTGGGCGGGGGAGGTGCACGACGACCCGGAGGCCCGGGTCGCGCTGCACACCCGCGCCTCCCTGGTGCCGGCGATCGTCGCCCGCACCGCCGAGCTGCACCCCTACGACGTCCCGTGCGTCATCGCGCTGCCGCTGCTCGGCGGCGGCCCCGACTACCTGCGCTGGGTGGTCGCCGAGACCCGCGAGCCCTAGGGCACGAGGACGAGCTTGCCGCGGACGTGGCCCTCGCGGCTGCGCCGGTACGCCTCGGCCGCCCGCTCGAACGGGTAGGCGCCGGCGACCGGCAGCTGCAGCCGGCCCTGCCGCACCAACTCGGCCACCTGGGCCAGCCGGGGCGCGGCGCCGGCGCTGGACGTCGTCACGTGCACGCCGAGCCCACCGGCGCCGAAGTCGGCGATGGTGACCACCTTGCCGGGGTCGCCGGTGACCGCGACCAGCTCGCGCACCGACCCCCGCCCGGCGGTGTCGACCGCGCCGTCCACGCCGCCGGGGGCGAGCTCGCGCACGCGGTCGGCCAGGCCGGGGCCGTAGGTGGTGGGCAGCGCGCCGAGCGAGCGGACGAAGTCGGCGTTGGCCGGCGACGACGTCCCGATGACGCCGAGCCCGCGGCTGACGGCGACCTGCACGGTGGCGATGCCGACGCCGCCGCTCGCGCCGTCGACGACCACCGTGCGGCCGGCGTCCAGCCCGAGCAGGTCGAGCACCCGGACGGCGGTCTCCCCGGACACGCCGAGCCCGGCGGCGACCTCGAACGACACCTCCGGCGGCCTGGGCGCCCACGCGGTGAGGACGGCGTGCGCGGCGGCGGTCCGCCGGCCCAGGCCGAACACCGCGTCGCCGACCTGCACCCCGGTCACGCCCTCGCCGACCTCGTCCACCACCCCGGCGGCGTCCGCGCCGGGCACGGTCGGCCCCGCCGGCCGGTCGCCGCGGGCCAGCAGCCCGGTGACCAGCTTCCAGTCGATCGGGTTCACGCCCGCCGCGCGGACGGCGACCCGCACCTGCCCCGGCCCGGCGTGCGGCTCCTCCACCTCGGCGACGTGCAGGACCTCGGGCTCCCCGTACTCCTCGTAGACGACGGCGCGCATCCCGCGCTCCTCCCGCTCGGCGGTCGACGTCGCGCTGCAACCGCCGTGACCGCGCGCACGTTCCCGCCGTCAGCCGGGCTCCCCCCGGAGCTTGCGGCGGGCGACGACCACCAGGTCGACCAGCGCGACCGCGGCGAGGACGAACAGCACCACCGCGGGCCAGGTGGGCAGGTCGGTGCGCCACCACAGGACGCCGAACACCGTGCAGGTGACCAGCCCGAAGGCGGCCAGCACCAGCCGGAGGGTGAGCGCCGACCGCGCCGGGGCCGCGCCGCCGATGCCCGCCGTCGGGTCGTGGTGGTCGGGCAGGCCCCGCGCGTACTCCTCGCGGGTGCGCCGGCGCCGCGGCTCGCTCATGCGAGGGGAGGTACCCGGTGCCGGACCGGTCACCCGGGCGGCCGCTGCGAGGATGGCGGGCGTGACCCCGCCCGCCCGCGACACCACCGCCGTCCTCCGCGACCTCGGCGCCGCCCTGCTCGCCGCCGTGCCGGCCGACGCGGCCCGCGTCCGCTACCGCGCCACGGTGGTCGGCGACGTCCGGCGCGACCTGCTCACCGCCGGGTCCGCCGACGGGGAGCCGGTGCCGGTGCCGGCGACCGCCGCCGTCCGGACCGCCGTCGAGGAGCTCAAGCGGGTCATGTGGACGCCGGAGCGCGGCACCTGGCTGCAGACCGACATGACCCTCGACCGGGCCACGAGCCGGCTGCTGCCGATCTTCAACGCCGAGGCCGAGCCCGACGGCCCGCCGCTGCCGCGGGAGGCGCTGGTCGCCGAGCTGCGCGACCACCCCCGGCCGCCGGACGCCGTCCCCCGGTGGATGGCCGAGCGGATCGGCTGACCGCGCGCCCGGCGCCACCGCGCGGGCGGCGCACTACCCTGGATCGACGTGGCCGCTGACTTCTCCGTCGTCCTCGACGAACTCGACACGACCCTCTCGAGCATCGAGTCCGTCCTCGACGTCGACCGGCTCCGCCGCGAGGTGGCCGAGCTCGAGGAGCAGGCCGCCGCGCCGGACCTCTGGAACGACGTCGAGGCGGCCCAGGCGCTGACCTCCCGGCTGTCCTACCTGCAGGGCGACCTGCGCCGGGTCGAGGAGCTGCGCCGCCGGCTCGACGACGTCGGCGTGCTGCACGAGATGGCCGAGGAGGAGTCCGACGAGGCCACCGCGGCCGAGGCCGAGCGCGAGCTGGCCGCGCTGCGCAAGGAGATCGACGAGCTCGAGGTCCGCACGCTGCTCAACGGCGAGTACGACGCCCGCGAGGCGCTGGTGACCATCCGCTCGGAGGCCGGCGGCGTCGACGCCGCGGACTTCGCCGAGATGCTCATGCGGATGTACCTGCGCTGGGCGGAGCGGCACCGCTACCCGGTCGAGGTCTACGACACCTCCTACGCCGAGGAGGCCGGGATCAAGTCGGCCACCTTCGCGGTCAAGCAGCCCTACGCCTACGGCACGCTCTCGGTCGAGCAGGGCACCCACCGGCTGGTGCGGATCTCGCCGTTCGACAACCAGGGCCGCCGGCAGACGTCGTTCGCCGGCGTCGAGGTGCTGCCGGTCGTCGAGCAGACCGACCACGTCGACATCCCGGAGAACGAGATCCGCATCGACGTCTTCCGGTCCTCGGGCCCCGGCGGGCAGAGCGTGAACACCACCGACTCCGCCGTCCGGATCACCCACCTGCCCACCGGCATCGTGGTGTCCTGCCAGAACGAGAAGTCGCAGATCCAGAACCGGGCGGCGGCCATGCGCGTGCTCCAGGCGCGACTGCTGGCCAGGCGGCAGGAGGAGCAGCGCGCCGCCATGGACGCGCTCAAGGGCGAGGGCTCCAGCTGGGGCAACCAGATGCGCTCCTACGTGCTGCACCCGTACCAGATGGTCAAGGACCTGCGCACCGAGCAGGAGACCGGCAACACCTCGGCGGTGCTCGACGGCGACATCGACTCGTTCATCGAGGCCGGCATCCGCTGGCGCCGCCAGCAGGAGACCGTCGCCGCCGGCTGAGGCGTCAGGTCGGTCACACCGCGGAGCGGTTCGCCGGGCGATCCCGCTGGGTAGGGCAGCGGATCAGGGAAACTGCTCCCGGTGCGTCTCCGCGCGAACCGACCATGGTGGGTCGCCGGGCAGGTACCGTGGCGCCTCGTGATCGAATTGCAACACGTCACCAAGCTCTACCCGGCCAGCTCCCGGCCGGCCCTCGATGACGTGTCGACGGAGATCGACAAGGGCGAGTTCGTCTTCCTCATCGGCTCGTCCGGCTCCGGCAAGTCGACGTTCCTCCGGCTGCTGCTCAAGGAGGACGACCCCACCCGCGGCACGGTCACCGTCAACGGCAAGACCCTCAACGGCATGAGCAAGTGGCAGGTGCCCAAGCTCCGCCGCACCATGGGCTGCGTCTTCCAGGACTTCCGGCTCCTGCGCAACCGCACCGTGGCCGAGAACGTGGCCTTCGCCCTCGAGGTGATCAACAAGCCGCACCGCACGATCAAGCGGGTCGTGCCCGAGGTGCTGGAGATGGTCGGCCTCGACGGCAAGGCCAACCGGCTGCCGCACGAGCTCTCCGGTGGTGAGCAGCAGCGGGTCGCGATCGCCCGCGCGTTCGTCAACCGGCCGCTGGTGCTGCTCGCCGACGAGCCCACCGGCAACCTCGACCCGGAGACCAGCGAGGGGATCATGCTGCTGCTGGAGCGGATCAACCGCACCGGCACCACCGTGATCATGGCGACGCACGACTACCACATCGTCGACTCCATGCGCCGTCGCGTCATCGAGCTCAACGGGGGCCAGATCACCCGCGACCAGTCGCGCGGCGTCTACGGCGTCGGCCGCTGACGGTCGTCCCCCTCTACGACCTGCACCTCACGACAGGGAACCCATGCGCGTCAACTTCGTCCTCTCCGAGGTGGCCACCGGGCTGCGTCGCAACCTGACCATGACGGTCGCGATGATCCTGACCACGGCCATCTCGCTCGGTCTCATGGGCACCGGCCTGCTCATCGCCGGGATGATCTCCGACATGAAGGAGATCTACTACGACAAGGTGCAGGTCTCCATCTTCCTGGCCGACGGCGTCACCGACGAGCAGCGCAGCGCGATCGAGCAGCAGCTGTCGGGCTCGTCGGAGGTGCAGAGCTTCATCTACGAGTCCAAGGAGGAGGCCTACGAGCGCTTCCGGCAGCAGTTCTCCCAGCAGCCCGAGCTGGTCGAGAACACCCCGCCGGACGCGCTGCCGGAGAGCTTCCGGGTGGAGCTGGTCAACCCCGAGCGCTACGAGGTCATCGCCGCGGAGTTCCCGAACGGGCAGAACGGCGTCGACCAGGTGCGCGACGAGGGCGACTTCCTCGACCGCCTGTTCAGCCTGCTCAACGGCGCCCGCAACGCCACGATCGCCGTGGCGGTGGTCCAGGCGCTGGCGGCGCTGCTGCTGATCTCCAACACGATCCAGCTGGCCGCGTTCAACCGCCGCAACGAGACCAACATCATGCGGCTGGTCGGCGCCTCCCGCTGGTACACCCAGCTGCCGTTCATCCTCGAGGCGGCGCTGGCCGGGCTCATCGGCGCGCTGCTCGCCGTCGGCGGCCTGGTGCTGACCAAGGTGCTGTTCGTCGACAAGACGCTGGCCGGCCCGATCAAGGCCGGGATCATCCCGCCGGTCGACTGGGGCGCGATCGCCACGATCAGCCCGATCATCGCCGCCGCCGGCGTCGGCCTCGCCGCGATCGCCGCCTACGTGACGCTGCGCCTGTACGTCCGGCTGTAGCGCCCACCCTCCGTCGAGATGCCGCCGTCTCGCCCGCCCGCGGACCCCGGGGCGTACGAGATGGCGGCATCTCGCGCGTCGCGGGCCGGTGGCGGGTAGGGACGGGCCATGACGACGACGGGCGAGGCGCTGGGGCGGGCCGCGGATGTCGACGCCGGACGGGCCGACGTGCGGCCCGCGCTGCGGCGGCTGGGCGCGATCGGCGCGTTCGAGCGGGACGACGACGACCCGACCGAGGCGCTGCTGGCCTCGGTGCGGATGGTCCGCGAGCTCGCGTCGGTGTCGCTGGCCACCGCGTTCGCCGCCTGGTCGCAGCGGATGGTGCTCGAGTACCTGCGCTCCTGCCCGCCGCCGGAGCCGCAGCCCGACCTGGTCGCGGGGCTGCGGGCGGGCACCGTCCCGGGGGCCACCGCGCTCGCCCCGGCGGTCGCCGACCTCGCCGGCACCGGCACGCTGCCGGTCACCGCCACCCGCGACGGCGCCGGCTGGCGGCTGTCGGGCACCGTCGGCTGGGCGTCCAACCTCTTCGACGACGCCGTCGTCGTCGCCCCGGCGCGCACCCCGGACGAGGGCCGCGTCGTCGTGCTGTTCCGGCTGACCGACCCCGGCGTGACGCCGACCGGGCACTACGACCTGCTGGGCCTCAACGGCACCGGCACCGGCGGGCTGCACCTCGCCGGCGTCGCCGTCGGGCCGGGACGGGTGCTCACCGACGACCTCGCCTCCTTCATGGCGGTGTGCCGGCCGGCGATGCTGCTGCTGCAGACCGCGCTCGCCCTCGGCGTCGCCGACGCCGCGCTGGCCGCGGCGGCCGAGCACGTCCCCGGCGTCCTGCGGGCCGACGCCGACGCGCTGTCCGAGCGCCGCGACGACGCCGCCCGGCGGCTGGAGGACCTCGCCGGCGACCGGGTGGGCGTGGGCCCCGGCGACCTCGCCCGGCTGCGGCTGGCCGCCCTCGACGCCGCCGCCGAGGCGGTGCGGCTGGAGTCGGCCGTCAGCGGCGGGCCGGGCTACCTGGCCGCCAGCGACACCGCCCGGCGGGTGCGGGAGGTGGCGTTCCTGCCGGTGCAGGCGCCCACGTACGCGCAGCTCCGCCGCGAGATCACCCTGGCCGGGCACCGGCAGTAACCTGGGGACATGCCGCGGGAACAGGGGCGCAAGCTCATCGCCCAGAACAAGAAGGCGCGGCACGACTACTCGATCCTCGACACCTACGAGGTCGGCCTGGTGCTCACCGGCACCGAGGTGAAGAGCCTCCGCGCCGGCCGGGCGTCGCTGGTCGACGGCTTCGCCACCGTCGACGACGGCGAGGTGTGGCTCCAGCACGTGCACATCCCCGAGTACACGCAGGGGACCTGGACCAACCACGCCCCGCGCCGCAAGCGCAAGGTGCTCATGCACCGCGCGGAGATCGACAAGCTGATCGGCAAGACCCGCGAGGGCGGCCTGACGCTCGTGCCGCTGGACCTGTACTTCAAGGACGGGAAGGTCAAGGCCACCCTCGCGCTGGCCAAGGGCAAGAAGGCCTACGACAAGCGCCAGGACCTGGCCGAGCGCGACTCGCGCCGGGAGATCCAGAAGGCGTTCGGCCGCTACGTGAAGGGACGCCGTTGAGGGGCATGCGTTGAGGGGGATCGCCTACGACCGGTTCGGGGGCTCCGACGTCCTGACCCTGCGCGACGACCTGCCCGAGCCGCCGGTCGGCCCGGACACCGTGCTCGTCCGCACGCACGCCGCGGGGGTCAACCCGGTCGACGTCGGCATCCGCGAGGGGCACCTGGCCGGGGCCTTCCCGCACCACTTCCCGATCGTGCCGGGCTGGGACCTGGCCGGGACCGTCGAGGCGGTCGGGCCCGCGGTCCACGACCTCGCCCCCGGCGACGAGGTGTTCGGCTACCTGCGCCGCGACGACGTGCAGTGGGGGACCGCCGCCGAGCTGGTGCCCGCGCCGCAGCGCTGCGTGGCGCGCAAGCCGGAGTCGCTGTCGTTCGCCGAGGCCGGGGCGCTCCCGCTCGCCGGGCTGACCGCCTACCAGGCGCTCACCGAGGCGCTCGACGTCGGCGAGGGGGACCGCGTCCTGGTGCACCGCGCGGCGGGCGGGGTCGGCTTCTTCGCCGTCCAGATCGCCGTCGCGCTCGGCGCGCACGTCATCGGCACCGCCGGCCCGCGCAACCACGGCTTCCTCCGCGACGCCGGCGCCGCCGCGGTGCTCGACTACTCGGCCGGGCCGATCAGCGCGCAGCTGTCCGAGCCGGTCGACGCCGTGCTCGACCTCAACGGCGGTGACGCGCTCACCGACGCCCCGAAGCAGGTGCGCGACGTCGCCCGGATCGCCGGCGTGGTCGACCCGGCGGTCAACGAGATGGGCGGGCGGTACGTGTTCGTCCGGCCCGAGCGGCACGACCTCGAGGAACTCGGCCGGATGGCCGACGCCGGCCAGCTGCGGGTCTCCATCGCCAGGGCGTTCCCGCTCGAGCGCACCGCGGAGGCCCACGACCTGGTGGCCGGCGGGCACGTGCGGGGCAAGGTCGTGGTCACGCTCCGCTGAGCGCACCCGGCGTGGCGGCCGGCTCCCCGGGCAGCGGCCTTCCGGGGAGCACGGACGCGGGGAAGCCTGCGCGCATGCCCCGGACCAGGCATCTCCTGTCCCTGCTGGTCCCGCTGGTCACGGCGGTGGCGCTGGCCGGCGTCCCGGCGACGGCGGCCGCCGGCACGGCGCCGGACGCCGGGGAGCTGCAGGCCACGCTCACCGACCTCGTGCAGCAGCCCGGCGGCCCGCCCGGGGCGGTCGTGACGCTGGGCCGCGACGGGGACCTCGACGTCCTCGCCGCCGGCGTGGCCGACCTCGCCACCGGGCGCCCGCCCGCGGCCGGGGACGCCATGCGGGTCGCCAGCGTGGCCAAGGCGTACGACGCCGCCACGGTGCTGGCCCTGGTGTCCCGGGGCGTCCTCTCCCTGGACGAGCCCGTCGGCACCTGGCGGCCGGACCTGCCGCAGGCCTGGCAGGCGGTCACCCTGCGCCAGCTGCTGGGGCACACCAGCGGCATCCCGGACTTCAGCCGGAGCGAGGCCTTCGTCGACGCGCTGCTGGCGTCGCTGCAGGACCCGCCGCCGCCCCGGGAGCTCCTCTCGTACGTCGAGGACGAGCCCCTGCTGTTCGCCCCCGGCACGGAGTACCGGTACTCCAACTCCGACAACGTCCTCGCCGGCCTGGTGGTCGAGGCGGCCACCGGCCGCCCCTACGCCGACGTGCTGGCCGCGCTGGTGCTCCGGCCCGCCGGCCTGACCGCCACGGGCCTCCCCGTCGGGTCGGACCTCCCGAGCCCGTACCTGCACGGCTACGACGTCTCCGAGCAGCCGCCCGAGGACGTGAGCACCGCGATCGCCGCCGGCTGGTCGTGGGCCTCCGGTGGCGTCGTGTCCACCCCCGCCGACCTCGCCCGCTTCGTCGGCGCCCACGTCCGCGGCGACCTCACCGACCCGGCCACCCGGGTCGAGCAGTTCACCTTCCGGCCGGGGTCGTCGGAGCCGCCCGGCCCGGGCCGCAACTCCGCCGGGCTCGGGCTGTTCCGGTACGACACCCGCTGCGGCACCGTCTACGGCCACACCGGCAACACCGCCGGCTACACCCAGTTCGCCGCCGCCACCGCCGACGGCGCCCGGACGGTCACCGTCTCGGTCACCGGGCAGCTCACCCCGGACACCGCGCCGGAGCTGTTCGAGCAGCTCCGGGAGGTCTACCAGCTGGCGACCTGCGCGGCCGTCGCCGGACACCGGTGAGCCCGGTTCCCTGGCCGGCGCTACGTTCGCTCGGGTGAGCTGCGATCCACCGGTCGACGACGACGACGTCCCGCGGTTCTGGCGCGAGCTCGGCCTGCCCGGCCTGGTGGACGTGCACGTGCACTTCCTGCCGCCACGGGTGCAGGCCAAGGTGTGGGCGTACTTCGAGGCGGCGGACACGCACTACGGCACCGGCTGGCCGGTGCACTACCGGCTGCGCAAGGTCGAGCGGCTCGCGGTCCTGGAGCGGCTCGGCGTGCGGGCGTTCCCGACGCTGCCGTACCCGCACAAGCCGGGGATGGCCACCTGGCTCAACGACTGGTCGTCGGAGTTCGCCGACGCCCACCCGCAGGTGCTGCGCTCGGCCACGTTCTTCCCCGAGCCGGAGGCGCCGCACTACGTCGCCGAGGCGCTCGACCGCGGGGTGCGGGTGTTCAAGGTGCACGTGCAGGTGGGCGCCTTCGACCCGCGGGACCCGCTGCTGGACGCGGTGTGGACGCGGCTGGAGGAGACCGGGACGCCGGTGGTCATCCACTGCGGCTCCGGCCCGCTGCGCGGCGAGCACACCGGCCCCGGGCCCGCGGCCGGCCTGCTCGAGCGCCACCCGCGGCTGCAGCTGGTCATCGCGCACCTGGGCATGCCCGAGTACCGGGACTTCCTCGACCTCGCCGAGCGGTACGAGCGGGTGCACCTGGACACCACGATGTTCGCCACCGCCTTCACCGAGCGGCTCATGCCCTTCGACCGCGCCGACCTGCCGCGGCTGGCCGCGCTGCGGGACAAGGTGCTGCTCGGCAGCGACTTCCCGTCCATCCCGTATCCCTACGCCGAGCAGCTGGCCGCGCTGGCCCGCCTCGACCTCGGCGACGACTGGCTGCGCGCGGTGCTGCACGACAACGGCGCCCGGCTGTTCGGGATCGGTGCCCGGTGATCCGGCTGACCGCCCCCGTCCTCGGCACGCCGGACCCGCGCGGGCTGGCCCGCTTCTACCAGCGGCTGCTCGGCTGGCCGGTCCGCGACGACGAGGCCGAGTGGGCCACGTTGCGCCCCGACGACGGGAGCACCGGCCTGTCCTTCCAGCTCGAGCGCGACCACGTGCCGCCGGTGTGGCCGCCGGAGCCGGGCACCCAGCAGATGCAGGTCCACCTCGACCTGGAGGTCGACGACCTCGACGCGGCCTGCGCGCTCGCCGAGGAGGCCGGCGCCCGCCGGATCGGCGGCTACGACGACCCGCACGAGCGGGTGCGCGTCTACGCCGACCCCGCCGGCCACCCGTTCTGCCTGTTCGTGCGGGTCTGAAACCCGGTCGCCCGCGGCGGGGGAGCCCGCCTAGCCTGACCGCCCGTGACCGACGTGCTCCCCGCCGACGTGACCGGCCTGCCCGGCGGGCTGACCGCCCGCCCGCTCAGCCTCGACGACGCCCCCGCCGCGGCCGACCTGCTCGCGGCCGCCGAGGCCGTCGACGACACCGGCGAGCACGAGGACGCCGGCGACCTGGCCGAGTGGTGGGGCCGCGAGCTGGTCGACCTGCCCTCCGACGGCCGGGCCGTGGTCACCGGGGACGGGCGGCTGGTGGCCTGGGCGACGTCGATCTCCCAGCGCGGCGGCCGCGAGGCGCTGCGCGTCTGGACCGAGGGCCGGGTGCACCCGGACTGGCGCGGGCGCGGCATCGGCCGGGCGCTGGTCGACTGGCAGGTGCGCCGCGGCACCGCGCAGCACGCGGCGTTCGCCCCGCCCGGGCTGCCCGGCCGGCTCGTCGCCGGCGCCTGGCCCGCGATGACCTCGCTGGAGCGGCTGCTGGAGCGCCGGGGCTTCGCGGTCGAGCGGCTGTTCGCCACCATGGAGCGCCCGCTCGACGGGCTGCCCGCCGTCGACGTGCCCGCCGGGATCGAGCTGGCGCCCTTCACCTGGGACCGCGACGACGAGGTGCGCCGCGCGCACAACGCCGCGTTCACCGAGCACCACGGCTCCACCGAGCGCGACGAGACCGCCTGGCGCACCTGGTTCACCGGCGTGAAGGCGTTCCGGCCCGACCTCTCGGTGCTCGCGCTGGACGGCGACGGCGCCGTCGCCGGGTACGTCCTCGCCTACGTCTACGAGGCCGACACCCGCGCCACCGGCATCCCCACCGTCCACCTCGGCCAGATCGGCGTGCTGCCCGGCGCCCGCGGGCGCGGCGTGGCGGGCACGGCCATCGCCGCGGCGCTCGACCGCGCCGCGGCCGACGGCTGCCGCGCGGCCCGCCTCGACGTCGACACCGAGAACACCACCGGCGCGTTCGCCCTCTATGAGCGGGTCGGCTTCCGGGTCGCCCGCACCCACCACGCCTGGGCGTTCCCGGTCCCGCCGGTCGCCGGGTGACGCGCCCGGCGCGGGAGGCGGACCTGCCGCTGGTCGAGGCGGCCGAGCGGGCGTACGTCCGGGACGTCGAGCCGGCGCAGGAGGCGGCCTGGACCGCCGCGCTGGACCGCAACCGGGCGCTGTGGCGGGCCGACCTGGCCCGCACCACCGTGCTCGAGGTGGACGGGGAGCCCGCCGGGTTCGTCATGTGGACCCCCGACGACGGGGCCGCGCTGGTGGTGACCGTGCAGGTGCTGCCGCCGTTCCGCCGGCGCGGCCACGGACGGCGGCTGCTCGAGGCGTGCGCCGCCGACGCCGCGGCCGCCGGGCACGCCGAGGTCCGGCTCGGCGTGCACCGGGACAACCCCGCCCGCGCCCTGTACGAGGCCGCGGGTTTCGCGCCGGCGGGGGAGGACGGCGAGTACCTGCTCTACCGCCGGGCGGCCCGGACCGCTCGCTAGGGTCGCCGGCATGGTCACCGCCGATCAGCCCGTCCTGGACCCCGCCCTCGTCGGCCGCGCGCACCGCGCCGTCGAGCCGCTGCACAACCACGTGTACTTCGTGCCGGAGACCGAACAGCACCTGACGGCGATCGGCCTGCGGCCCGGGCGGATGGTCTACTTCGCCGGCCGGGCGGCCCCGATGGGCGCCGTCGGCCCGGGCGTGGTGACGGCGACCTTCTCCAACTTCTCCCCGGCGATCGTGGCCCGCCACATCCCGCGGGCCTGGACGCTGGCCTCGCCCGCGCAGGTGGTGGAGGCCCGGTTCGCCTCCGCCCGCGCCTCGCTGACCCGGCTGCTCGGCGGCGAGGAGGCCGCGGCCGCCCCGGAGGTCACCGAGCTCGGCGACCTGCTCGCCGACGCCTGCTCGGTGCTCCCCGCCGAGGGGCGCCCGCTGTACGCCGGCCACGCCGACCTGCCCTGGCCGGAGGACCCGGTCACCCGGCTCTGGCACGCCGCGTCGCTGCTGCGCGAGTGGCGCGGCGACGGGCACGTCGCCGTCCTGCTCCGCCACGGCCTGTCGGGCCTGGAGGCGCTGGTCACCCACACCGCCACCGGCCGCGGGTTCCTGCCCGCGTCGGCGAAGGCCACCCGCGGCTGGAGCGACGAGGACTGGGCCGCCGCCGCCGCGCGGCTGGCCGACCGCGGCCTGCTCGACGGCGACCGGCTCACCGAGGCCGGGCAGCGGCTGCGCGCCGACCTCGAGGCCGAGACCGACGCCCTGGGGACCACGCCGTGGGCGCACCTGGGCCCGGAGCGGACGGCGCGGGTGGTCGAGCTGGGCAAGCGGATGTCGGCCACGCTCGTCGCCAACGGCGCCTACCCCTCCGGCGTCTTCGCCGGCCGGTGACCCCGAGGCTGCCCGAGGCGCCCGGCGAGGGGCCGACCGCGGACCTGCTGCGCGCCCGGCGCGGCGGCGTCCTGTCCACCCTCGACCGGCTGCTGCTGCACAGCCCGCCGGTGGCCGAGGGCTGGAACGCGCTGCTCGGCGCGCTGCGCGGCGGCACCACGCTCCCCGCCGACCTGCGGGAGCTGGTGGTCCTGCGGGTCGCCGTCCTCGCCGGCGCGACGTTCGAGTGGGCCGCGCACGAGCCGATCGCCCGCCGCGCCGGGCTGACCGACCTGCACCTGCGCGTGCTGCGCGCCGAGGACGCCACCGCCGAGCCGGTGTGGACGCCGGCGCAGGCCGCCGTGCTGGCGTTCACCGACGCCTCGGCCCGCGCCGTCACCGTCCCCGACCCGGTGTTCGCCGCGGTGCGCGCCCACCTCGACGACCGCGGGGTCGTCGAGCTCACCGCCCTGGTGGCCGGCTACGCGATGGTCGCCCGGTTCCTCGTCGCGCTGCAGGTGCCGCCGCCGGACGGGGAGGTTCCGGGCTGACCCGGTTCTCCCTATGGTGTGCCCTAGGTCACATCCTCGGGAGCTGTCATGACCACGACCGACCGTCCTCCGCAGCGCACCGACGTCGACGCCGCCTTCCGCGGCCACGCCACCTACCGCAGCCTCGGCGAGCAGGAACTGAGCCCCGCCGAGGAGCGCTTCGAGAAGGGCCGCCGGACCGTCGGGCTGTTCCTCGCCCCGGTCGTGACGATCGTCTTCGCGTTCCTGCCGCTGGACCTGCCCCGGGACCAGCACCTGCTCGCCGCGGTCCTGCTCGGCGTCATCGTCCTGTGGATCACCGAGCCGGTGCCCATCCCGGTGGGCGGCCTCATCGGCGTGGGCGCGATCGTCGTCCTCGGGGTGGTGCCGGCCGACGACGCGGTGGCGCCGCTCGGCTCGACGACGGTGTTCACCTTCATCGGCGCGTTCATCCTGGCCGCCGCGATGCTCAAGCACGGCGTCGCCCGGCGGTTCGCGATGGCGATCCTGTCGATGCAGTGGGTCGGCGCCTCCACGGCGCGGGTGATCATCGCGTTCGGGCTGATCACCGCGCTGCTGTCGGCGTTCGTCTCCAACACCGCCACCGTGGCGATGCTGCTGCCCACGGCGATCGGCATCCTCTCGGTGATCGCCAAGCTCATGCAGGACAAGGGGCTGGTCCGGCCGGACTTCGACCCGCTGCGGCTGCGGGTCGGCGTCGCGCTGATGCTCATGCTGGCCTACGGCGCGAGCGTCGGCGGGCTGATCACCCCGGTCGGCACGCCGCCGAACCTGATCGGCCGCGGGCTGATCGAGGAGGCGACGGGGGAGCGGATCGGGTTCCTCGACTGGATGCTCATGGCGCTGCCGATCTGCGCGCTCATGTTCGTCGCGCTGGCCGCGGTCCTGCTGCTGCTCAACCGCCCCGAGATCAAGCGGATCGAGGGCGTGCACGAGTACGTGCGGCAGGAGCGGGCGCAGCTCGGCCCCGTCTCGCGGGCGGAGAAGAACACGCTGACCGCCTTCGGCATCACCGTCGCGTGCTGGATCTTCCCCGGCGTCATCGCGCTGACCGCCGGCACGGACTCCGACCTCTACACGACGATCAGCGACCGGATGGACGAGGGCGTCATCGCCGTCCTCGGGGCGTCGCTGCTGTTCCTGCTCCCCACCGACTGGAAGCGGCGGGAGTTCACCCTCAACTGGTCCGACGCCGCGAAGATCGACTGGGGCACGATCCTGCTGTTCGGCACCGGGATCATCTTCGGCTCGCTGCTCGCCGACACCGGCCTGGCCGAGACGATCGGCAACAGCTCCGCCGACTGGCTCGGCCTGACCAGCACGTTCGCGATCACGGTCTTCGCGGTGATCCTGGCGATCGTCATCAGCGAGACGACGTCGAACACCGCCTCGGCCGCGGTCGTCGTGCCGATCATCATCCCGGTGGCGGTGGCCGCCGGCATCAACCCGTTCGTGCCCGCCCTGGCGGCGACCTTCGCGGCGTCCTTCGGGTTCATGCTGCCGGTGTCGACGCCGCAGAACGCCATCGTCTACGGCTCCGGCGTCGTGCCGATCACCAAGATGATCCGCTCGGGGATCTCCTTCGACGTGCTGGGCGCACTGCTGATCGTGGTCCTGCTGCCGGTGATGGTGGACCTCGTCCTCAACGTCTGACGGGTGAACGGAGAGGGAAGTCTCCCTCTCCGGCGAGCCCGGGCACGCGGGGACGTGTCACGATGGACGACGGCCCGCGTGCTGGCGGGTGCCGGTCGACGGGGAGGAGGGCGAGCCGTGCGCAGCGAGCCCCCCAGTCCCAGTCCCGAGGCCCTCCCCGCCTAGGTCCCGGTCGCGCCGCGCGCGCCGGGGCAGCGCTCGCGTGGAGGGCCTCCGCTGAGTCCCGCCACCCAGCGTCCCCCGGGAGCCCGTCATGGCCGACCGTCGCCTCGCGCCCCTCACCGCCCTGTCCACCCTCGGCCGCCGTCCGCGGCCGCAGGTGCTCCGGCCGGTGCCGACCCCGCCGCCGGCGCCGCCGCAGCCCGAGCGCCAGTCGCGCCTGGTCGACAACGCCGTCTACGCGAGCGGCCGGCGCATCGCCACCCCGCCGTCGGCGGAGGAGAGCCACGACTGGCTGACCGAGGGCTTCGACGACCGGCTGGTGTGGCTGGGCCTCTACCGGCCCGTGCCCGCCGAGCTGGGGGAGCTGGCCGAGCAGTACGACCTGCCCGAGCTCGCCGTCGAGGACGCCATCCAGGCCCACCAGCGGCCCAAGTTCGAGCGCTACGGCGACACGCTGTTCGTCGTCCTCAAGGCCGCGCGGTACCTGGACGCGGCCGAGGAGGTCGAGTTCGGCGAGCTGCACCTGTTCCTCGGCCGGCAGTTCGCGATCACCGTCCGGCACGCCGAGTCGCCGGACCTGGCCCGCGTGCGGCGGCGGCTGGAGAGCGAGCCGGCGCTGCTGGCCAAGGGCAGCGAGGCGGTGCTGTACGCGATCCTCGACGCCGTCGTCGACGGGTACTCGCCGGTGGTCGCGGGCCTGGCCAACGACATCGACGAGATCGAGACCGAGGTCTTCCGCGGGGACCCCGGCGTCTCGCGGCGCATCTACGAGCTGTCGCAGGAGGTCCTGGAGTTCCAGCGCGCCGCGCAGCCGCTGACCGGGATCCTCGCCGCCATCACCGCCGGGTTCGACAAGTACGGCGTCGACGAGGAGCTGCGCAGCTACCTGCGCGA
Organism: Geodermatophilus sp. SYSU D00684; assembly: GCF_054050455.1. Classification (NCBI taxonomy): domain Bacteria; kingdom Bacillati; phylum Actinomycetota; class Actinomycetes; order Geodermatophilales; family Geodermatophilaceae; genus Geodermatophilus; species Geodermatophilus sp. SYSU D00684. Next base: position 25,287 of record NZ_JBJGZI010000036.1, on the reverse strand, counting down.
CGTCGCCGACCACGTCACCCAGGTCAACGAGCGCATCGAGGCGTTCCGGCTGCAGCTGCGCGACATCCTCACCGTGAACGCGACCCTGGTGGCGCAGCGGCAGAACGACGAGATCCGCGAGCTCACCGAGGCCTCGATCGCGCAGGGCGAGGAGGTCAAGAAGATCTCCGCGTGGGCGGCCATCCTGTTCGCGCCGACGCTGGTGGGCACGGTCTACGGGATGAACTTCGACGACATGCCCGAGCTGTCGTGGCACCTGGGCTACCCGTTCGCGCTGGTGCTGATGCTGGGCGTGAGCCTGACGCTGTACGCCGTCTTCAAGCGCCGCGACTGGATCTAGCGGCCCGGGCCGGCCTGTCGATCATCGGCTGCCTGCACGACGACACGCCGTCGCCCGGCGTGTCGAGCGGCAGGCACCCGATGGTCAACGCGCCAGGACGCCGAGGGAACAACCCGGTGGCCGGCGCGGTTACGATGGGTGCACAACTACACAGGGGGTGAATGGTCTCGACTTCGGTCGTTCGACCAGGGGAAGCGAGCCGAGGAAGGCAACGATGACCTCGTTAACCATGCGTTGCGACTCACAAGTGCCGCTGATAAGCGCACTGACTTCGCTCTCGCTGCCTGACAGCAGCTAGGCGAGTCTGTCAGCCCGGGTTCGTCATCGGCCCGGATCCTGGCATCAGCTAGATGACTCACCGTGTGCGCCGGTCACGGGCGCGCACGGGACACCGAACAGTGACTGGGCCCGTCACACCGACCCGTCCGTGGGATCGGTGGGGCCGAGCAGAGACGCAGCGGACTGCGCTCGGAGAAGCCCTGGTTCTGCGTCGAAGGACGCGGGTTCGATTCCCGCCACCTCCACCCACCCCCGAGGCCCTGGCGAGCAGCCGGGACTCCGGTCGACGACGAGGCCGAGGGCCACCGCGACAGCGGTGGCCCTCGGCCTCGTCGCTTCTCACGTACTCGACCACCCGCTCCAGCGTTCGACGCTGACGACGACCAGCGGGCCGGCCGGTGGCTGGGCACGGTACCGGGGATGCCGCTCCACGAGTGCGGCCAGGCCCGGGTGGCCGGTGCCCGGATCGTCGACGACGACGCCGACACCGTCGGCGCGCACCCACCACAGCCGGCTCCACTCCTCCTCGTAGTGGTCGACCAGCAGGGCGCAGCGCGGCTCGTGGCGCAGGTTGGTCAGCCGCTGCAGCCGCGTCGTCCGCTTGGGTTTGGCGTCGACGGCCAGCCAGACGGTGTCGCCGGACGTCGCGAACACGACCGGGACGAGGTGAGGAGCACCGTCCGGGCGGACCGTCGCCAGGCGGGCGACAGCGGCGGAGGCGAAACGCTCGCGGAGCTCCGCCGTCCCCACCGGTCGTCAGGTACCGACGGCGGTCGTGGCGCGGCTGGCGACCTCGAAGAACGTCTCGAGCTCACGGCGGACGTCCGGTCCGCACGGCTGGAAGACGATCTCGGTGACGCCGCGCTCGGCGAGCTCGCCGAGCTTGCCGCGGACCTCCTCCCGCGTCCCGCTGAGCGTGGTCGACCCGAGCAACGAGGAGCCCCCCGCGTCCCACGCCGCCTGGTCGGCCTCGTTGAGCTCGACGCAGTGACCCGTGTGCACGGCGATGTGCCGGAGCTCCTCCGGGGTCCGGTCCACCACCTCGTTCCAGGCTTCCCCGCCTGCCAGCCCGGCCACGGCCGCCTGTCCGCCGAACTCGTACGCGCCGTGCCACGCGAGCGCGGTGCCGGGACCGCCCGCGAGGCGGACCCGTTCGGAGGTCGGGTCCTCGCCCTCGTCGAGGACGGTGCCCCAGGCCAGGTACGAGACCCTCGAGAACTCCCGCGCGAAGTCGGGGAGCTGCAGTGTGGCGTACAGGCCGTCGGCCAGCTCCCGGGCGACCCCGGCGCCCTTCGGGCCCAGGGCGCTGATCAGGACGGGCACGTCGATCGGTCGCGCCGGCGCGTGACCGGCCGGGTGGAGCATCTGCATCCGGGCGCCCTCCCACTCGACGACCTCCCCGCGCAGCAGCCCCTGGTAGGCCCGGATGTACTCCGCCATGAACGACCACGTGACGGCCCCGTAGCCCATGGCCCGACGCCCCGAGAACCCGGTCCCGAAGGCGACCTCGACCCGGCCGGGCGCCAGCGCCGCGAGCATCGCCGTGGCTGCGGCGTTCACCATGGGATGCCGCAGCGAGGGGACCAGGACGCCGGGCCCGAGGCCGATGCGGGTGGTGCGCTCCGCGGCGAGCGCCAGGCACATCCACACGTCGGGACTGTTCTGCGGGGTGTCGTACAGCCACGCCCGCGCGTAGCCGAGCTCCTCCGCGAGGGCGATGTTCTCGTGTGAGTCCAACGCGGTCGGAAAGGCGACCGAGACGTCCATGCTCTTCCCCCTGTGCTGACGACGGTGTCGCGGACTTCCGAGGTCTGGAACGGGTGCTCCGACTACGGGCGGCCGGCGTGCGGCACCTCGACCCGGCAGGAGCGCAGCTGCGCCTCGCGCGCGGCACTCCGCGCGGTGCGGTCGAAGTCCGGCGCGGTGCAGAGGAACAGCGTGCGGCCGTCGTCCCCGCCGAGCATGCAGGCGAACACGCCGGTGCCGACGGGCAGTTCCTCCAGGATCTCGCCGCCTTCCCGGATGCGCAGCACCCGCCCGGCGAGCGCGTCGGCGACCCACAGCGCTCCCTCGGCGTCCAGGCCGCAACCGTCCGGCGCGACAGCCAGCTGCCCGAGTGCCGCCTGCAGGGCGCGATCGGTCGGCAGCTCACCGAACGACGCCCACACCCGCCGGTTCCCCAACGAGCCGTCGGCGCCGACGTCGAACGCGGTGACCCGGTTGCCGAACGTCTCGTCCACCAGCAGGACGCCGTCGTCGGTGATCACGCTGCCGTTGGGGAACCACACGTCGTCGGCCACCTGGGTCACCGCCCCATCGGGGTCGACGCGCAGCAGGACGGCCGGCTCGACCGGTGCGCCGGCCATCAGGTCGAAGCCGAAGTTGCCGACGAACGCGCGGCCCTGCTCGTCGACGACCATGTCGTTGGGCTCGCCGGTGACGTGCGCGGACAGGTCCGCGTGGGTCACCAGCGATCCGTCGGGCTCGCGGCGCAGCAGCCGGGCGTCGTGCTGGGAGACGACCAGCAGCCGGCCGTCGGGCAGCCATCCCAGTCCGGACGGCTGGCCCGGCACCTCCGCCTCGACCCGGAGGTCGCTGCCGTCCTCACGGGCCGAGAGCACCTGGTGGGTGTAGAAGTCCGACACCCAGATCCGACCCTCGTGCCAGCGCGGGCACTCGAGGTAGGACAGGCCCTCCAGGACGGTGTTGATCTCCCGCATGGCTCACCTCGCCGCCGTCGGTGGGCCGGGAGCATAGCCCCGGTCCCGCCCCTCCGGGCGCGGAGCGCGACGTCGGCATCCGCCGGTGTGCCGGACGGGCTGCGACGCGACCGGTCACGGGTCCTGCCCCGAGGGTCCGTTGCCCCCTCGTGCGCGCCGGTCGGGGGCGGGAGGCTCAGGGGGAGGCCGTCCCCGGCCGGGACGGCGGGCGCGAGGGAGGACCGCATGCGCGGGGAGATCTCGCTGTTCGTCAGCGGTGACGTGATGCTCGGCCGTGGGATCGACCAGCTGCTGCCGCACCCCGGCGACCCGACCCTCGCCGAGTCGGTGCTCCGCGACGCGCGCGACTACGTCCGGCTGGCCGAGCGGGTCCACGGGCCGGTGCCGCGACCGGTCGACCCCACCTGGCCGTGGGGGGACGCCCTGGCCCTCCTCGACGAGGCGGCGCCGGACGTGCGGATCGTCAACCTCGAGACCAGCGTCACCACCAGCGACGACTTCGTCGCGGGCAAGCAGGTGCACTACCGGATGCACCCCGCCAACGTGCCGGCACTGTCGGTCGTGCGGCCGGACGTCTGCGTGCTGGCGAACAACCACGTCGGCGACTTCGGCTCCCGCGGCCTGCTCGAGACCCTGGACGTCCTGGGCCGGGCCGGGCTGCGCACGGCGGGGGCGGGCCGGGACGCGGCCGGGGCCTGGCGGCCGGCGGAGTTCCCGCTCGGGGACGGCCACCGCGTCCTCGTGCTCGCCGTCGGCACCGAGTCCAGCGGCATCCCCCCGGACTGGGCGGCCACGGTCTCCCGTCCCGGTGTCGCGCTCACCGAGCTCACGGACGCGGCGGCCGCCGACCTCGTCGCCGCGGTGCACCGGGTCCGCGGCCCGGAGGACACCGTCGTCGTGTCGATCCACTGGGGGTCGAACTGGGGCGACGACGTGCCGGACCGGCACCGCCGCTTCGCGCACCGGCTGATCGACGCCGGGGTCGACGTGGTGCACGGGCACTCCTCGCATCATCCGCGCGCGCTCGAGGTCTACCGCGGCCGGCTGGTGCTCTACGGCTGCGGTGATCTCGTCGACGACTACGAGGGCATCGGCGGCCACGAGCGCCACCGCCCCGACCTGCGCCTGCTCCACCTCGTGCGACTCGAGGCCGGCACCGGCCGGCTGATCGCGCTGCGCATGGTCCCGCTGCAGACCAGACACCTGCGGCTGCAGCGCGCCGGGCCGGCCGACACCGCGTGGCTGGCCGACGTCCTCACCCGGGTCAGCGAGGGAGCGGCCCCCCCGGTCGTGGTCACCGACGACGGCGCACTCGAACTCGGGCCGGTCGGCGGACCAGGGCCGGTGCCCTGACGGCCGCGGCGCGCTGTCCCCAGGGTCCGGTGCCCCGGGAGTTCGAGGACGAGGCCGAGCGCCGAGCGGTCGACGACCGGATCCGCACGAGCGGGGAGTGCGGCGACCGCCTGCACCCTGACGACGCCGGCACGGCCGCCATCGCGCAGGCGATCCCGCTGCACGCCCCGACCCGGGAGGCCGGCCGGGGTCGTGCGGCGTAGCGTGGACGCGTGCCCGGATCGGGTCACGCCGGCTCCGTCCGGAGCCGTGGTGCACGAGGTCACGTCTGCGTCCTCCACGACGACGTCGCGGAGTACCGCCGCCGCGTCGTCGCCTTCTTCGCCGAGGGGCTGCGCGAGGGCCTGCGCGTGGTCTACGTCGGCTCCGGGTCCCCCGAGGGAGCGGCGGAGGACCTCGCCGGGCTCGGGGACCTCGACCGGCTGCAGCGCGACGGCACCCTCCAGGTCCTGACGCTCGGCGACGTGTACGGATCCGGCGGTCCGGTGCGGGCCGACGAGGTGGTGCGGCACTGGGCGGCGGCGACCGAGCGGGCCCTGGCCGACGGCTTCCGGGGGCTGCGGGTCAGCGCGGAGGGCTCCGAGCTGCTCCGCCCCCCGCACCAGCGGGACGCCTTCGCCCGGTACGAGTTCCTCGTGGGGCGCTACATGGCCGGCCACCCGATGTCGGCCCTGTGCGGGTTCTCGACCGAGCTCGGGATCGACCTCGTGAGCGAGTTCGCCGCACTGCACGACCCCGATCCGTCCGGGCAGCCGGCCCTGGGGGTCTCCGCCCATCCCGACGGCGCGCTCGGCCTCACCGGGGAGTCCGACCCGGTCGCCGTCACCGCGCTCGGGCGGGTGCTGGCCCGCCTGGGGGCGGGGGCCGACACCGGGACGCTGGTCGTCGACATGAGCGACGTCGAGTACGTCGACCACCGGTTGCTGCGGACCCTCGACGACTACGTCCGGAGGAACGGGGTAGGACTGACCATCAGATCGACCCCGCCGTTCGCGGCCCGGCTGATGGACCTGTTGCCGGCGTCCTACCTGCGGCCCGCAGACGTGGGAGCGGAGTCATGAGAACGGGTGCCGCACGGGGCGTGACCGGGAACTTCCACGAGGCCGGCTTCTACTCGTCGGACGAGGACTTCCTGGCGCTCATCGTGCCCTTCGTGAGCCAGGGGACCGCCGTCGGCGAGCCGGTCGTCATCGGGTACGACAGCCGCAAGTGCGACCTGCTCCGGGCGGCGCTGCCCCGGCCGGACGGGGTCACCTTCATCGAGGACGCGAGCCTCTACGCCTCGCCCGCGCGCGCCATCGAGGCGTACCGCCAGCAGTTCGAGCGGCACGTGGCCGCCGGCGCGGGGCAGGTGCGGATCGCCGGTGACGTCCCGCACGAGGGCAACGGCGGGCGGTTCGAGGGCTGGGACCGGTACGAGTCGGCGGTCAACGTCGTCTGGCAGGACTACCCGGTGTGGAGCCGCTGCCTGTACGACGCCACCACCGTGCCGGACGCCGTGCGCGAGGTCGTCGGCCGCACCCACCCCCGCCTGGTCACCCCGGACGGCGGCGCCGGCGCCAGCCCGCGGTACCAGGACGCCGCCGAGTTCGAGGGACTGCCGCCGGCCGCCGACCCGCTCGAGCGGACGACGCCGGTCGTCGACCTGACCGACGTCTCGCTGAAGCAGACCCGGCGCCGCGTCCGCGACGCCGCGCAGGGCCTGGTCGGCGCCACGGCGCTCGACGAGCTGCTGTTCGCGCTGTCCGAGGCCGTCGTCAACGCGCAGCTGTACGGCCGGCCGCCCACCACCGTCCGGGCCTGGACCGGGGGCGGCCGCGTCCTCGTGCACGTGCACGACACCGGCCCCGGGCCCGCCGACCCCCTGACCGGTCTCGTCCCCGCCCCCGACAGCGCGGCCGGCGCCGGGCTCGGCCTGTGGCTCAGCTGCCGGCTCGCCGAGGTCGACGTCGCGCTCCTCACCACCGACGGGTGCACCGTCCGGCTGCGCACCGGCCCGCCGCCGGCCGCCGCGCCGCAGGCCGAGGGCGTGCCGGTCCTGCGCCCCGGCACCGTGCGCGGGAGACCCGCTGGCCCGGGCGCCGTCCACGCCGTCGACGGCGACGGCTCGTCGTTCTGGGGGGACGTCCCCGCAACCCGGCTCGACCCGGTCGGCGACCGCTCCTGGTCCGAGGTGCCGCCCGGCGAGCGGTGCCGGCAGTGCGAGCTGCTGCTGGACCACCACGGCCTCGTCTAGCCGGCCTCGTCCGGCCGCGCCCGGGGGACAAGGTCCCTGGTGGGTGCCGGGGCGCCGCCCTACGTTCGGGGCGGCCGAGGAGGCGGCCACCGAGCGCGGCCGAGGAGGCGTCCCATGGACAGCCCCTACCGAGGTCAGGCCGACGTCCACGTCCTGCCCACCAACATCTCCCTGCCGGGGATCGGCGTCCTCCCGATCAACGCCTACCTGATCACGTCCGAGGAGCCGGTCCTCGTCGACAGCGGCCTCGCCGTCGACGCCGACCAGTTCCTCGACGCGGTGAGCTCGATCATCGACCCGCGGACCCTGAGGTGGATCTGGCTCACCCACGACGACGCCGACCACACCGGCAACCTCCAGCGGGTCATGGAGGCGGCGCCGGACGCGACGCTGGTCACGCACGCGTTCTCCGCCCTGCGCATGTCGACCTGGTGGCCCGTCCCGATGGAGCGGGTGCACGCCATCCGGGCCGGCGACGAGATCCACGTGGGGGACCGCACGCTCACCGCGGTCGCCCCGCCGCTGTTCGACAACCCGACGTCCCTCGGCGTCCTGGACCGCTCCACCGGGGCGCTGTTCACCGTCGACGCCTTCGGGGCGCTGCTGCCCGAGCCCACGCAGGACGCGGCCGACGTGTCCCCGGAGGTCCTCGCCGGCGGCATGATCGGCTGGGCCACGTCGGACTCGCCCTGGGTGCACATCACGGACGAGGCCGAGTTCGGCCGGGTCCTCGACCGCGTCCGGCAGATCGAGCCCCGGCGGATCTTCTCCTCGCACCTGCCCGTCGCCAGCGGGACGGAGCTGGAGGAGTTCCTCCGGGTGCTGGCGCGGGTCCCCACCGCCGAGCGGTTCGTGCCACCGGACTCCGAGCAGTTCGCCGACATGATCAAGGCGATGGCGGAGGCGCAGCGCGCCGGCGAGCAGGTCCCCGCGACCCCGGCGGCGGCCGGCCCGCACGGGCCGGGCGTGTCCCCGCCGACGCCGCGACGGCCCAGTTCGCCGGCGGGCGAGACCGTCCCGAGCCCGTAGCCGCACCCCGGGGATCCCGTGGCCGCGGGACCCCCGGGCGGCTCCGGCCGGCGGCCGGGTCCCTCGCGCCCGGCCCGGTGCGGCGGGACCATGCGGAGCGTGGGCCGGGAGGTGGACGTCCGTACCGAGACGGTCATCGGCCGTCCCCGGGCGGAGGTGGCCGCCTACGCCGGGGACCCCGCGAACGCCCCCGGGTGGTACGCGAACATCGACTCGGTCGAGTGGCGGACCGCGCCACCGGTGGCGGTCGGGTCCCGGGTGGACTTCGTCGCCCGCTTCCTCGGCCGCCGGCTCGCCTACACCTACGAGGTCACCGAGCTCGTGCCCGGCGAGCGGCTGGTCATGCGGACGGCGCAGGGGCCCTTCCCCATGGAGACGACCTACACCTGGGAGGCGCTGGACGACGGCCGGACCCGGATGACGCTGCGCAACCGCGGCCGGCCGCACGGGTTCTCCCGCTGGGCGGCGCTGCTCGTGGCCGGCGCCGTCCGCCGGGCCAACCGCGCCGACCTCGCCCGGCTGCGGGCGGTGCTGGAGGCGCGCTGACCGGCGTCAGGCCGGGACCGGCACCGGCAGGGCGGACCCGGGCCGCGCGGGGGACGCCGGCTGCCGGAAGCCGCGGGCGACCAGGTACACCGCGAGACCCATCTCCCAGACCGTCACCGGGACGGCGCCGAGGAACCCCCACACCGAGACCTGCTCGTAGACGCCGAACAGCACGGCGGTCGACGAGAGGAACACCAGCGGCCCGCCGACCAGGCCGGTTCCCGCGATCCACCTCGGCGCCAGGCCGCCCCGGTACACCAGCACGGCCAGCAGCAGCGTGTTGACGCCGATGACCAGGCCGGGGCCGACGAGGAACGTCGCGTCGTGCAGCGCCACCAGCCCGCGGGCGACGGCGAGCGGCGACGCGTCGTCGTCGGCCGACCTGAGCGCGACCACCGCCAGCACGCTGACGATCCCCACGACGATCACCGCCGCCTCGAGCAGCCGCCCGCAGACGTAGCCGAGGGCCAGCGCCCGGCCGTGCCGCTCGACGACCGGGTACGCCGCGACCGCGGTGCCGATGCAGGACGCGGCGAGCACGACCTCCAGCAGCGCGCCCCAGCGCACCTGCGTGTCCGCGCCCGCGCCCAGCACGTACCCGGGGTCGCCGAGCAGCGGCCGGTACAGCGCCAGCGCCGCGACCGCGGTGACCGCGGCGACCAGGAAGAACACGCCCGTGACGACGGCGGCTCCGCGGGACTCCCTCATGACTGCTGCTCCCTCCGATGGTGGTGTACGGCGTACACCCAGGGCGGGGACGGTAAGGTGTACGGCGTACACCCGTCAAGCAGGGAGGATCGGATGGCGCGGGAGCCGCTCAACCGGGCGCGGGTCCTCGCGGCCGCGGTGGCGCTGGCCGACGAGGCCGGCCTGGGCGCGGTGAGCATGCGGCGGCTGGCCCAGGACCTCGGCGTCGTCCCCATGGCGCTGTACAAGCACGTCGCCGACAAGGACGAGCTGCTCGACGGGATGGTCGACGTCGTCATCGGGGAGTTCGAGGAGCCTGCCCCGGGCGCGGACTGGCGGACCGCGGTCCGGCAGCGGCTGCTCTCCGCCCGCCGGGCCGTGCTGCGGCACGCCTGGGCGCGGCAGGCGATCGAGTCGCGCACCCACCGGACACCCGCCGTCCTCGGCCACATGGACGCCGTCGCCGGCACCTTCCGCGCCGGCGGGTTCTCCGTCGACCTCACCCACCACCTCATGCACGCCCTCGGCAACCGCATCTGGGGCTTCAGCCCCGAGCTGTTCGAGGAGCCGCGCGAGGACGCCGCACCCGAGCCCACGCCGGAGGAGCGGCAGGCGATGGCGGCCGAGTTCGCGCGGCGGTTCCCGCACGTGCTGGAGATCGCCACGGCGGCCACCGGCGGCGACCTGTCCGGCGTCGGCCAGGGCTGCGACGAGGACTTCGAGTTCGCCTTCGCCCTGGACCTGCTGCTCGACGGCGCCGAGCGGCTGCACGCGCGCGGCTGGCGCAGCTCGCCGTCCTGACGGGTGCGCGGCGGCTCAGACGGCGAGCAGCTGGTGGACCAGCCGGATCGCGATCGAGCCCTCGCCGACGGCGGAGGCCACGCGCTTGACCGACCCGTGCCGGGCGTCGCCGGCCGCGAGGACGCCGGGGAGGCTGGTCTCCAGCGGCAGCGGGGGACGGCCGAGGGCGCGGACGGCGCCGGCGCTCACGTCCGGCCCGGTCATGACGAAGCCCGCGGGGTCGCGCTCGACGGCCGGCGGCAGCCAGTCGGTGTGCGGCCGGGCGCCGATCATGAGGAACAGCGCCTGGGCGTCCACCGTCTCCTCCGCGCCGCTCGCGCGGTCCCGCAGCACGAGGTGGTCCAGCCGGCCGTCGCCGCCCCCGCCGACGACCTCCGTGCCGGTCCGCACCTCGACGCCGGGCGTCCCCTCGACCTGGCGCACGAGGTAGTGCGACATCCCGGCGTCCAGCGACGCCGCCCGCACCACGAGCGTGACCCGCTTCGCGAACCGCGCCAGGTGCAGGGCCGCCTGCCCGGCCGAGTTGGCGCCCCCGACGACGTAGACCTCCTCGCCCGCCACCAGCGGGGCCTCCGACGCCGCGGCGCCGTAGGAGACGCCGGCCCCGCGCAGCGCCTCCAGCGACTCCACCCCGAGGCGGCGGTAGCTGGCGCCGGGCGCGAGGACCACCGCGCGGGCCACCACGACCCCGCCGGTGGCGAGCGAGACGACGATGCCGTCGGACTCCCGCGCCAGGTCGGTGACCTCCTGCATGAAGGCGAACCGGGCGCCGAACAGCCAGGCCTGCTCGTAGGCGCGGCGCGCCAGCTCCCCGCCGGTTACGCCGCGGGGGAAGCCCAGGTAGTTGCGGATCGCCGAGCTGGAGGTGGCCTGGCCGCCGATGCTGCCCGAGTCGACGACGATCGTGCGCAGGCCCTCGGAGGCGCCGTAGACGCCGGCGGACAGGCCGGCGGGCCCGCACCCGACGATCACCAGGTCGTACCGGTCGCCGGACGGGTCGATCGCCGTCCCCGCCGACCGCGCGATGTCGAGGTCGGTGGGGTCCTCGAGGACCCTCCCGTCGGGCATGACCAGCAGCGGCAGCCGGCGCTCCCGTGCGTCGGCGAGCAGGACGCGGCCCTCCGCGGAGTCGGCCAGGCAGAAGCGGTGCGGCATGGCGCAGCGGCCGAGCACTTCCCGCAGCTCGTACGCCCGGCCGGTCCAGGTCTCGCCGACGACGTCGATGGTGTGCGGCGCGCGGCGCCGCGCCTGCGCCCACGCGAGCAGGAAGCCCGACACCGCCTGGTGGAACTGCTCGTCCGGCGGCGGCGACGGGCGCACCAGGTAGTGGTCGATGCGCCCGCGGGCGATCGCCTCGAGCACCGCGTCCCCGGTCCCCGGGTCCCCGACGTGCGCCCACGGCACGAGCAGGGCGCGCTCGGCGTGCGGGAACCGGCCGCGCACCTCCGCCAGCAACTCCGTGCCGGAGGCGTCCCCGACCGTCTCGCCCGCGAGCACCAGGGCGACCTCATCCCCCGCGCCCGCGAGCTCGTCGAGCAGGGCGAGCGCCTCGCCCGCCGACCCCCGGCACAGCACGCGGTAGTCCCGCTCGTACCGGCTGCACAGCTCCCGCTCGACGGCGCCCAGCAGGGCCGGGTCGTCGACGGCGATCAGCACCGGACCGCTCATGCGCGCGCAGCGTAGGGAGCCGGCACCCGCGCGGCCCAGGGTCGAGGGACCCGGCCCGCGCGGCCTCAGCCGCCCCAGATGTCCTCGACCAGCCGGTCGGCCGCGCGCAGCCCGTCCAGCCAGGCGCGGGCGTCGGCCTCGGAGGCGGACGTGTGCTCCTGGAAGACGCGCGTCAGCGACGCCCGCACCCCCGGGGCGATCGTGCGGGCGTTGCCGCACACCAGCACCACCGCGCCGCGCTGCAGCAGGTCCCACACCTCATCGGCGCGGTCGAGCACCGCCGCCTGCACGTAGCGGCAGGGCTGGCCGGGCTCCCGGGAGAAGGCGTTCTCCACCCGGACCAGCCCCCGGCGCTGGTACTCCCGCAGCTCGCCGGCGTAGAGCAGGTCGGAGTCGGACCGGCGGCAGCCGAAGAACAGCAGCGACGGCGCCACGGTGCGGCCCTGCTCCTGCTGGGCGGCGCGCTCCTGCAGGAACCCCCGGAACGGGGCCAGCCCGGTGCCCGCGCCCACCATCAGCATGGGCACCCCGGGGTCCTCCGGCGGGCGGAAGGCGATGCCCGGCTCCCGTACGAACACGAACACCGTCCCGTCCTCGGGCAGCGACGCGAGGTGGGTGGACCCGACCCCGCGGAAGGTGCCGCGCCCGGAGCGGGCCGGGCCCTGCAGCACGCCCACGGTGATGCTGCAGACCTCCGGTGACACCAGCGACGACGACGAGACCGAGTAGTAGCGCGGCCGCAGCGGTGGCTGCAGGTCCAGGTAGACCTCGAACGGCAGCCGGCAGGCCGGGAACTCCTCGAGCAGGTCGAGGACCGACCGGTTGGGCTCGTGCACGTGGTCCCGGTACCGGGCCTGCGACTCCTCGTCGTCCCCGGTCATGGCCTCCAGCGCGGCCCGCTGCTCCGGGTCGTCGGTGTGGCGGGCGAGGACCTCGACGTCGTGCCGGGTGGCGGCGTCCTGCAGCTCGACGCAGCTGGCCAGGACGCCGAGCAGCGGCGCCGGCTCGTCGATCGGCAGGTGGGTGTGCGTGCCGCTGTTCGGGATGATCGTGAGGTACTGCCCGGCGTCGAGGCCGAAGCGGGTGATCACCCGGCGGATGACCTCGAACGAGTTGCGCGGCAGCACCCCGAGGTGGTCGCCGGTCCGGTAGGTCGTGTCCGCGGGCAGCGCGATCTCCACGTGCCGGGTCGACCGGGCCGGGGAGCCGTCCGGGGCGGCGGTGACCAGCTCCCGGTTGGCCCGGACGCGGGCCGCCCGCGCCCGGTAGGAGACGACCACCGGGTTGGTCACCTGCCGGTTGGTCAGCGTGATCGACAGCCGCGGGCCGGCCGGCGCGGTCGCGGCCACGCCGGCCGGCAGGTCGAGGGCGGTGGCGACGTCGGACCACAGGTCCCCGTGCCAGCCGCGGTAGGCCGCGTCGAAGTCCCCGGCGGCGTCGCCCGCGCCGCGGTCGTGGACGCGCCGGCCCCCGTGCGCCTCCAGCTGGGCGTCGAGCAGCGTGGGCACCGCCTGGTACGTCGAGGCCCAGCCGGTGTCTCCGCAGCCGAAGACGGCGAAGGAGACGTCCGCGGCCGCGCCCGCGTCCGCGGTGCGGATCCAGCGGGTGAACGCCGCCGCGTTGTCCGGCGGGGTCCCGTTGTAGGAGGAGCAGACGACGAACAGCGCGCCGCCGTGCGGCAGGTCGTCGACGTGGTCGTCGAGCGGGCCGAGCGTCACGTCGAAGCCCCGCTCGCCGCCCTCCTGGGCCAGCCGGGTGGCGAGCGACTCGGCGGTCCCGAGGTTGGAGCCGAACAGGACGGTCAGCCGCGTGCCGTGGTGGGGCACCGCGGGCCTCGGCGCGGCGGCCGGCGCCGCGGTGGTCGGTGGAGCCGCCGCGGCCGTCGCCGCGGGGTGGTCGAGGTGCACATCGGTCCGGGGCAGGACCTGCAGGCGGAAGTCGGCCGGCTTGACGGTGAGCGTGGTCTGGAGGTGCAGCCGGTAGTCGAGGTGGTCGACGAAGGTGAACCGCTGCAGCAGCATCCCGAGCACCAGCGTCGCCTCCTGCAGGGCGAACTGCCGGCCGATGCAGGCGCGCTGCCCCGTGCCGAAGGGCTTGTAGACGTCGGGCGGGAGCGCGGCGACCCGCTCGGGGGCCATGTGCTCCGGGTCGAACCGGTCGGCGTCCGGGCCCCAGACCGAGGTCTGCCGGTGCAGCGCCGGCGTCAGCACGGTGAGGGCCGTGTGCGCCGGGACGGCGTAGCGGCCCCCGATGACGGTGTCCTCGTACGGGTAGCGGTTGAACGCCGGCGCGGTGGGCCACAGCCGCAGCGTCTCGTCCAGCACCTGGCGGACGTAGCGCAGCCGCTGGACCTGCTCGAAGGTGGGTGCGGCCGTGCTGCCCAGCACCGCGTCGACCTCGGCGCGGGCCCGGTCCATGGCCTGCGGGTCCTTCACCAGGAAGTACAGCGCGAACGACAGCAGCCCGGAGGTCGTCTCGTGTCCGGCGATCAGGAAGGTGATGCACTGCTGCCGGATGTTCTCGTCCGGCAGTCGCTCCCCGTGCCGGTCGACGCCGGTGAGCATCCGGCCGAGCAGGTCGGTCGTGTCCGCGGCGTCCCCCTGGGCCCGGCGCTCGGCGATGAGCCGGTCGACCAGGTCGTTCATGAAGGCGGTGTCCTCGTCCAGCTGCCGCTGGGCGCGGATCCGCAGCCGGGTCTGGACGGGGAGCTGGCGCACGCGGGCCTGGGACTCGGTGAGCACGCGCACCATGGCCTGCACGAAGGGGTGCGGGGTGTCGCGGTAGAAGGAGTTGAACCGGTAGCCGAACCCGCACAGCGCGATCGTGTCCAGGGTCAGCCGGGTCGTGTCGGCCGGTACGTCGACGTCCTCGCCCGGGTTGAGCCGGGCCCACTTGTCCACCAGCTGGTCGGCGACGTCGAGCATCCGGGGCACGTAGTCGCGCATCGCCTGCATGCTGAACGGGGCCATCAGGATCTCGTGGGCGCGGCGCCAGAGGGGGTCGTCGGTGTCCGCGGAGAACAGCCCCGACCCGGCGCCCTCGTCGCGCAGCTGGGCCACGCCCCCGCCGACCAGCTTGTCGAACCGCGTGTCGTCGCAGACCTCGGCGACCAGGTCCGGCCCGGAGAGGACCAGCCGCGTCGCGCCGGGCGTGGTGAGCCGGAAGATCGGCCCGTACTCCCGGGCCATGTCGAGCAGGCTCTCGAACGGGCTGGCGCTGTCGATGTCCAGGGCGTTGCCCAGCAGCGGCAGACGGTGCGGGCCGGGGATCTCGTCGATGCTGACGGTGGCGGTCATGACGTCGCTCCAGTCGGCCGGCGCACCAGCAGCCGGGTGCTCAGCAGCAGCACCCAGACGGGGAACACCAGCAGGACGGCGGGGTGGAAGGTGGTGCTCACCAGCAGGGCGGTGGCGGCCAGGTAGCTCACGAGGACCTGCCAGCGCGCGAGCGTGCCGGCGCGCCGGGCCAGGGCGGTCGTGGTGATCATGTACATGCCGGCGGCGCGCACCCCGTAGACGAACACCAGCGTGTAGCCGGTGGCCGCCAGGCCGCGGGCCACCTCCGGGTCCAGCGCGGCGGCGCCGGAGAACTGGACCACCAGGGCCGGGGCGCCGGCCGCGGCGGCGCCGGCGAAGAGCATCGCCACGAACAGCACGCAGGCCGCCAGGTGCAGCCAGTGGGCGACGTCGGCCCACCAGTCCGCCCGCCGCATCTGCAGCAGCATCCGCGTGGAGGTCATGTGCCACAGCGCCGCGATCCCCGCGAACGGGACCAGGTAGAGGCCGACCGCGACCATCTCGTCGGCACCGCCGGCGTAGAAGTCCTGGTACTCCCGGTCGGAGGCGGTGAGCCCGGGCACCCTGCTGACCAGCAGCACCGACGCCACGAGCAGCAGGGCGAACACCACGCCCGACAGCCCTGCCTTGCGGAGGTAGGGCGACCGGGCGGGGGTGCCCGTGCCGCCGTCGGTGTCCGCCGTCCCTGGTGCGCCCCGTGGTCGTGTGTGGACCCGCATGGTCGCCTCCGGCGACCGCGGCTGCCGGTCGACGGTGTGCCGCCGGCTCGGGGGGAAGCCGCGGATCGCCCGTGCCTACACCCCCGGACCCGGCCCGGCCAGGGGCCTCCGCCCGGCCGGGGATACGGCCGGGACCGTCGCGCCTGTCGTGACGTCCCGTCCGCGCGCCTGCGCGCCCGGTCCCGCGGGCCGCCGGTCAGGCGTCGCCGGGCACCCGCTGCCCGGCGCCGGGCGTCCGCGGGGAGCGCACCGGTCCGTCCCGCCGGGGGCCGGCCTGCAGCGTGTCCAGCGACCGGTACATGCCGACGGCGACCGCGCCGAGCGCGACGAACCCCTCGTCGTCGGCCGCCGCCGACTCGCGGAGCAGCGCGGTGAGCCGCCGCAGCGCGGCGCCGGCCTCGCGGACCGCGTCGTCGTCCCCGGCCCCCGCGGGAGTGGCGGCCGTGCTCACCACCAGGGCGAGGCCGTCGAGCGCGTCGGCGAGCAGCCAGCCGGTCCCGCCGTCGATGCGGTCGATGCCGCGGCGGTCCGGGGGCAGGTGGGCCACGAGTGTGGTCAGGTCGTCGACGAGGACGGCGACCCGGTCCAGGGCCCGCGACTGGTCCCGGACCCGGGCGGCGGTGTCGCCCCAGCGCCGGGCCCGCGGGTTGGCCCGCCGGGCGCGCTCGACGACGGCCTCGGCCGCGCGCATCCGGTCCAGCGCGGCGTCCAGGTCCCGCCGGGGCCGCACCCACGCCCCTGGCGCGGGCAGCTCGCCGTGCCGCAGCCCGCCGGCGATGTCGTGCAGGTGCCGGGCCAGCAGCGCCCGGGTGGTCGCGATCGCCCGGACGGCCGCGGTGAGCTGCATCGGCGGGAACAGCAGGGTGGTGACGAGGACGCCGGTCGCCGCGCCGAGCAGCGTCAACCCGGCGTAGGCGACGGCGTAGCGCGCGGGGTCGGCCGCCGTCCCGACGGTGAGCATCAGGACGGCGGCGAAGCTCACCCAGCTCGCGTGCTCCTGCAGCACCCGCCACTGCTCGACGCCCACCGCCAGCGCGACGATCAGCGCGATGGTCAGCGCGCCGGGCAGCGCCTCGGCGGTGAGCTGGTGCACCGTGACGCCGAGGCCGAAGCCCAGCAGGATGGCCAGCACCGTCCGCCAGGCCGCGGCCGCGGAGTCGGCGACCGTCGGGTGCACCGCGATGACCGCGCCGAGCGGCGCGTAGTACGCGTACTGGGCGAACGGCGGCGGCAGCAGGACCGCCACCTGCCACGCGAGCGCGGCGGCCAGCGCCGCCCGCACCGCACGCTGCACCCAGGGCCGCAGCAGCAGCTCGCCCGTCCGGGCCCCCGTCCCCCGGATTCGCACCGCGGTGCGGCTACCCGCCCGGCCGCGCCCGGGCGGCGGGTCCCGCGCCGTCGCCCGCGGGCGCGGGCCCGGCCGTGTCGCCCGCGGGCGCGGGCCCGGCCGTGTCGCCCGCGGGCGCGGGCCCGGCCGTGTTCCCGGTGACCCGCACCGACGGGACCCCCGGCGTGTCGTCCCCGCCGGCCTCCACGACCAGGGCGAAGTCCTCGCCGTGCCGGCTGATGCCGTCGACGACGGCCTGCTCGACCGCCTCCACGGCGTAGGTGCGGCGCAGCACCATGGGGTCGGTGCGCACGTCCTTGGCGAGCGAGACGGCCAGGCCGACCATGACCAGCGCGAAGGGCAGCGCCGCGATGATCGTCAGGTTCTGCAGGCCGGTGAGCGCCTCGCCGCCGCCGACCAGCAGCATCACCGCCGCGACGGCGCCCATGACCACGCCCCAGAACACCACCGTCCCGCGGCGCGGCCGCAGCGTGCCCCGCTCCGACAGCGAGCCCATGACGATCGAGGCGGCGTCGGCCCCGGAGACGAAGAAGACCGCCACCAGCACCATGACCAGCACCGTCGTGGCGGTGGCCAGCGGGTACTGCTCGAGCACGCCGAACAGCTGCCCCTCGGAGGTGGCCTGCCCGGCGACGTCCGCGCCGGACCGCTGCGCGGCGATGCCGGCCCCGCCGAAGACGACGAACCACACGAGGCTCACTGCGCTCGGCACCAGCAGGACGCCGGAGACGAACTGGCGGATGGTGCGGCCGCGGCTGATCCGGGCGAGGAACAGGCCGACGAACGGCGTCCACGAGATCCACCAGGCCCAGTAGAAGACCGTCCAGCCGCGCAGCCACTCCGCCGTCGCCGGGCCGCCGCTGGCCTCGGTGCGGGCGGCCATCCGGGCGAGGTCGGCGACGTAGCTGCCGACCGCGCCGGGAACCAGGTTGAGGATCAGCACGGTCGGCCCGGCCACGAACACGAACAGGGCGAGGACGACGGCGAGCACCATGTTGACGTTGGACAGCCACTGGATGCCCCGGGCGACGCCGGAGACCGCGGACGCGACGAACGCGGCGGTCAGCACGGCGATGATCCCGACCAGGACGCCGTTGCCGACCTCCCCGGCCCAGCCCAGGATCTCCACGCCGCTGCCGATCTGCAGCGCGCCCAGACCCAGCGAGGCCGCCGAGCCGAACAGCGTGGCGAAGATGGCCAGGACGTCGACGACCCGGCCGGCCCAGCCCTCGGTGCGGCGCCGGCCGAACAGGGGCTCGAACGCCGCGCTGACCAGCTGCCGGCGGCCGCGGCGGAACGTGCCGTAGGCGATGGCCAGCCCCACCACGGCGTAGATCGCCCAGGGGTGCAGGGTCCAGTGGAACAGCGTCGTGGCCATGGCGGCCTGCACGGCCTCGGGGGTCTCCGCGGCCACCGTGCGCGGTGGCGGGGTGACGTAGTGCGCGAGCGGCTCGGCGACGCCGTAGAACATCAGCCCGATGCCCATCCCGGCGCTGAACATCATCGCGATCCACGAGACGGTGCGGAACTCCGGCGTCTCGTCGTCGCGGCCGAGCGGGATGCGGCCGTACCGGCTGGCCGCCAGCCACAGCACGAAGACGACGAACGCCGAGGCCAGCGTCACGAACAGCCAGCCGAGGTTGGACTCGATCCAGACCAGCGCGCTGCTGCTGGCCGAGCCCAGGCCGGCCGGGCTGACGAACCCCCAGGCGACGAACGCCAGCGCCAGGACCGCGGCGACGGTGAAGACGACGCGGTCGAGCCGGCCGTGCGCGTCGGCCGCCGGGGGAGGGGGCTCGGCGATGGCGGGGTGCGGGTCTGCGGGGGACGGGACGAGGGCCGGTCCGGCCTTCCCGTCGGTGTGTCCGGGCGGTGCGGTGGGGATCACTGGTCTGTGTCCGCGCAGGCGCGGACGTCCCTCCGTTCGGTCGGCTGCTGAGGGACCCTGTCCCCGGCGGGGAGGAGTGCGCGCACGGTCAGCACGCAGGCCCGCGGTCCCCAGCCTCGGGGCAGCCCGCCGGAGTCGCAATCCGGGACCGGCGCCGCCGGGCGGGATGACGCGGACGCGCCCCCGGGTTGTTGAACCTGCAAGCACATCGTCCCTGCACGAGGAGAGCGCGCGCATGACCACCTACGCCGTCACCGGAGCCACCGGCCACCTCGGCCGCCGCGCCGTCGAGGAGCTGCTCGACCGCGGCGTCCCGGCGTCCGACGTCGTCGCCGTCGTCCGCCGGCCCGAGGCCGCCGCCGAGCTGGCCGGCCGCGGCGTGCAGGTCCGCCACGGCGACTACTCGCGGCCGGACACCCTGCCCGCGGCCCTGGCCGGCGTCGACCGGCTGCTGCTGGTCTCCGGCAGCGAGCCGGGGCAGCGGGTCGCCCAGCACCAGGCCGTCATCGACGCGGCGGTGGCCGCCGGCGTGCAGCGGGTCGTCTACACGTCGATCGCGCACGCCGACACCTCGGCCAACCCGCTCGCCCCCGAGCACCGCGGGACCGAGGAGGTGCTGCTCAAGGCGGACGTCCCGGCGACCGTCCTGCGCAACAGCTGGTACCTCGAGAACTACACCGCGCAGCTCGACCGGTACCTCGCCACCGGGGAGATCGTCGGCGCCGCGGGAGAGGGCCGGGTGTCGATCGCCCCGCGGGACGACTACGCCGTCGCCGCCGCGGCCGCGCTGCTGGCCGACGAGGAGGGGACCGTCGTCCTGGAGGTCGGCGGGCCCGGCGTGACCCTCGCCGAGCTCGCGGCCGCCGTCACCGAGGCCACCGGGACGACGGTCCGCTACCGCGACCTGCCGGCCGACGAGCTCGTCGGGGCCCTGCAGGGCGCCGGCCTCGACGCCGGCACCGCCGGGTTCGTCGCCGCCATCGACACCTCGATCGCCGCCGGCGAGCTCGACACCGGCGACGCCGACCTCGCCGCCCTGCTCGGGCGGCCGGTGACCCCGCTCGCCGACGCCGTCCGCGCCGCCCGCGCCTGAGCCCCGCGGCCGCCCGGGTCGGCCCCGGGCGGCCGCCGGGAGCGGCGACGACTCAGTCCGCGGGCACCGAGTGGTGCTCGTGGGTGACCAGCCAGCGCCCGTCCACCCGGCGCAGGCCCACGGTCAGCCGCACGTCGAAGCCCTCGGTGCCGGCCGCGCCGACCCGCAGCAGGCCGTGCGCGAAGGCGACGCCGTCCCCGGCGACCACGGTCAGCCCGGAGACGTCGAACAGCCCCTCGCCCTGCGCGTCCCAGAACAGCCGCCACTGCCGCAGGTAGCCGCCGATCCCGGTCACCACCATCGGCGGCGGGACGTCGAACAGCACGACGTCGTCGGTGTGCACCGCGGTCACCGCGTCCACGTCGGCGCGCCGCACGGCCTGCGCCCACGCCGCCAGCACCCGGCGGACCTGCACCTCGTCGGAGTCCATGCAGGTCAGACCGCCCGGGACCGCCGATCTCATCCCCCGGGGTGAGGTCCGCCGCCCGGCTGCACCCCGTCCGTGCCGGTGCCGATCCCCGGGGCGTGAACCCGATCGCGTGCCGCGCCGTGGCGCAGGCCGGCCTGGTCGCGGCCACCGCCTCGGCCGACGACGAGCGCCCCTGGCCGCTGCTGCTGGTGGCCGGCTGGCACACCACCGCCGCCGACCTCGTCCTGTCCGACGCCCGCCTGGCCGCCGAGCTCGCCGCCCTGCCGGTCTGACCGTGTCCCGGCCCCGCCGGGGTCGTTGAGCCTCCCGTGATCCCGGACAGCGCCCGCACGGCCGCCCGCCGCGCCGAGGACGTGCTGGCCTGGGCCCCGAGCGGCCGGCTCGCCGTCCCGCTCATCGTCGCGCTGGTCGTCGTCGCCGACCTGGTCGGCGTCGGCACCGTCACCCTGCTGCTGCTCGGCGTCTCCGACGACGGGGACGACGCCGGCCGCGGCCCCACCCTGCTCGCCGCGCTGGCCTACCTGCTCGTCGCGCTGCCCACCGCCACCCTCGCCGGGCTGCGCCGCCAGCGGGCCACCACCGCCTGGCTGCTCGCCGGCCGCGCCCCCACCCCGGCCGAGGCCGCCCGCGCGCTGCGGCTGCCGGTGGACGCCGCGCTGATCGCCGCCGTCGTGTGGCTGGCCGGCGCGGTCCTCGCCGGCGCCGTCGCGGGGGTCACCTTCCCCGACCCGCTGGTCGGCCTGCGGGTCGGCGTCGTCGCGCTGCTCGGCGGCGCGGTCACCGCCGGCGTCGTCTACCTGCTCGTCGCCCGCGCCGCCCGCGCGCTCACCACCCGCGCGCTGGCCGCGCACCCGCCGGCCGGCCGGCTCGCCCTAGGCGTCCGCCCGCGCCTGCTGCTCACCTGGGGCCTGACCAGCGCGGTCCCGCTGCTCGGCGTCGTGCTGCTGTTCGCCGACCCGAGCAACCCCGGCGGGCCCGGCCGCTCCGCCGTCGTCTTCCTCGCCGTCGTCGCCGTGCTCGTCGGCGGGCTGGCCACCCTGCTCACCGCCCGCGCGGTCGGGCAGCCGCTGCGCGACCTGCGGCAGGTGGTGCAGCGCGTGGGCGCCGGGGACTACACCGCGAGCGCCACCGTCGACGACGCCGGCGAGATCGGCCTGCTGCAGGAGGGCGTCAACACGATGGCCGCCGGGCTCGCCGAGCGGGAGCGGCTGCGCGACCTGTTCGGCCGGCACGTCGGGACGACGGTCGCCGCGCGGGCGCTGGCCGAGGGCGCCTCGCTGGGCGGGGAGCTGCGGCCGGTGGCGGCGCTGTTCGTCGACGTCGTCGGGTCGACCGCGCTGGTGCGGCGCACCGGCCCGGAGGGGATGGTCGGCCTGCTCAACCGGTTCTTCGCCGTCGTCGTCGACGCGGTCGAGGCCGAGGGCGGGCTGGTGGACAAGTTCGAGGGCGACGCCGCGCTGTGCGTGTTCGGGGCGCCCACCGGGCACCCGGACGCCTCCGGCGCCGCGCTGCGCGCCGCCCGCCGGATCTGCGACGACGTCGCGCGCGCCGGCGAGGTCGACGTCGGCGTCGGCGTGGCCTGCGGGCCGGCGTGGGCCGGGCAGGTGGGCACCGCCAGCCGGCTGGAGTACACCGTCATCGGCGACCCGGTGAACGAGGCCGCCCGGCTCACCGAGCTGGCCAAGGACCGGCCGGGGCGGGCGGTGGCCAGCGAGGCCGCGGTCCGGGCCGCCTGCGGCGGCGAGGCCGCGCACTGGGTGCCCGACGCGGAGGTGGAGCTGCGCGGCCGCGGCGAGCCGACCCGCACCTACGTGCGCGCGAACACCTGACCGTCGGGGCCGTGCGAGCGGACGACGACGAGCACGTCCTCGCTCTGCAGCGTGCCGATCAGCGGGTCGTCGAAGCGCAGCGTGCGCCCGCCGCGGGTCACCGACAGCACGATGTCGCGCAGGTCCCGCGGGCCCAGGCCGACCTCGCCGGAGGACACCACGCGCTGGGAGAGGTCCAGCCCCTGCCCGCCGGTGAGCAGGTCCTCGACCACCGAGACCACCCGCGGGCTGTCGGTGGACAGGCCCAGCAGCCGGCCCGACGTCGCCGAGGTGGTGATGACGGTGTCGGCGCCGGACTGGCGCAGCAGCTGCGCGTTCTCCTCCTCGCGCACGGAGGTGGTGATCGGCACGCTCGGGTTGAGCTGCCGGACGGTGAGGGTGATGAGCACCGAGGCGTCGTCGCGGTTGGCCGCCACGATCACCGCGCGGGCCCGCTCGACGTGCGCCCGGCGCAGCACGTCGGTGCGCCCGGCGTCGCCGACGATGCCGGTGAGGCCGATCGAGTTGGCCTCGTCGATGGCCCGCTGGTCGCCGTCGACGATGACGATGTTCTCCAGCGGCGTGCCGGTGGCCCGCAGCGAGCGGACGGCGCTGCGGCCCTTGGTGCCGTAGCCGCACACGATGACGTGCTGACGCACGCGGGACCTCCAGCGTCGGATCCGGAACTCCTCGCGCGAGCGCGCGGTGAGCGCCTCGAGCGTGGTGCCGATGAGGACGATCAGGAACATGACGCGCAGCGGCGTGATGAACAGGATGTTCACCAGCCGCGCGCCCTCGGTGATCGGCGTGATGTCGCCGTAGCCGGTGGTCGAGAGGGTGACCGTGGAGTAGTAGATCGCGTCGAGGAGCGAGATGCCGATCTCGTCGCCGTCGCGGTAGGAGTCGCGGTCCAGCCAGACGATGAACACGGTCAGGGCGAGGAAGAACGCCGCCAGCACGACCCGCTGCCACACCTGGCGGACCGGGGACTGCTCGACGTGCGCGATCTGCACCCCGGTGTGCGGGTCGTCGCCCGGCCCGTGTCCGCCCATCACGTCCGGCGACGATAGCGAGCAGGGGCGGTGCGCACCGGGATGCCGGCGCGCACCGCCCCGAACGGGTCAGCCGCCGGCCACCGCCTCGCGCTCGCGGGCGGCCAGCTCGCGCTTGAGGACCTTGCCCGCCGCCGACACGGGGATGGCGTCGATGAACACGACGTCGCGCAGCCGCTTGTAGTGGGTGACCCGGTCGTTGACCGCGGCCATCACCGACTCGGCGGTCAGCGCCGCGCCGGCGTCGTCGGCCTTGCGGACGACGTAGGCCACCGGCAGCTCCCCGGCCGCCTCGTCGGGCCGGCCGACGACCGCGGCGCCGGCCACGCCCGGCACGCCGAAGAGGATCTCCTCCAGCTCGCGCGGGAACACGTTGTAGCCCTTGTAGAGCAGCATGTCCTTGGTGCGGTCGACGATCGCCAGGAAGCCGTCCTCGTCGAGGATCCCGACGTCGCCGCTGTGGAACCAGCCGTCGGCGTCGATCGCCTCGGCGGTGGCCTCGGGCCGGTGCGCGTAGCCGCGCATGACCTGCGGGCCGCGGATGCACACCTCGCCGCGCTCGCCGGCGGGCAGCGGGTCGCCGCCGCCCAGGGGCCGGATGGTGATCTCGGTGTCGAAGATCGGCACGCCGACCGTGCCGGCCTTGCGGGTGCCGGAGCGGAACGTCGGGTTGCCGGTGGCCATCATGGTGACCTCGGTCAGCCCGTAGCCCTCGCCGATGACGGCGTTGGGCAGCAGCGCCTGCAGCCGCTCGATGAGCGTCACCGGCAGCGGCGCGGCACCGCTGGACACGCCCCGGACGTGCGACCAGTCCTGCTCGGCGAACCCGGGCACCTGCAGCAGCGCCACGAACACCGGCGGGGCGCCGCCGATGCTGGTCACCCGGTACCGCTGCGCGTCCTCGACGTACTTGACCGGGTCGAAGCGCATGTGGATCACGGTGGTGGTGCCGCCCATGACCATGCCGTTGAGGTAGCCGATCGCGCCCATGGCGTGGAACCACGGCGTCAGGTTGATCAGCACGGCCTCGCCGAGCCGGGTCGGGCACTCGTCCTCGCCGAGCACCTGGCGGATCGTGACGTCCCCGGCCTCGTCGAGCTCGGGCAGCGAGCCCGAGGTCCAGCACGAGGACTGCAGCACGTTGGTGACCACGTTGCGGTGCGGCAGCTCCACGCCCTTGCTCACCCCGGTGGTGCCGCCGGTGTAGGCGAGGTGCGCGAGGTCGGCGGCGGGGTCGAGCCCGGCGTCGAGGTGCCGGTCGGTGGGGTCGGCGGCCAGCAGGTCGGCCAGGTCGACGTCGGTGGCCTGCAGGCCCTCGAGCCGGGCGGCGAAGTCGAGGGTGTGCGCCTCCCCGGTGACGACGACGGTCTGCACCGGCGTGGCCTCGAGCGCGCCGCGGACGAAGGGCAGCACCTGGTCCCAGGTGACCAGGACCTTGGCGCCGGCGTCGGTGAGCTGGGCGGCGAGGTCGGCGGCGGGCAGCAGCGGGTTGGTGGGGGAGAAGACGGCGCCGGCCATCACCACGCCGTAGTAGACGGCCGGGTACTGGCGGCAGTTCGGGATGTGCACCGCGACGACGTCGCCGCGGCCCACGCCGTGGTCGGCCAGCCAGTTGGCGACCGCGGCGGCCCGCGCGCCGAGCTCCTCGAAGGTCAGCTCGACGTCGTGGTCGACGAACGCCGTCCGCGTGCCCCAGCGGCGCACCGCCGCGCGCAGGATCGACCCGACCGGCACCGGCGGGTACTCCAGCGAGCGGGGCAGGCCCGGCGGCCAGCTGGCGGCGGGCTCCTGCGCGGCGTCAGTGGGCGCAGGGTGCGTGGCGGTCATGCGTGTCCTTCCGTCCGGAACAGGGCCTCGTCAGCGTGGTACAGCTCACATCCGCTGTCACGCAGCGGGGGGGGGGGGGGGGGGGGGGGGGGGGGGGGGGGGGGGGGGGGGGGGGGGGGGGGGGGGGGGGGGGGGGGGGGGGGGGGGGGGGGGGGGGGGGGGGGGGG
>NZ_JBJGZI010000035.1:0-51812 GCF_054050455.1 Geodermatophilus sp. SYSU D00684 | reverse complement strand
GGGGGGGTTGTGGGGGGGCGGGGGGGGCGGGGGGGGGCGCGGGGCCGCGGGGCGCCGCGCGGGGGTGGGGGGGGCCCCCGGCCGGGCGGCGCCTGCGGCGCCGCCGCCAGACGACCAGCCCGACCAGGCCGGCGAGCGCGGCGCCGGCGCCGATGACGGCGGGCGGGCTCTCGCGGTAGGTCTCGACGGCGGTGTCCTTGGCCCGGGCCGCGCCCTCCTTGGCCCGGGCGGGGACGTCGAGGCGGTGGCTGAGCTCGTCGACGGTGCGGCCGAGCTGCTCGCGGGTCGCCTCGATCTCGGCCTTGATGGCCTCGGGGTCGGTCGGCCCGCTCGCCGCGGCGTCCTCGGGACGGGAGCCACCGGTCGGGGTGCTCATCGGCGCGCACTCTCCTTCACCGTCGCGATGTCGGCCTTGGTGCTGGCGATCGCCTCGGTGGGCACCGGCGGCGTGCCCTTCTGCACGTCCTTCTTGCCGACCAGCGCCAGGACCCCGGCGACGGCGAACAGCACCACCGCGACGATCAGGGCGGCGAGCCAGGCGGGCAGGACGACGTCCAGGGCCAGGACGGCGGTGGCGACCAGCACGCACAGCCCGAGGAAGCCGACCAGCCCGGCGCCGCCGAACAGGCCGGCGCCGATCCCCAGGCGCTTGGCCTTCTGGGTCATCTCGGCCTGGGCCAGGCGGGCCTCGTCGCGGACCAGGCGGGAGACCTGCTCGGTCAGCTGGCTGATCAGCTGGCCGGTCGAGGCCTCGTCGGTCGACGGCGGCGGGGGTGTGGCGCGCGAGGCGCCCGCGGGGGGCACGGTCATCGGTCCTCCGGGGAACGGGGCGGTCGATGACCT
This sequence comes from Geodermatophilus sp. SYSU D00684, assembly GCF_054050455.1. Classification (NCBI taxonomy): domain Bacteria; kingdom Bacillati; phylum Actinomycetota; class Actinomycetes; order Geodermatophilales; family Geodermatophilaceae; genus Geodermatophilus; species Geodermatophilus sp. SYSU D00684. Next base: position 50,969 of record NZ_JBJGZI010000035.1, on the reverse strand, counting down.
CCCATGCCCGGGGAGATCGACGGCGTAACCCCGCGCGTGGTCACACCCTGGACACGACGCGGTCCGGCGGCGCGGTCACTACCCTCGCGCCATGAGCTGGACGTGGCGGCTGGAGGACCCGACCGGCGCGACCCTGGACCCGGCCGCGCTCGGCGTCGAGGTGCCGCCCGCGGACAACCAGGGCGACGCCGAGTCGTGGCTGGGGGAGAACTGGCGCGACCTGCTCGCCCGGGGCGTGGCCACGGTGAGCCTGTTCGACGGCGACACCAAGGCGTACGGGCCGATGGCGCTGGCCCCGGCCTGAACCTCAGCTGGAGGTCCAGGCCGGGGGTGGGTCATCCGCGGGCGGTCTTGGCCGGGTCGCGCTCCACGACGTCCCCGAGCACCTCGTCGATGCGCGCCATCACGTCGTCCTCGAGGCGCACGCCTGCGGCCTTGACGTTGTCGTGCACCTGCTCCGGGCGGGTCGCGCCGATGATCGCCGCGGCCACGTTGTCGTTCTGCAGCACCCAGGCGACGGCGAGCTGCGCCATCGACAGGCCGAGGTCGTCGGCGACCGCCCGCAGCTCCTGCACGCGGGTGAGGACGTCGTCGCTCAGGAAGCCGCGCATCGACCGGCCGGCCTCCTCGTGCCCGGCCCGGCTGTCGGCCGGCGGCTGCTCGCCCGGCCGGTACTTGCCGGTGAGCACGCCCTGGGCCAGCGGCGACCAGACGATCTGGGAGACGCCCTCGCGCTGCGACGTCGGGACGACCTCGTCCTCGATGACCCGCCACAGCATCGAGTACTGCGGCTGGTTGCTGATCAGCTGGATGCCGAGGTCGCGGGCCAGTGCCGCGCCGGCGGCGATCTCCTCGGCCCGCCACTCCGAGACCCCGACGTAGAGGACCTTGCCCGCCCGCACCAGGTCGGCGAAGGCGGTCATCGTCTCCTCGAGCGGCACCGTCGGGTCGTACCGGTGCGCCTGGTAGAGGTCGATGTGGTCGGTCTGCAGCCGCCGCAGCGAGGCGTCGCAGCTCTCGGTGACGTGCTTGCGGCCCAGGCCGCGGTCGTTGGGGCCGGGGCCGGTGGGCCAGTAGACCTTGGTGAAGATCTCCAGGCCCTCGCGGCGCCGGCCGGCCAGGGCGCGGCCGAGCACCGACTCGGCGCGGGTGCCCGCGTAGACGTCGGCGGTGTCGAAGGTCGTGATGCCGGCGTCGAGGGCGGCGCGCACGCAGGCCTGCGCGGCGTCCTCCTCGACCTGGCCCCCGTGGGTGAGCCAGTTGCCGTAGGCGATCTCGGAGATGGTCAGGCCGGAACGGCCGAGGCGTCGGTACTCCACGTGCCCCGACGCTAGTGCCGGCTAGACCTCGGCGCCGACCGCGACCTCGGGCTTCGGGAACCGCCAGCGGCGGATCATCGTCGCGCGGCTGACGCCGTACCAGACCAGGCCCTTCATCCGGTGCGGCTGGTCGGGGAAGCGCTGGCGCACCGTCTTCGAGATCCGCCGGCCCAGGAACACCGAGTCGACGATGATCACCAGGAAGAACAGGAACCAGACGAAGACCGTGTAGTTCTGCACCGCCGGGTTCGGGATGAAGTACCCGACCAGCACCAGCGCGGCGACCGGCAGGAAGAAGCTGCCCGCGTTGCGGCGCGCGTCGACCATGTCGCGGACGAGCTTGCGCACCGGTCCGCGGTCGCGCGCCGGGAGGTAGGCGTCGTCGCCGCGCGCCATGCCCGCCCGGGTGTCGGCCCGCCGCTGCGCCTGCTGCTGGCGCATGCGGGCGTAGGCCTCCTTGCGCGTGGTGGGCGGCGGCGGGGGCGGACCGGGACGGCGGCCCTGCGCCTCGGCGCGCTTGGGCGTCGGGCGGCCCTTGCCGCCGGCCTTCACCAGCTGCTGCTCGGTCAGGTCGGCGGCGATGTCCGGGGCGGTCTCGGCGGCGCGGTCCCGGCGCCCGGGCAGGCGGAGCTTCACGCCGGCGAGTCTACGTGCGTCCCCGCGAGGGACTGGCCTCCCGCGGTGCGCGCCGTACAGTGGGAAGAGGGCCCGCCACGGCGGTGTTGACCCGCGGCAGGGACTGCCGCAACGGACGCCCTCGGATGTGGGAGGACAACGACATGACGGTGCAGGACACCGAGACCACCGGCAGCACCGGCGTGCTGCTCAGCGAGCCGGCCGCCTCGAAGGTCAAGGCGCTGCTGGACCAGGAGGGTCGTGACGACCTGCGTCTGCGCATCGCCGTCCAGCCCGGTGGCTGCTCCGGCCTGCGCTACCAGCTCTTCTTCGACGAGCGGTTCCTCGACGGCGACCAGACCTACGAGTTCGGTGGCGTCGAGGTCATCGTGGACCGGATGAGCGGCCCGTACCTGGGTGGCGCGGTGATCGACTTCGTCGACACCATCGAGAAGCAGGGCTTCACGATCGACAACCCGAACGCGCAGGGCTCCTGCGCGTGCGGCGACTCGTTCCACTGAGCGCCCGAGCCTGAGCGCGAGAACGGCGCCCGTCCCCTCCCGGGGACGGGCGCCGTTCCGCGTTCTCAGAGCTTGACGGGGTAGACCGTCTCCGGGACGTCGACGACGATCCGCTCCTCGACGAAGATCCCGTGCCACACCATGAAGACCAGCACCGTCCACAGCTGACGGGCGACCCGCTTGCTCGGCACCTCCTCGGCGCGCAGCCGGTCGAGCAGCCCGAGGACGACGTCGCGGTCGAGCCACTCCTGCGTCTGGCTGGCGGTGACGATCTCGCGGGCCCACTCGTGCAGCGGGCCGGCGAGGAAGTCCGCCGTCGGCACGGGGAAGCCGAGCTTGCGCCGGTTCATGATCCGCGGCGGCACGATCTGGCGCATGGCCTGGCGCAGCGCGTACTTGGTGGCGTCGCCGCGGCGGGGCACCCGCTGGTCCACCGGCAGCGAGCTCGCGATCGCGAACACCTCGGGGTCGAGGAACGGCACCCGCAGCTCGAGCGAGTTGGCCATCGTCATCTTGTCGGCCTTGACCAGGATGTCGCCGCGCAGCCAGGTGAACAGGTCCACGTACTGCATCGCCGTCACGTCGTCGTAGCCGGCCTCGCGGGTGCGCCGGTACAGGTCCTCGGTGACCGCCACGTGCGACAGGTCGGGGTCGCGGCCGGGCAGCAGCGCGGCCAGCTCGTCGTCGCGCAGGTTGCGGGCGTTGCCGTAGTACCGCTGCTCCAGCGGGATCGACGCCCGGCGCAGCAGGTCCTGGCCGCGGACGCCCTCGGGCAGCACGTCGGCGATCCGGGCCATCGCCCGGCGGGCGGCCGGCGGCAGCTTCGACGCCCACGCGAGGCTGATCGGCTCGCGGTAGATCGTGTAGCCGCCGAACAGCTCGTCGGCGCCCTCGCCGGACAGCACGACCTTGACGTGCTTGCGCGCCTCGCGGGCCACGAAGTACAGCGGCACGAGCGCGGGGTCGGCGACCGGGTCGTCGAGGTACCAGACCACCTCGGGGATGGCCGCGGCGAACTGCTCGGCGGTGACCTCGACCGGCACGTGCTTGACGCCGAGGATCGACGCCGACTCGGCGGCGATCTCGATCTCCGACTGGGCCTGCCGCTGGAAGCCGACCGTGAACGTCAGCAGGTCCGGGTTGTAGCGGTGCGCGAGCGCGGCGATCGCGGTGGAGTCGATGCCGCTGGACAGGAACGACCCGACGGTGACGTCGGCCCGCATGTGCTTGGCCACCGACTCGTCGAGCACCGCGGCGATGCGGTCGTAGAGCTCCTGCTCCCGGCCGGCGGGCACCGGCTGCGGCGTCCAGGCGGGGTGGAAGTAGCGCGCCGTGGACAGCTCGCCGTCGACGACGGTGAAGGTCGTGCCGCTCTCGATCCGGCGGATGCCGCGGTGCAGCGTCGCCGGCTCCGGCACGTACTGCAGCGTCAGGTAGTGCTGCAGCGACGCCGGGTCGACCCCGCCGGCGGCCGCGCTGCCGCCGAGCAGCTGCAGCAGCGCCTTCTTCTCCGAGCTGAAGACCAGCCCGCCGTCGGCCAGGCGCGCGGTGAACAGCGGCTTGATGCCGAACGGGTCGCGGGCGCCGAAGGCGGTGCGGGTCTCGGTGTCCCAGATGACGAAGGAGAACATCCCGCGCAGCCGCCGGACGACGTCCTGGCCCCACAGGTGGTAGCCCGCGACGATCGTCTCCGTGTCGCCGTGCGTGGCCAGCTGCGCGCCGGCGGCCTGCAGCTCCTCGCGCAGCTCGACGTAGTTGTAGATCTCCCCGTTGAAGAGGATCCGGTAGCGGTCACCGGCGTAGGGGAGGGGCTGGGGGCTGCCCTCGACGTCGATGATCGACAGCCGGTTGAAGCCCAGGACGACGTTCTGGTCCGACCAGACCGCGGTGTCGTCGGGGCCGCGGTGGTGCAGGCAGTGCAGCGCCTCGCGGACGTCGTCGACGTGCCGCTCGGCGACCCGGGGCGCGTCGGTGGACAGGTAGGCCAGCAGGCCGCACATGCGGAGTTCTCCCGAGCGTGAGGAGGACGGTCAGAGGGGGCGGCCGGCGCGGACGCGGGTGGTCACCCGGCGCTCCGCGACGAACGACACGAGGGGGACGACGCCGGCCAGCAGCACCAGCAGGGTGCCCTTGGCGGTGAACCGCGCCTTGAGGGCCAGGTCGAACGCCGTCAGGAGGTAGACGATGTAGAGCAGCCCGTGGACGGGCGAGACGACCGCGGACACCTCGGGCACCCCGGCCGCGTAGCGCAGCGGGATGGCAACGGCGACGAGCACCAGGAGCATCACGCCGACGGCATAGGCCATGACGCGGTAGCGGGTGAGCGCGCCGGCCACCTGCGGGGCCAGCGCCGCCTGCTGCGGCTCAGCGGCCACCGGGACCCCGCTGGCCGAGCGCCCGCTCGTTGAGCTCGGCGAGGTAGGCGTTGTAGGCGGCCAGCTCCGGGTCCCCGCTGGTGTCCACCCGCGGCCGCTGGTACAGCACGACGGCGGTGGTCGGCTCGTCCTCGTCGGGGTGGCGGTTGAGCTCGACGCGGACCATGCGGACGTAGAACCACAGGCCCATGAGCCCGTACAGCGGCCACTGCAGCGCGTAGCTCCAGTTGACCGCGCCGCCGCCGTTCTCGGCCTTGGACAGCTGCCAGTAGCCGAGGAAGAACGTGGCGACGAACAGGGCGGCCACCAGCAGGTGCAGCAGCACCCACCGGGGGGTCAGCAGCCGCGTCCACACGCCCCCGACTCTAACCGCCCCCGCCGCCGGCGAGGCGGCACGGTGAGCAGGGCCACGGGTGGCCGGTCACCGGCGTCCCGGCGGTCCCGGCCGACCCGCCGGTACCGGGTCTCCGGTGGTCGGCCGCCGTGCGGGGTCGGCTAGTCTCGGCCCAGACTGAGGTCGGCGCACGGACCAGGGCGGGTACCCGCCGGTGGCCGCGCCGGAGAGCCGCCCGGGGAACCGCCGGGCGGAGGACGAGGAGGCAGCGGGCAGTGGCTCGACGCAGCAGGCTCGCGCGGGTCGCCGCGCTCGGTCTCCTGGGGGTGCTCACCCTCACCGGGTGCGACCTCAACAACGAGTTCTGGCGCTTCGGGTTCCCCGAGGGCGTGACCGAGGAAGCCACGGAGATCCGCCAGCTGTGGACCGGCTCGGTCATCGCGGCGCTGATCGTCGGCTTCATCGTCTGGGGCCTGATCATCTGGTCGGTGGTCATGCACCGGAAGAAGGGCGACGACCTGCCGCGGCAGACGGCGTACAACCTGCCGCTGGAGATCGCGTACTCGATCTTCCCGTTCATCATCATCGCCGCCCTGTTCTTCTTCACCGTCTCGGTGCAGAACGACGTGCAGGAGCGCAGCGACGACCCCGACACGACGATCGCGGTCAACGCCTTCAAGTGGAACTGGCAGTTCGTCTACCCGGAGACCACCGGTCCCGACGGCGAGCCGGTGAGCACGGTCGGCGCGACCGACGAGATCCCGATCCTCGTGCTGCCGGTCGACCAGGACATCCGCTTCGAGGTCGCCTCCGCGGACGTCATCCACTCGTTCTGGGTGCCGGAGTTCCTCTTCAAGCTCGACGTCATCCCGGGCAACGAGAACGGCCGGGACAACGTCTTCGAGCTGCACCCGAACGAGACGGGCGCCTACGTCGGGCGCTGTGCGGAGCTCTGCGGCTCGTACCACGCGTACATGAACTTCGAGGTCCGCATCGTCGAGGCCGAGGACTACGAGGCCTACCTGGCCGCCCGCGAGGCGGGTCAGGACACCCGCGAGGCGCTCGAGAGCATCGGCCAGGACGGCGAGGCCACCACGACCGAGCCGTTCCGCGTGGGCGACGGCTACTACCAGCGTGCGGCCGACTGACGTGTCCGCCGGCACCGAGGACCACCGCACCGACGCTGCGCAGGGAGGACGGCCGTGAAGGTCGAGGCGCTCATCTTCAACCTCATCGCGGTGTTCTGCATCGTCGCTGCGGCCGTGTACGGCTTCTGGGCGCAGGAGCCGATCGGCACCACCGCGTTGATCCTGTCCGGGGGGCTCACCGGCCTCATCGGCGGCTTCTTCTGGTTCATCTCCCGCCGCATCGACGCCCGGCCCGAGGACCGCAAGGACGCCGAGATCGCCGAGGGCGCCGGTGAGCTGGGCTTCTTCCCGCCGGCCAGCTACTGGCCGTTCGGCCTGGCCTCGGCCGCGGCCGTCACGGGGCTCGGCCTGGCCTTCTGGTACGACTGGCTGATCATCATCGGGGTCGTGAGCCTGCTCGTGACCATCGGCGGCCTGCTGTTCGAGTTCTACGTCGGGCAGAACGCGCAGTCCAGCTGACGTCCGCCCGCTGACGAGGGCCCCCTCCCGCACCGCGGGAGGGGGCCCTCGTGCGTTCCCCGGCCACGAGCCGCCCCGTGAGGTCCTCGGGAGAGGAGGCGTGGACGCCAGGGCGGGGGAGCGCAGCGTCCGGGATGGCGCCGGGCCCCGACGACGCGTGGAGCCTCCGCGACGTGACCTGTGGCGCCCTGGCCGGGAGTCCGGCGGTGCTGGGGGCGCCAGGCTCTCGGCAGCGCGCGTCCCAGCCGCCGGGCCCGCCAGTTGTTCCTTCATCAAGGCGCCAGCGCGGTGTCCCGCTGCTCGATCTCCACACCGGGGAGCTGCCCGAGACCGGCCGGCGGGTGCTCAGCGGCGGCGAGGCCCGGGGGCGAGCCGACGCAACCGCGTCCGCGCCTCGCTAACCCGGCAGGCCCGGCGGGAAGCCACGGCGGAGGTGCAACCGCCAGGACGGGGAGCGGCCGGTCCGGCCCGGGCGGGGGCACCCGGGTCTCCTGGGCGGGCCTGCGCTGGCGGAGGAGGCCTCCGTCCTGCGCATCGGCCACGGTCCCTGCCGGTCACCGACCAGGGGAGGTGACCACGGCGGTGAGGCCGCCGGTGCCGCTCCGGCCGGACGGGGTGGGGCACCGGCGAGCGGCCACGCGAGGCAGCGCGGAGAGGACCGCGGCGGTGCGGGCCGGAGATGCAGCAGGGCCCCGGTGGAGTGCTCCACCGGGGCCCTGCGTGCTCGGTGCCGTGCGGCCTGAGTGCCTCGCGTCAGTCGCGCGGCTCCTGCGGGCGTCCACCCTCGGACGGCCGGCCACCCTCCGCGGGACGGCCGCCCTCGGCCGGGCGCCCGCCGTCGGCGGGACGGCCGCTGGTGGTGAGCTCGCGGCCCGGCTCCGCCGCGGACAGGCCCCGCTCCTCGGCGCGCTGCTCGAGCTCCACCGCCGCCGGCTCCTCGATCGGCGAGAAGAACCCGCGGATGGCGCGGCGGGCGCCACCGACCTGGTTCATCTTCTTGGGTACCGGAGCACCGCCGTAGGCCAGCTGGCTGTGGCCGTGCGCGTCCACCGCGCCGAGGGGCTGGTGGACCTCGATGAACTCACCGTGCGGCAGCCGGCGGATGACACCGGTCTCGATGCCGTGCTCGAGGACCTCGCGGTCGTGCTGCTGCAGACCGAGGCAGATCCGGTAGGTGAGCACGTACGCGATCGGCGGCAGGACGATCAGGCCGATGCGGCCGATCCAGGTCATCGCGTTGAGGCTGATCTGGAACTTGTCGGCGATGACGTCGTTCGCACCCGACAGCAGCAGCACCACGTAGAAGGCGATCGCCATCATGCCGAGCGAGGTGCGCACGGGCACGTCGCGCGGGCGCTGGAGCAGGTGGTGCGAGGCGGTGTCGCCGGTCAGCTTCCGCTCCAGCACCGGGTAGGCGAGCAGGAGCGTGAAGATGATGCCGGGGAGCACGACCGTCGGCCAGAACAGCGCCGGGATGTTGTAGTTGCCCGGCAGGTAGATGTCCCAGGCCGGGAACAGACGGGTCGAGCCGTCCAGGAACATGACGTACCAGTCGGGCTGCGACGCCGAGGACACCTGCGCCGGGTTGTACGGGCCCCACAGCCACACCGGGTTGATCTGCACGAGGCCACCGAGGGCGGCGCAGACACCGAAGACCACCAGCAGCAGACCGGTCGCCTTGCCGGCGAAGGTCGGGAAGAGCCGGTTGCCGACCACGTTGTGCTCGGTGCGGCCCGGGCCCGGGAACTGGGTGTGCTTCTGCTTGACCAGGATCAGCAGGTGCACCGCGATCAGCGCCAGGATGATCGCCGGGATGAGCAGCACGTGGGCGATGTAGAGCCGCCCGACGATCAGCTCGCCGACGTAGTCACCGCCGAAGACCGCCCAGTGCACCCAGGTGCCCACGACCGGGATCGACAGGATGATCGCCGACATGATCCGGAGGCCGGTGCCCGAGAGCAGGTCGTCCGGCATCGAGTAGCCGGCGAAGCCCTCGAAGATGCCGAGGATCAGCAGCGTGACACCGATCAGCCAGTTGGTCTCGCGCGGCCGGCGGAAGGCGCCGGTGAAGAAGATCCGCAGCATGTGGCAGACGATCGCGGCCATGAACAGCAGCGCCGCCCAGTGGTGGATCTGCCGCATGAGCAGGCCGCCGCGGACGTCGAAGGAGATGTCCAGCGTCGAGGCGTAGGCGATCGACATGTGCACGCCGCGCAGGGGCGCGTACGAGCCGTCGTAGGTGACCTCGGTCATCGAGGCCTGGAAGAAGAACGTCAGGTACGTGCCGGTGAGCAGCAGGATGATGAACGAGTAGAGCGCGATCTCACCGAGCAGGAACGACCAGTGGTCGGGGAAGACCTTGTTCAGCGTCCGGCGGAGCGGACCGGCGACGATGAGCCGGTCGTCGACCTCGAGAGCGGCCTTGCCGAGGCGCGTCGTGGGCGCCCCTGGCGCGGTGGCGGTGCGAGCCATCAGATGCGCTCCCGGTTCCAGTAGGTGGGACCCACGGCCTCAATGTAGTCGCTGCGCGCGACGAAGAAGCCCTCGTCGTCGACCGTGATGGGCAGCTGCGGGAGCGACCGGGTGGCGGGCCCGAAGACCGGCTTGGCGCCCTGCGTGACGTCGAACTGCGACTGGTGGCAGGGGCACAGGATCCGGCTGGTCTCCTGCTCGTACAGCGACACCGGGCAGCCGGCGTGCGTGCAGATCTTGGAGTAGGCGACGTAGTCGCCGTAGCCGAAGTCCTCCTGGCCCGCCCGCGGCACCGACTCCTCCTGCTGCGAGGGACGCAGCCGGATGAGCATCGTGGCGGCGTCGGACAGCCGGTTGCCGCCGGGGACGGCCGGGAAGACGGTCTCCAGCGAGCCGGGCGCCTGGTCGCCGGGGCGGATCGGGGTGCCGTCGTCGCGGACGAGGCGGACGCCCTCGGCCCACTCGGTGGTGCCCAGCGGGTTGCCCCGGTTCGGGTTCTTGATCAGGCCACCCAGCGGGGCGATCAGCATCAGGCCCAGGCCGCCGCCCATGAACAGCAGGCTGCGGGTGAGGAGCTTGCGCCGCTTCAGGCCGCTGTTGTGCAGCCCGCCGACGAGGGTGGCGCCGGTGGTGACGCGGTCGAAGTGCGAGCCGTCGTGCTTGTCCTGCACGGCCGTCTCGTGCGGCAGCAGCTTCTTCGTGTAGAGCACCAGGCCCACGCCGAAGAAGGTGAACGCCAGGCCCATGAGGGCGCCGAGCAGCGGCGTGTAGAGCGTGCTGAAGGTGCTGCTGCCCAGCTCCCACTGCCAGTCGGGCAGGAACCAGCCGGCGCCGGCGTAGACGACGACGAAGGCGAAGGCCGACAGCCCGGCCAGGCCGAACATCAGGCCGACCTGGCGGACGGCGCGCCGCTCCACCGCCGACCCGGGCTCGGGGCCCGGCTCGACGTGGAGGACCTGCACGCCGTCGTACCGGGCGCCGAGGCGGTCGAGCTCCTCGCGGGGGAGGGCCGCGAGCTGCTCGGGGGTGTAGTCGTCGTCCGGGCCGCCGTGCAGCGGGCCCGCGGTGTCCGCCCCGCCGGTCGAGCCGGGGCGGGTGTCGTGCGTGGTCACGCCTTGCTCCCCATCCAGAAGATCCCGAACATCAGCGCGGAGATCGCGACGGTCCAGATGACCAGGCCCTCGCTCACGGGACCGATGCGGCCGATGCCCGCGCCGCCCGGGTCCGGCATGTCGGTGATCGTCTGCACGTAGTTGACGATCGCCCGCTTCTCCTCGGAGGTGAGCTGGTTCTCCCCGAAGACCGGCATGTTCTCGGGCCCGGTCAGCATGGCGGTGTAGATCTCGAGGTCGTTGGAGTTCTCGAGGCTGGGCGCGTACTTGCCGGACGAGAGCGCGCCGCCCTGGCCGACGAAGTTGTGGCAGGACGAGCAGTTGAGCCGGAACAGCTCACCGCCGGCGGCCAGGTCGCCGTCGCGCAGGTCGCCGGAGGGCAGCGTGGGGCCGCCGCCGTTGGCCTGGACGTAGGCCATCAGCTGGTCGATCTCCTCGTCGGAGAAGACGGCCGGCTTGTCGTCGGCCTGGGCGCTCTGGCGGACCAGCGGCATGCGGCCGGTGTGCACCTGGAAGTACACGGAGGCCTCGCCGACGCCGATGAGCGACGGGCCGCGGTTGGGCACGCCCTCGAGGTTCTCGCCGTGGCAGCTGATGCAGCTGCGCTCGTACAGCTCGCGGCCGGCGGCCTCGGCGCTGGACTCGCTGCCCTCGTCGGCGGCCTGGGCGCCCGGGGCGAGGGTCGAGTAGAGCGCGCCGGTCAGGACCAGCCCGGCCATGAGCGCGGCGACGTTGCCGACGCGGCGGCGCTGCTTGGAACGGCGGCGGGCGCGGGCGGCGGCAGCCGGGGTCCCCTCGGCCGGACGGCGGCGCGACCAGCGCGACCGCCGCGGCTCCTCGTCGGGCAGGGTGTCGGACTGCGGGTTCGTGGTGGACACCGGTTCCCTAGCGGATCAGGTAGATCGTGGCGAAGAGCCCGACCCACACGACGTCGACGAAGTGCCAGTAGTAGGAGACCACGATCGCCGAGGTCGCCTGCGCCGGCGTGAAACGGCCCATGGTGGACCGGATGAGCACGTAGATGAAGGCCACGAGGCCACCGATGACGTGCAGGGCGTGGAAGCCGGTCGTCAGGTAGAAGACCGAGCCGTAGGTGCTGCTCGAGATGGTGGTCGCGTGATCGGTGACGAGCACCCGGTACTCGTTCGCCTGGCCGAGCACGAAGACCAGCCCCATGACGAACGTGATCGTGAACCACCGGCGCAGGCCGTAGACGTTGCCGCTCTCGGCCGCGAACACGCCGATCTGGCAGGTGACCGAGGAGGCCACCAGGATCAGCGTGAAGACCAGCGCGTACGGCAGGTTCAGCTCGGTGGGCTCCGGGGGCCAGCCCTCGGTCGAGCGCGCCCGCGCGGTGAAGTACATGGCGAACAGCCCGGCGAAGAACATCAGCTCGCTGGAGAGCCAGATGATCGTGCCGACGCTGACCATGTTCGGTCGGGTCAGGGAGTGCACCCGCGAGGTGTCGAAGGTGCTGCTCGCCACGGGGGCCGTTGTCACGCCGCCCATCATGGCATCGGCCGCCGACGTGCACAGACCGTGGGTGGCACGGCGTGGCCGCGCCGTGACCCGCCCGAGACCGTCCCCCGGACGGGGGTCCGCGTCCACCCGGACGGGAGCCGCGCGGGCACTAGGCTGCCGGGCGTGAGCGACGCGCCGGCCACCGTCCTGGTCTACAGCTCCCGGCCCGAGGTCCGCGAGGCCGTCCGCACCGCGGTCGGCCGCCGGCCGGCGCCCGACGTCGGACCGCTGACCTGGATCGAGTGCGCCACCGGGGAGGACGTCGTCGACACCGTCGACGGCGGCGGCGTGGACCTGTGCATCCTCGACGGCGAGGCGCAGCCGACCGGCGGCCTGGCGCTGTCCCGGCAGCTGACCGTCGAGGTCGCCGACCGGCCGGCCCTGTGCGTGCTGATCGCCCGCCAGCCCGACCGGTGGCTGGCCCACTGGTCGCAGGCCGACGCCACCCTCGCGTTCCCGGTCGACCCGCTGGCCGCCCCCGAGGTCGTCGCCGGCCTGCTGCGCGCGCACGCGGGCCGCCGTCCCGTCTCGCGGTGAGCGCGGGCACTCCCGCCGGGCCGACGTGGCCCGGTCTGCTGACGCGCCTGCTGGCCCGCCAGGACCTCACCGCCGCGGACACGGCGTGGGCGATGCGCGAGGTGATGTCCGGCGAGGCGACGCCGGCGCAGATCGCCGGGTTCGCCGTCGCCCTGCGCGCCAAGGGCGAGGCGCCGGCAGAGGTCGCCGGGCTCGCCGCCACGATGCTCGAGCGCGCGACGCCGGTCGAGGTGCCGGTGCCCACCGTCGACATCGTCGGCACCGGCGGCGACGGCGCGCACACGGTGAACATCTCGACGATGGCCGCCGTCGTCACCGCGGCCGCGGGCGTGCCGGTGGCCAAGCACGGCAACCGCGCGGCGTCGTCGTCCTCGGGCGCGGCCGACGTGCTCGAGGCGCTGGGCGTCGTCATCGACCTGCCGGCCCCGGCCGTCGCCCGCTGCGTGCAGGAGGCCGGCATCGGGTTCTTCTTCGCGCCGGTCTTCCACCCGAGCTTCCGGCACACCGCGGCGCCGCGGCGGGAGCTGGGCATCGGGACCGTCTTCAACTTCCTCGGGCCGCTGACCAACCCGGCGCGGCCGGTGGCCGCCGCGATCGGCTGCGCCGACCTGCGGATGGCGCCGGTGCTGGCCGAGGTGGTCGCCGGCCGCGGCGCCCGCGCGCTGGTGTTCCGCGGCGACGACGGCCTGGACGAGCTGACGACGGCGACGACGTCGAGCGTGTGGGTGGCCCGCGACGGCGCGGTGACGCCCGGGCGGGTGGACCCGGCCGCCCTCGGCATCGCCCCGGCGGGGCCGGACGCGCTGCGCGGCGGCGACCCGGCGCACAACGCGGCGGTGTTCCGGCGGGTGCTCGACGGCGAGCGGGGGCCGGTGCGCGACGCCGTCCTGCTCAACGCCGCCGCGGCGCTGGCCGCCTTCGACGAGCGCGGCGGGGAGCTCGGGGACCTGCTCGGCGCGGGGATCGCGCGGGCCGCCGCCGCGGTCGACGACGGCCGGGCCGCCGCGCTGCTGGACCGGTGGGTGGCCGTCAGCCGCGAGGCCGCCGGCCGCTGAGACCGGTCACTCGCCCTCCAGGCCCAGGGAGAACGCCGCCTCCAGGTCGTGCCGCGAGTAGGCGCGGAAGGCGATGTGCGTCTCGGTCTCCAGCACGCCGGGCACCTTGTTGATGCGCCCGGCGATCACCTCGGCCACCTGGTCGAACTCGCGGACCCGCACGATCGCGATCAGGTCGACCTCCCCGGCGGTCGAGTAGACCTCGCTCACGCCGTCGAGGTCGGCGATCGCGGCCGCCACCTCGGGGATCGCGTCGGTGGCCGCGTCGACCATCACGATGGCGGTGATCACGCCGGCGATGCTAGTTGAAGGACCCTCCTGCCCCCCACGCCTCGCTCCGCTCGGCGCGGGCCCCTGCGGGAGGGCTGTTCCAGTACGTCACCGGGCCGCCGGGCGCCGGGCCGCCGGGTCCGCGGCGGACGGCCCCTCGGGGGTGACCCGCTCGGGGCGGGCGCGGGTGCCCAGCTGCCGGCCGTCGTGGAAGGGGTCGCGCAGCGCCCGGCCGGCCTCCACCCGGGCGAGGAACCCGCTGAGCCCGCCGGTGCCCGGCGCGACGCAGGCGAGCGTGCCGGTGACCTCGACCAGCCGGGTGCCGGGCTTCTCCATCCACCGCATGACCAGCTCGGTCTCGTCGACCGTGGCGGCCAGCCCGCCGTCGTCGGGGGTGGTCTCGGCGGTGGCGCGCAGGACGGCGAGCGTGTCGCGGACCGACGTCCCGCGCGGCGCGCACCCGGCCGCGACCAGCCGGCCCCGCCGGACGACCGACAGCGCCCACCCGCCGGCGCCGTCGGGCCGGGCGACGGTCAGCTCCGGGACGGCGGCCAGTGACTCCAGCCGCTGCCGCCGGCGCACCGCGCGCACGAGGACCGCGACCCGGTCGCGCAGCACGCCGGCGTCCTCGAACCGCTCGGCGGCCGCCAGCCGGTCGACCCGGTCCAGCAGCGGCGCGACCAGGGCGCTCGGGTCGCCGGCCACCGCGGCGCGCAGCACCGCGGCGACCGCGGCGTACTCCTCGACCGACTGGTGGCCCGCGCACGGGCCGCCGCACCGGCCCATGCCGAACAGCGCGCAGGTGCTGGTGTGCACCCGCGGGGACAGCCGGGCGGTGCACTGCCGCAGCGGCAGCGCCTCGTGGATGGCGGCGGTGGCCATCTCCGCGGCCCGCCGGTCGGCGAACGGGCCGAGGAAGAGCCCCGCGTCGGGCCGCACCCGCCGCACCGTCGACAGCCGCGGGAAGGGCTCCTCGGTGAGCCGCAGCCACAGCGCGCGCTCGGGGAAGCGGGACCGGCGGTTGTAGCGCGGCTTGTGCTCGGCGATCAGCCGCAGCTCCCGGACGGCGGCCTCGAGGTCGTGCGCGCACGGGACGGCCTCGACGCGCTGGGCCAGCGCGACCATCTCGGTCATCCGGCTGCGCTGCTCGCCGGAGGAGAAGTAGCTGCGCACGCGGGTGCGCAGGTCGTTCGACGTCCCGACGTAGAGCGGCTCCTCGCGCGGCCCGCGGAAGACGTAGACGCCGGGCCCGGACGGGACGCCGTCGGCCAGGTGGCGCTTCTTCCTGCGCACCGGGTCGACCTGGCGGGTGAGCCCGTGCAGCTCCTCCAGCGACGTCACCCCGAGCGGGCCGAGTCGTTCGAACAGGCCGTGGAGGACGTCGACGGTCGCGCGGGCGTCGTCCAGGGCGCGGTGGCAGGGCGAGGTCGAGGCCGAGAAGTACGGCGCCAGGGTGGCCAGCTTGCAGTTGGGCACCTCGTCGCGGGAGAGCAGCCGCCGGGCGAGGACCGCGGTGTCGACCGAGGCGGCGGCGGGCCACGGCGTGCCGGTCTGCTCGCAGGCCGCCTTGAGGAACCCGAGGTCGAAGGGGGCGTTGTGCGCCACGAGGACGGTGCCGCGGGCGAACTCCAGGAAGGCCGGCAGCACGGCGTCGATCCGCGGGGCGGTGGCGACCATCGCCGTGGTGATCCCGGTGAGCACGCTGATGTAGGGCGGGACCTCGCAGCCGGGGTCGACCAGCGTCTGGAACTCCCCGAGCACCTCGCCGCCGCGCACCTTGACCGCCCCGATCTCGGTGATCGCGCTGTCCTTCGGCGACCCGCCGGTGGTCTCCAGGTCGACGACGACGAAGGTGACGCCGGCCAGCGGCGTGCCGAGGTCGTCGATGCTCGCCTGGACGTAGGGGGTGCGGGGGAGCGGCCGCTCGCCGTGGGCGGGTGCCTGCTCGTGGCGCGGCCCCGAGGAGCCCGTGCCGCTGGCGGGGAAGAGCACGGCGGGACGGTAGGCCGGGGGTCGGACAGTCCCGGGGACGCGCGCCCGGGGGAGGCCTCGCCCGACCGGGGGACCGGTGGGGTGCGTCGCGCTTGCGGCAGCGGCTCCGCGGAGATGACGATCCCCGGGCGGACCAGCGGGGTCCGGAACTGCAGAGGTGGTCCGATGCGCGCGCGTTCCCTGGGGCGCACCCGGCGGGGCGTGATGTCCGTGCTGGTCACGGCGGTGGCGGCCGTCCTGCTCGCGGCCCCGGCGGCCGCGGAGCCCAGCGACCAGCCCGGCGGGACCAGCGGGGTCCTCGACAGCGAGGCGCTGGACCGGCTGCAGCAGCGCGCCGCCGAGGTCCAGGCCGACCTGCAGCTGCGGCAGACCGAGGTGGCCGCCGCGCGGCAGCAGCTGGCCGACGCGCAGGCCGACGTCGACGCCGCCCGCGCCACGGTCGACGCCGCCGAGGGCGAGCTGGCGCGGTACCGGGCGGTGGTGGCGCAGTACGCGTCGGCGGTCTACCGGGACGGCGGCGCGCTGACCCCGCTCACCGTGCTGCTCACCGGCGGCGACCCGGCCGACGTGGTCGCGGCGCTGGGCTACCTGGAGGCCGTCGACGCGCACACCGCCGAGGTGGTCGGCGCCGCCGAGGAGCAGCGGCGGGCCGCGGTCGACCGGCAGACCTCCGCCGACGCCGTCCTCGCCGAGGCGCGGCAGCGGGCCGACCGGCTGGCCGGGGAGGTGGCCGACCTGGAGGCCGCCGCCGACGCGGTGACCGCGGAGCTCGACGTCGCGCTCGGCGACGTCGACCGGCAGCTGTCGGACCTGCAGCGCCAGCAGGTCGACGTCAACACCCAGACGGCGGCCAACTGGCGCGCCTACCTCGACCAGCTGCGCGAGGCGGGGGCCGCCGCGCCGCCGGCGGCCGAGCTGCTCGACCCCGTGCGGGGCCTGCCCGCGGGGCTCACCCCGGTCGGCGCGGCCGCCGGCGGCGCCCAGCGCGGCGCCGCGCAGCTGCCGCGCCGGCCGGTGTCGCTGCTCGTGCTGCCCGCCGAGACGCTGGCGGCGGTCACCGCGGCGATGGACGCCCTCGGGCGGCCCTACGCGCCGGGGACGGCCGGCCCGGACTCCTGGGACTGCGGCTCGCTGGTCTCCACCGTCTACCGCGACGCCGGCATCGACCTGCCCGCCGACCAGGCCGGCCTGTTCGCGGTCACCACGCCCGTCGACCCGGCCGACGTCCTGCCCGGCGACCTGGTCTTCCTCGGCACCCCCGAGTCGGGCCTGGGGCACGTCGGCATCGCGCTGGACGCGCAGACCATGCTCGCCGCCGACGCGTGGGCCGGCGCCGTCGTCGTCCGCCGCCTGCCCGCCGACCAGGTGCTGCACGTCGGCCGGCCGAGCCTCGGCCCGCGGCCGGAGGTGCCCGCCCCCGGCCCGGCCGGCGGCGCCCTGCGGGTCGAGTGCGGCAACACCGTCTACCCGCCGAGCTTCGACGGCGCCCGGGCCTGGGGCGGATACCCCAACGGCCTCATCCCGCCGAGCGCGCTGTGCCCGATCGGGGTGGGCGGCCACTCGCTGCGCTGCGACGCCGCGGCGGCCTGGCGGGCGATGAGCGCGGCGTTCGCGTCGGCGTTCGGGCAGCCGCTCTGCATCACCGACTCCTACCGCACCTACGCCGGCCAGGTCCGCCTCTACGGGGAGAAGCCGGCGCTGGCCGCGGTCCCGGGCACCAGCAACCACGGGTGGGGGCTGGCGGTCGACCTGTGCGGCGGCGTCGACGGCTTCGGCACGCCGCAGTACGCGTGGATGGTCGCCAACGCCGGCCGGTTCGGGTGGCTGCACCCGACCTGGGCCGACCCGGGCAACGGCCGCGAGGAGCCCTGGCACTGGGAGTACGCGGGCGGCTGAGCCGGGACTGTCGGTGGCCGTCCCTAGCGTGCCGGGCAACCGACAGGGAGACCCGTCCCGACCGCGGCCCGGCACCGGGCGGCGCGGCCGGGGCACCGGAGGGACACGGCCATGCTCATCGACTGCGACTCGTGCACCGCGCGCGGCGCCGGCTGCGCCGACTGCGTCGTCACCGCCCTGCTGGGCGCCCCGCCCGCGGAGCGGGACACCGGCCCCGTGCTGCTGCCGGTGCCCCCCGTCCCGGCGGCCCGGACCGCCGACGGCGCCCTGCCGCGCCCGGGCGTCGTCGTGGAGCTCGACGACGTCGAGCGGCGGGCGGTGCGGGCGCTGGCCGAGGGCGGCCTGGTGCCGCCGCTGCGGCACCGGCCGTCGCGGGACGGGCGCCGGCGCACGGGCTGACCGGCGGGGGACCACCCGAAACCGGGTACGCACCGGAGTGGCGCGGCTGCTGACCGTGCGTGTTCTCACAGTCCACGCACCCCCCGTTTGTCACAACTGCATCACGTCCGTACTGTGGCGCCGTCCGGCCGGGTGGTCGTCACCCGACGCAGGGTGACCTCGGCCGACACCGCCGAGTCACCGGACGCCCCTCCCCGGAGGTGCGCGAGGTGAGCCGGGGACCCACCGCAGCACTGGGGTGAGTTCTCGTGCGCGCCGGTCCCGACCGGGGCGCGGAGATAGGGCACGTCTTCCCAGCCCGAACCCGTCAGCTAACTCGGTAGGCGGTTGCTGAGGAAGAAACGGAGAGCCGCCGCCCGTGGCGACCCCCCGCCCCGTCCTGGGGCATGCACGCGAGAAGTCCACATCCGCCACCCGCACCACCGGGCCGCACCGCCCGTCGCGGCCCCGCCACCTCGGCCGGGCCACCCTCGTCGGCACCACCGCCGCGCTGACCCTCGGCCTGCTGTCCGGCACCGCGGCCGCCGACCCCGAGCGGGCCGGCACCCCGGAGCAGGCCGCCCAGCTCGCCGCCGAGGCCGGCCACCGGCTCGAGGTCGTCAGCGAGCAGGTCAACGAGGCCCGCGAGGTCCTCGCCCAGCAGCAGGCCGCCGCCGACGAGGCCGACCGGGCCGCCGCCGAGGCGCAGGACCAGCTGCAGGACCTCGACGGCCAGATCCGCCAGGTGGCGCGCAGCGCCTACGCCGGCAACGGCAACGGCGACGGCTTCGCCGGGCTCGACCTGCTGCTGACCAGCGACTCCGCCGAGGACTTCGTCGCCTCGCTGGCCACCCTCGGCCAGATCGCCGACCACACCACCTCCGTCCTCGACCAGGTGAACGAGGCGGCGGCTGCCGCCCGGCAGGCGCAGGCCGGCGCCGAGGCCGCCGAGGCCGCCGCGCAGCGCACCCTCGACGACCTGAGCGCCCAGGAGGCGCAGCTCCAGGACGACATCGCCGACTACCAGGCGCAGTTCGCCGCGCTCACCGAGGCGCAGCGGCAGGCGGCGCTCGCCGCGCAGGAGGCCGGCCTGGCCGCCGGCGCGCAGGCGGAGGCGGGCGACGAGCCGGCCGGCGGCTCGCGCGGCGACAGCGCTCCGGCCGCGACCGGCACGCAGGCCGCGGCCCCGGCCCCGGCCCCGGCCCCGGCGCCGTCGGCGGGCAGCGGCGGCAGCGGTGCCGCGCAGACCGCGGTGCAGACGGCGCTGGCCCAGGTGGGCGACCCCTACGTGTGGGGCGCCGGCGGGCCGAACGCCTTCGACTGCTCGGGCCTGACCCAGTACGCCTACGCGGCGGCCGGGATCAGCCTCCCGCACTCCAGCAGCATGCAGTCGCGCATGGGCGCCGCCGTCTCGCGGGCGGACCTGCAGCCGGGCGACCTGATCTTCTACTACAGCCCGGTCAGCCACGTCTCGATGTACATCGGCAACGGCCAGATGGTGCACGCCTCCACATCGGGGCAGCCGGTGAAGGTCGTGTCGGTCGACTCGATGGGCGGCATCACCGCGATGCGCCGCATCGCTTAGACGAAGGACCACCACCGAGGGCCGGTGACCCCGACGGGTCGCCGGCCCTCGGCGTCCGCGGAGGAGCGCCTTGCGGAGGGAGAGCGCTGCGGAGGGAGAGCGCTGCGGAGGGAGAGCGCTGCGGAGGGAGATCGCGGTGCGGGGCCGGCGCGCGCCTAGGATCGGCCGGGTGAGCAGGGCGGGCGGGACGAGCACCCGCCCCGGCCCCGCGGCCACCCGCCCCGGCCGCACCGGCTCCCGCCGGGCCGCGCTGCTGGTCGCGCTCGTGCTCGGTGCGGCGCTCGTCGTCGTCATCGCCCTCCGCACGCCCTGGACGCTGCTGCCCACCCCGCCCGGCGGCGCGTCCCCGGTCACCGACGACGCCGGGCTGCCCGCCGAGGTCGTCCGCCGCGCCGAGGCCCTCGCCGCCGACATCCGTCCCGCGTCGCTGACCAACCTGGTGCTCGGGCTGGCGGTCTCCGCGCTGCTCGGGCTCACCCGCCTGGGCAGCCGGCTGGTCACCGCGGTCGGCCGCGCGGGAGGCCGCCGCCGGCCGCTCACCGTGCTGCTGGGCACGGTCGCGCTGGTCGTCGTCGGCCGGCTGGTGACGCTGCCGATCTCCGCCTACGGCGAGGTGGTGCGGCACCGCTACGGGCTGTCCACCCGCTCCTGGCCGCTGTGGCTGCGCGACGTCGCGGTCTCCACCGCCATCGACGCCGGGCTCACCGCGCTCGGCCTGCTCGTGCTCGTCGCGCTGGCCCGCCGCGCGCCCCGCACCTGGTGGGCGTGGGCCGCCGGCGGCGCGGCCGCGCTGGTCGTCGCCGGCTCCTTCCTCTACCCGGTGGTCATCGAGCCGGCGTTCAACCGCTTCACGCCGCTGCCGGCCGGCGAGCTGCGCACCGACCTGCTGCGGCTGGCCGAGGAGAGCGGCTCCCCGGTCGAGGACGTCCTGGTCGCCGACGCGTCCCGGCGGACGACGTCGCTCAACGCCTACGTGTCCGGGTTCGGCTCCACCCGCCGGGTGGTCCTCTACGACACCCTGCTGGCCGACGTCCCCCCGGAGGAGATCGAGTCGATCGTCGCCCACGAGCTCGGGCACGTCGCCACCGACGACGTCCTGACCGGCACGCTCATCGGGGCGCTCGGCGCGGCCGCCGCCGTCGCCCTGCTCGGCTGGCTGCTGACCTGGGCGCCGCTGCTGCGCCGGGCCGGCGCCGACTCGGCGGGGGACCCGCGCGTGGTGCCGCTGGTGCTGTTCCTCGTCGCGGTCGGGTCCCTGGTCGCGACGCCGGTGCAGAACCTCGTCTCGCGGCACGTCGAGGCCCGGGCGGACCTGCACGCGCTCGACCTCACCCGGGACGCCGCCGGCTTCGTCGAGATGCAGCGCCGGCTGGCCGAGACGAACGTCGCCGACCCGAGCCCGCCGGCGGCGTGGCAGTGGTTCTTCGGCTCGCACCCGACGGCCGCCGAGCGGGTCGCGATGGCCGGGGACTGGCTGGGGCTGGGCGACCGGTGAGCGACCGCGGCCGCACGCTCGTCGTCACCAACGACTTCCCCCCGCGGCAGGGCGGCATCCAGACCTTCGTCGCGGCGCTGCTCGAGCGCCGCCCCCCGGACTCCCTCGTCGTGCTGGCCTCCCGCTCACCGGGCTGGGAGGCCCACGACGCCCGGCTGCCGTATCCCGTGGTCCGGCAGCGGACCGCGATGCTGCTGCCCACCCCGGCGACCGCCCGCGCCGCGACGGCGCTGGCCGCCGAGCACGGCTGCGACACCGCCTTTTTCGGCGCCGCCGCGCCGCTGGGCCTGCTCGCGCCCGCCCTCCGCGACGCCGGGGTGCGGCACCTGGTCGGCGCCACCCACGGGCACGAGACCGGCTGGGTCGCGCTGCCCGGCGCCCGGCAGCTCATGCGCCGCATCGCGGGCGGCCTGGACGTCCTGACCTACATCAGCGAGTACACCCGCAGCCGCCTGGAGCCGGCCCTCGGCGGGCGCACCCGGCTGGCGCAGCTGTCACCCGGGGTGGACGTCGACCGGTTCACCCCCGCGGTCGACGGCACCGCCGTGCGGCGGCGGCACGGGCTGGGGGAGGCGCCGGTCGTCGTCTGCGTGTCCCGGCTGGTGCCGCGCAAGGGGCAGGACGTGCTCGTGGCCGCCTGGCCGCAGGTCCTCGCGGAGCACCCGGGCGCGCGGCTGCTGCTGGTCGGCGGCGGGCCGGACGAGAAGCGGCTGCGCCGCGCGGTGGCCGACCGGCGGCTGGGCGACTCGGTGGTGCTGACCGGCCCGGTGCCCCCGGACCGGCTGCCGGAGCACTACGCGGCGGGCGACGTGTTCGCCATGCCCTGCCGCACCCGCCGCGGCGGCCTGGACGTCGAGGGCCTGGGCATGGTCTACCTGGAGGCCGCCGCCGTCGGGCTGCCGGTCGTCGCGGGCACCTCGGGCGGGGCGCCGGAGGCGGTGCGCGACGGCGAGACCGGCACGGTCGTCCGCGACCCGCGGTCCCCGGACGCGGTCGCCGCCGCGGTCACCGCGCTGCTCGACGACCCCGCCCGCGCCCGCGCCATGGGCGTCGCCGGGCGGGCGTGGGTGGAGCGGCGCTGGTCGTGGACGACGATCGCCGCCGACCTCGCCGCCCTGCTGGAGCCCGCGGACGACTGAGCCCCGCCCCGCACGTGGCGGGACGGGGCTCGGCCGGTGGGGTTCAGCGGCTGTACAGGGTCTCGACCTCCTGGTCGAACTCCTTCATGACCACCGCGCGCTTGAGCTTCAGGCTCGGCGTCAGCATCCCGTTGTCCTCGGTGAAGTCCGTGGCGAGGACGCGGTACTTCTTGATCGCCTCGGCCTGGGACACCGCCCTGTTCGCGTCGGCGACGGCGGCGTCGAGCTCGGCCTTGACCTCGGGGTCGTCGACCAGCGCCGACGGCGGGGTGTCGGCCGGCTTGCCCTTGCTCTCCAGCCACGCGGGCAGCGCCTCGGCGTCGAGGGTGACCAGCGCGGCGATGAACGGCCGCTGGTCGCCGACGACGATGCACTGGCTGACCAGCCGGTGGGCGCGCAGCCGGTCCTCGAGCACCGCGGGGGCGACGTTCTTGCCGCCGGCGGTCACCAGGATCTCCTTCTTGCGGCCGGTGATCCGGGTGAAGCCGTCGGCGTCGATCTCGCCGATGTCGCCGGTGTGGAACCAGCCGTCGGGGTCGATCGCCTCGGCGGTGGCCTGCTCGTTCCTCCAGTAGCCGCGCATGACGACGCCGCCGCGGATCAGGATCTCGCCGTCCTCGGCGATCCGGAACGAGACGCCGGGCAGCGGACGCCCCACGGTGCCGATCCGCAGCGCGCGGTCGTGGTTGACCGAGGCGGCGGCGGTGGTCTCGGTGAGGCCGTAGCCCTCGTAGACGGTGACGCCGGCGCCGCGGAAGAAGTGGCCGAGCCGCTCGCCGAGCGGGGCGCCGCCGGAGATGGCGCCGAGGCAGCGGCCACCGAGCGCGGCCCGCAGCCTGCTGTAGACGAGCCGGTCGTACAGCGCGTGCTGGACGCGGAGCTTCAGGCCCGCGCCGCCGGTGTCCTGGGCGCGGGACCAGGCGATGGCCACCTGGGCGGCCCGGTCGAAGATCTTCCCCTTGACCGGGCTGCCGGCCTCGGCCTTCGCCTTGGCCTGGTTGAACACCTTCTCGAACACGCGCGGGACGGCCAGCACGAACGTCGGCTTGAACCCGCCCAGGTCCTCGACCAGGTTCTTCACGTCCGGCGTGTGGCCGATCACGGTGCGGGTCTTCACCGCGCCCACCTGCATGACGCGGGCCAGCACGTGCGCCAGCGGGATGAACAGCAGCAGGGAGCCCTGCACGTTCATGAACCGGTCGAGCAGGCTCATGCCGTTGCCGACCTCGAACAGGAAGTTGCCGTGGGTGAGCTCGCAGCCCTTGGGCCGGCCGGTGGTGCCCGAGGTGTAGATGAGCGTGGCCAGGCTGTCGGCGTTCAGCGTCGCGCGACGGGCCTCGAGCTCGCTGTCGGGGACGCCCTCGCCGGCGGCGGTGAGCGTGCCGACGGCGTCGTCCTCGATGACGTACAGCGGGCCGAGGTCGGGGGCCTGGTCGCGGACCGAGTCGACGGCGGTGGCGTGCTCGGCCTTCTCGACGATCGCGGCGACCGCGCCGGAGTCGGAGAGGATCCAGGCGACCTGGTCGGGGCTGGAGGTCTCGTACACCGGGACGGTGACCGCGCCGGCCGTCCAGATGGCGAAGTCGATGACGGTCCACTCGTAGCGGGTCTTGGCCTGCAGCGCGACCCGGTCGCCTGGCTGCACGCCCGCGGCGATCAACCCCTTGGCCACGCCGGCCACCTGCTCGCCGAACTCCCGCCAGGTGACGTCGACCCAGCGGCCGTCCCGCTGCCTGCGCAGGCCGACCTCGTCGCCGTGCTCGGCGACGTTCTCCGCCAGCATGTCGGTGAGCGCCTCCGAGGCGCCCACCTCGGTCGTCGCCGGGACGCTGTACTCGCGCACGCTCCGTCCTCTCCTCCCCGTGCGGCCGGGGCGCCGCTGCCCGCGGTCCCCGCACGGGACACGTCCCGCCGAATCTACCGGCTGGGGCTACCGGTGAGTAGCCGTGCCCTGCCCGCCCACCCTGCACCCTTCGGGTGAACGGCTAGCCTCAGCGCATGGCGGAGCAGTCCACCCAGTCGATCGTCGTCTCCGCGCCGGCGGCCGACGTGATGGCCGTGATCGCCGACTTCGAGGCGTATCCGCAGTGGGTGAACGCGGCCCGGACCGTCGAGGTGCAGGAGCGCGGGCCCGACGGCCGCGCCCGCCGGGTCCGGTTCGTCATCGACGCCACCGTCCTCACCGACGAGTACGTCCTCGACTACACCTGGGACGACGACCGGCAGGTCTCCTGGACCCTGGTGACCAGCAAGCTGATGAAGCGCCAGGACGGCTCGTACACGCTCCGCGAGACCGGCGGCGGCACCGAGGTGACCTACCGGCTCGCCGTCGACATCGGCGTCCCGATGCTCGGCATGATGAAGCGCCGGGCGGAGAAGGTCATCCTCGACACCGCGCTCAAGGAGCTCAAGAAGCGCGTCGAGGGCTGACCTCCGTGCGCACCCTGCTCCTCACCGGCCCCGGCGGGGCCGGCACGACCACGCTCGCCGCCGCGGCCGCGGTGCGCGCCGCCCGGGACGGGCGCCGGGTGGTGCTCGTGACCCGGCAGCCGGTCCCCGAGGGGACGGCGGCCGCGGGCGTCGAGGTGGTCGTCGCCGAGCCGCAGGCCGGGCTCGAGGCGCTGTGGGCCGAGCGGGTGGCCGGGCCGGCCGCCGCGGTGCCCGACCTCGAGCTGCCTCCGCCGAGCTCGGTGGTGCCGCTGCCCGGCGCCGGCGAGCTCGGCGTCCTCGTGGCGCTCGGCCGGGTGCGGCCGGACACCGACCTCGTCGTCCTCGACGCCGGGCCGTTGCCCGCCGCCACGGGGCTCGTCGCGCTGCCGGGCGCGCTGCGCTGGTGGCTGGAGCAGGTGGTGACCACCCGGGTGCGGGTGCTCGCCGCCGTCCGCACCGCCGCCGTCCGCGCGGGCACGGTGCGCCGGGGCGCCGCCGACCTCGCCCTCGACGCGCTGCCCGACCTCGAGGCGCTGCTCGACCGGCTCCCCCTGACCGACCCCGCCGCGACCGCGGTCTGGCTGGTGGGCCGGCCGCGGCCCTCCGCCGTCGCCGCGCTGCGGGCCGCGACCACCGCCCTGGCCGTGCACGGGCAGCGCCCGGTGGGCGTGCTCGCCCGCCGGCTGCCCGGCGGGCCGGCGGACTGGGCGGCCGCCCGGGCGGCCGAGGAGGAGGCCGCGCTCGCCGCGCTGGCCGGGGTCGCGCCGGTGCGGGAGGTCGCCGAGGCCGCGGTCGAGCCGGCCGGCGCCGAGGCGCTCGCCGCACTGCTGCCCGACCTCCCCGGGCCGGCCGGCGCGTCGGTCCCGCCGGTCCCCGCACCCGAGCGCGTGGACGGCGGCTGGCGGCTGACGCTCCCGCTGCCCTTCGCCGAGCGCGCCGGGGTCCGGCTCACCCGCTGGGACGACGACCTGGTGGTGACGGTCGCCGGCACCCGCCGCTCGCTGCGCCTGGACGCCCTGCTGCGCCGGTGCGTGGTCACGTCGGGCACCCTGGCCCACCCGGGCACCGCCGCCGCGCGGCTGGTGGTCGGCTTCGCCGCCGACCCGCAGCAGTGGCCGGCCGACCTGCTGGCGGCCGTCGGGGCGGACGGTGCGGAGGGAGCGCCGTCGAGCAGTGCGGCGGACGGCCCGGCGGACGACAGGGGGACACGGTGACCGAGGGAGCCGACTGGCTCGATCAGGCGCGGCGGCTGGTGGCCGGGCTGGGACAGGCATGGGCCGAGACCGGCGCCGCCGCGGAGGAGGCAGCGGGCGGGCACGAGCCGGGCGGGGACTGCCGCTGGTGCCCGCTGTGCCGGGCGGCCGCCGTCGCCCGCCGGCCGGACGTCAGCGAGGCGCTCGCCGACCTGCTGACCAGCGCCGCCGGGGCGCTGCGGTCGGTGTCCACGCCGCCGGCGCCGCCCGCGCCCGAGCCGGCCCCGGCGCCGGAGCCGGCGCAGGTCCAGCACATCGAGCTCGGCTGAGTGGCCGGCGACCGGACCGACCCCGCCGCCCTGCCCGCGCTCGGTGTCGACGTCGGCGGGACCAAGGTGGCCGGCGGCGTCGTCGCGCCGGACGGGACGGTGCTGGACACCGCCCGCCGCTCGACGCCGACCGCGTCGGTGACCGAGACCGAGGCCGCGATCGCCGGGGTGGTCGAGGAGCTCGCCGTCCGGCACGGCGGCCCGCTGGCGGCGGTCGGCGTCGGCGCGGCCGGCTGGTTCGACCGCACCGGCGACGTCGTGCTGTTCAGCCCGCACCTGGCCTGGCGGCACACCTCGCTGCGCCGCGACCTCGCCGCCCGCCTGCAGCGGCCGCTGTGGGTGGGCAACGACGCCGACGCCGCCGCCTGGGCCGAGTACCGCTTCGGCGCCGCACGCGGGGCGGAGCTGGCCCTGTGCATCACCCTCGGCACCGGCATCGGCGGCGGGATCGTCGCCGGCGGCCGGCTGCAGCGCGGCGCGCACGGGGTGGCGGGGGAGTGGGGGCACATGCGGGTGGTCCCCGACGGGCGGCTGTGCGCCTGCGGCAACCGCGGCTGCTGGGAGCAGTACGCCAGCGGCAGCGCCCTGGCCACCACCGCCCGCGAGGTGGCCACCCGCTCGCCGGCCGCGGCGGCGCGGCTGCTCGACCGCGTCGACGGCGACCCGGCGCGGCTGACCGGCGAGGACGTGGCCCGCGCCGCGGCCGACGGCGACCCGGTGGCGCTGAGCCTGGTGAGCGACGTCGGGGAGTGGCTCGGCCAGGGCATCGCCGACCTCGCCAGCGTGCTCGACCCGGACGTCGTCGTCATCGGCGGCGGGGTGAGCGTGCTCGGCGACATGGTGCTCGACCCGGCGCGCGAGCGGCTGGGGCGGGCGCTGCCCGGCCGCGGCTTCCGGCCCGGCCCGAAGGTGGTCGCCGCGGCGCTCGGCGCCTCGGCCGGCCTGGTCGGCGCGGCGGACCTCGCCCGCGCGGCCGTCTGCGCCGGGCGCTAGGCGCCCGCGCCGCTAGACGACGGCCCCGTCGTCGCCGTCGTCGTCGCGGTCGCGCATCCGGGACAGCGCCAGGGCGGCGCTGCCGACCAGGGCCGCGACGCCGAGCACCAGGCCGGTCTCGGTGCGCAGGCCCAGCACGCCCGGCGCGCCGACCAGCACCACGCCGGCGGCGGCCAGCAACACGGCGTACAGCGTCGACGGCGAGGGCATCGGCACCGGCGGGGCCGGCGGGGGCTCGTAGTGCTCCTCGGCGAGCGGGTCGTCCTCGTCGTCGGGCGGCGGCGCGGCGGGCCGGACGACGGCGGGCTCCGCGGGCTCGGCGTCCTCGACGACGGTGCGCCCGTGCTCGGCCTCGTAGGCGGCGACGATGCGCGCCCACTCGGCGTCCTCGTCGAGGTCGCGCCGCAGCGGGCGCCGCTCGGCCGCGGGGCCGCCGGCGGGGGCGTGGTCGTCGGCGTGCCGCTCGACCAGGGAGCGGCCCTCGCCGAGGCGGGTGCGGTCGACGAACAGCCGGTCGGCCGGCGGGCTGGGGAGGAAGACGGTGCGGGTGTAGGGCCCGACGTCGGCGGCCGGCTCGAGGTAGGCGGCGATGCCGGCGTCGCGCAGCACGTCGAGCAGGTGCTCGCCGACCCGCGGGTCGACGTCGCGCAGCGGCGCCCAGAGCGCGGCGTCCAGGCCGTTGTCGCGGCGGCCCCGCCCGCGCCGCGGCCCCGTCACGCCGCGGCTCCCCGGGGGAGCGGCCGGTCAGCAGCCACGGTGGTCCTCCTCCGGGGTCGGGCGTGGGGTGCGGCCGGTGCGACGCGCGGGGCCGATTGTCGGCGGGGCACCCGGATCCCTAGTCTGGCAGTTCCACAGGGAGGCGTGTTGTTCTACTGGTTCCTCAAGTTCGTGGCCATCGGCCCGGTCGTGAAGCTCGTGTTCCGCCCGCGGGCGGAGGGGCGTGGGCACGTACCGGCCGACGGCGCCGCGATCCTGGCCAGCAACCACCTCTCGGCCTCGGACTGGATCTTCATGCCGCTGTCGCTGCGGCGCCGGGTCACGTTCCTGGCCAAGCAGGAGTACTTCACCGGCACCGGCGTGAAGGGGTGGCTGCAGCGCGCCTTCTTCTCCGGCGCGGGGCAGGTGCCCATCGACCGCTCCAGCGCCACGGCCGCCGAGGACGCCATCCGCACCGGCCTCCGGATGCTCCGGCAGGGCCGGCTGCTGGGCATCTA
This sequence comes from Geodermatophilus sp. SYSU D00684, assembly GCF_054050455.1. Taxonomy (NCBI): domain Bacteria; kingdom Bacillati; phylum Actinomycetota; class Actinomycetes; order Geodermatophilales; family Geodermatophilaceae; genus Geodermatophilus; species Geodermatophilus sp. SYSU D00684. The sequence goes on along the minus strand of NZ_JBJGZI010000035.1, from coordinate 22,587 downwards.
CCCCGAGGGCACCCGCTCGCCCGACGGCCGGCTGTACCGCGGCAAGGTCGGGGTGGCGCGCATGGCGCTGGAGACCGGCGTGCCGGTGATCCCGGTGGCGATGGTCTACCGGCCCCGGCGGATGCCGTTCGGCAGGAAGCTGGTCCGGGTGCGCGTGCGCTTCGGCGAGCCGCTGGACTTCTCCCGCTACGAGGGCCTGGCCGGCGACCGCTTCGTCGAGCGGTCCATCACCGACGAGATCATGTACGAGATCATGACGATGTCGGGCCAGGAGTACGTCGACGTCTACGGCGCCACCGTCAAGAAGTCGATGCAGGCCACCGGCGCCAGCGCCGCCGACGTCGTCGGGCGGCTGCAGCCGCCGGCCGGCGAGGCCGGTGACCGGGCGCCCGACACCCTCGCCGGCTAACGGTCGAGGAGCCGGCCGAGCAGGTCGGTGAGCAGGGCCAGCAGCTCGTCGCGGCTGGTCGCGGGCTCGCGCACCCACTGGTGGACGAGGTCCTCGGTGAAGGCGAACCACGAGCGCACCAGCTGCCGGCGCAGCGGGTCCTCGAGCCCGCCGAGCGCGCCGATGCCGAGGTCGACCAGCGCCTCGCGGGTCTCCTCGTAGACCTCGGCCACCCACGGGTCGCCGCCGGCGGCGCCGCGGACGAACGCCAGGTGCGACTCCCGGTAGGTCTCCACCCAGCCGACGTAGCGGTCGAGCATCCACGCCGGTCGCTCCGCGGCCGGCAGGGCCGCCGGCGGGGTGAGGTGGGCCCGCAGCAGGTCGGCCGCCGCCCGCGTCACGGCCTGGTAGTACTCCCGCTTGGACGGGAAGTAGTGGAACAGCAGGCTGCGGCTGATGCCCGCCCGCCGGGCCACCTCGTCGATGGTCAGCTCCTGCACCGGCGTCGTGGGCAGCAGCTGCAGGCCGATGCCGACCAGCTGCTCCCGCCGGTCGGCGGCCGACCGGCGGGAGCGCGCGGGGGAGGAGGGCACGGCCGGACCGCTCAGGCGGCGGCCCGGGACGCCGCGGCCCCGGTGAGCAGCCGCGCGATCGACGCGGTCACCAGGGACGGCCGCTCGTTCGGGAGCATGTGCCCGGTCCGCGGGACCACCTGCACGTGCGCGCCGGGCAGGGCCTCGGCGAGCCGGCGGGTGTGGCGCACGGGGGTCAGCTTGTCGGAGTCGCCGACCAGCAGCTCGACCGGCACGCGCGTGAGCGCGGCGAGCTCGGCGGACTTGTCGTGGTCGCCCAGTGCGGGCAGGAACGCGGTGAACGCCCGCACGGTGGTCGCGTGCACGATCTCCGCCCCGGCGTGCACCATCGCGTCGGTGGCGTCGGCGCCGTAGAGCAGGTCGCGCACCAGCGCCCGGTGCCGCGGGTGCTCCGGCGGCACCAGCCGGCGCAGCCGCTCGACCACGCGCGCGCCGGCCAGCGCGAGCGACAGGGCGCCGGGGGTGAGTCGCTGCCGGAGCCGCTCGGCGCGGGTGCGCGGCGGCGGCTGCAGGTCGCCGGCCGACGTCGACACGAGCGCGACGCCGCGCACCCGGTCGCCGAACAGCTCGGGCCGGGCCGCGGCCAGGCACATGACCGTCATGCCGCCCATCGAGTGCCCGGCCAGCACGACCGGGCCGGTGGGCGCGAGCCGGTCGAGCACGGCGGCGAGGTCCGCGCCCAGCCGGTCGATGGAGACCTCCGCAGTGCCCCAGCTGGAACGGCCGTGGCCGCGCTGGTCGTAGCGGACCAGGCGCAGCCGGCCGTCGGCCACCTGCGGGGTGAGCAGCGCGGCGACGTCGTCCCAGGCGGCCTGCGACAGCGTCCAGCCGTGCGCGAGGACCAGCGTCACGGGGGCGTCGTCGGGACCCTCGACGGTGGCGTGCAGCAGGGCGCCGTCGGGGGTGGCGACGGCGGCGGTGCGGCGCAGCCGCGGGGGAGCGGTCGTGCTCACGCGGCCACCTCCGGGGTGCGGGCGGGCGCGCCGGCGGGTGTGCCGACGTAGTTCTCGCGGTCCAGCCGCCGGGTCAGCCTCCGGAAGCGGAAGGTGAAGTCCGGCCAGAGCGTGGTGTTGTGGCCGTGCCGGTCGAGGTACCAGCTGCCGCAGCCGCCGGCCAGCCACACCGTGCCGCGGGACCGGCGGGCGATGAGCTCGCGGTAGGCCTCCTGCGCCTCCGGGGTGGTCTCGAGGGCGTCCAGGCCCTCGGCGGCCATGGTGCGCAGGGCGTCGTCGACGTAGGCCACCTGCGACTCGATCATGTAGACCATCGACGTGTGGCCGACGCCGACGTTCGGCCCGACCAGCAGGAACAGGTTGGGGAAGCCGGCGACGGCGCTGCCCCGGTTGGTGACCATGCCCTCGTCCCACACCTGCGCGAGGGTGCGGCCGTCGCGGCCGGTGATCCGCCGGGCGATGGGCAGGTCGGTGACGTGGAAGCCGGTGGCCAGCACGATCGTGTCGGTGGGCCGCTCGACGCCGTCGACGGTGACGATCGAGTGCGGCCGGACCTCCGCGATGCCCGCGGTGACCAGCTCGGCGTTGGGGGCCGACACCGCCGGGTAGTAGTCGTTGCTGATCAGGATCCGCTTGCAGCCGATCGTGTAGTCCGGCGTCAGCGACTTCCGCAGCTTCGGGTCGCGGACCTGCCGGTGCAGGTGTGCCCTCGCCACCCGGCCGACCGGCCCGAGGAAGCGCCGGTTCTTGGCCATGCCGACGACGAGGAACTCGCGGACCAGGTAGAGCACCGCGCGGACCAGCCGCTGGAAGCCGGGGACCAGCCGGTACAGCCGCTGCACCCGCGGGGACACCGGGTGGTCGGTGCGCGGCACGATCCACGGCGGCGTGCGCTGGTAGACGGCGAGGCTGCCGACCCGCGGCTGGATGGCGGGGACGATCTGGATCGCCGAGGCGCCGGTGCCCACGACGGCGACCCGCTCGCCGGTGAGGTCGTGGCCGTCGTCCCAGCGCGCCGAGTGCACGACGGTGCCCGCGAAGGAGCGCAGGCCCGGGATGTCGGGCCGGCTCGGGTCGGCCAGCGCGCCGGCGGCGGAGACGAGCACGCGGGCGCGGAACCGGCCGGCCGTCGTCTCGACCTCCCAGCGGCGGGCGGCGTCGTCCCACCGGGCGGCGGTGACCTCGGCGCCGAAGACGCAGTGCCGCCGGACGTCGAAGCGGTCGGCGGTGGCCTGCAGGTAGGCCTGGATCTCCGGCTGCTCGGAGTAGGAGCGCGGCCAGTCCGGGTTGGGCGCGAAGGAGAAGGAGTAGAGGTTGGACTGCACGTCGCAGGCGGCGCCCGGGTAGTGGTTGTCGCGCCACGTGCCGCCGACGTCGTGCGCCCGCTCGAGCAGCACAAAGTCCGCATCGCCGCGCTGCCGCAGCCTGATCGCCATGCCCAGGCCCGCGAACCCGGTGCCGATGATCGCGACCCCGACCTCCCGGGTGTCCTCGGCGCCCGGGGCGGGCCTGTCCAGCGTGCTGGTCACCGGGTGCTCCTCCTACGACGTCCGGCTTGCTGAGCAACGGTCAACAAGCTACAACCGTCGTTGAGCAGTGCTCAACACGAGCGCCGAGACCCCGAGGGAGCACCGATGCCGCTGTCGCCCCGCAGGAGGACCCGCACCCCGCTGGCCGGGAGGGCCGTGCTGGTCACCGGCGCCGCCCGCGGCATCGGTGCCGAGCTGGCCCGCCGGGCCGCCGCCCGCGGCGCCCGGGTGGCGCTGGCCGGCCTCGAGCCCGAACTGCTGGCCCGGGTCGCCGACGAGCTGGGCCCCGAGCACCTGTGGGTGGAGTGCGACGTCACCGACCCCGAGGCGCTGCGGGCCGCCGTCGCCCGGACCGTGGACACCTTCGGCGGCCTCGACGTCGTCGTCGCCAACGCCGGGATCGCCCCGCTGACCACCGTCATGACGAGCTCCGCGCACGCGCTGGCGCGGACGATCGAGGTGAACCTGACCGGTGCGATGCTCACCGCGCACGCCGCGCTGCCGGCGGTGGCGGAGCGGCGCGGGCACGTGCTGCTGGTCAGCTCCGCCGCCGCGTTCACGGTGCTGCCGGGCATGAGCGCCTACTGCGCGGCGAAGGCCGGGCTCGAGCGCTTCGGCGACGCGCTGCGGCTGGAGGTGGCCCACCGCGGCGTCACCGTGGCCAGCGCCCACCCGACCTGGATCGACACCGACCTGGTGCGCGACACCGAGGCGGCGCTGCCCACCTTCGCCGCGACCCGCCGGCGGCTGCCGGGCCCGCTGGGCGCGTCCACCTCGGTGGAGGAGTGCGCCGAGGCGCTGGTGGAGAACCTGGAGACCCGCGGCCGCCGGGTGTTCGTGCCGCGCTCGGTCGGCGTCGTCTCGGCGCTGCGCCAGGCGGTCACCGGCGCGGTGGCGGAGAAGGTGATGGTCAGTCTGTCGGCCGCCCGCGTGCCGCAGCTCGAGCGGGACATCGCGGCGCTGCAGGGGCAGGAGTTCGGCCGGTCCTCGCTGGGCGGCCGCCGGGCGGGCTGAGCGCACCTACGGTGGGCGGTGTGCGGCGGTTCTTCTACGACACCGAGTTCATCGAGGACGGGACGACGATCGACCTCGTCTCGATCGGCGTCGTCGACGAGACCGGCCGCGAGTTCTACGCCGTCAGCACCGAGTTCGACGAGCGCCGCGCCATCCCGTGGGTGCGCCGCAACGTGCTCGACCAGCTCCCGCCGCCGGCCGACCGGGCCTGGCGCAGCCGCCGGCGCATCCGCGACGACCTGCTCGCCTTCCTCACCGGCCCAGGGGAGGAGGTCGAGCTGTGGGCGTGGTTCGCCGCCTACGACCACGTGGCGCTGGCCCAGCTGTGGGGACCGATGACGGCGCTGCCGCGGGCGGTGCCGCGGTTCACCCGGGAGCTGCGGCAGCGGTGGGACGACCTCGGCCGGCCGGAGCTGCCGCCCAAGCCCGCCGGCACGCACGACGCGCTGGTCGACGCGCGCTACAACCTCGCCCGCTGGCAGGCGATGGAGGCCGCCCGGCCCCGCTGAGCGGCGGGCACGGGCGGCCTCCATCCCCGTGCATCTCCGCGGAGGTGCACCGTGCACTTCCGCGGAGATGCACCGTCAGACCGTGAAGACGGCGAGCAGGCGGGTGAGCTCCTGGGAGAGCCCGTCGAGCTCCACCGCGGCGGCGTGCGCCCGGTCGACGTCGTCGGCGCTGTCGCGGGCGTCGGCGCTGACCGTGGTGAGCGTGGCGGACACCGAGCCCGCGCCCTCGGCGGCCGCGGCGACGCTGCGGGTCAGCTCGCGGGTGGTCGCCGACTGCTCCTCCACCGCGCTGGCGATGGTGAGCTGGTGGTCGTTCATCGCGTGCACGACCTCGGCGATGCGGGTGATCGAGCCGACCGCGGCGCCGGTGTCGGCCTGGATGGCCTCGACCCTGCGCGCGATGTCGTCGCTGGCGCGGGCGGCCTCCTGCGCGAGCTCCTTGACCTCGTTGGCCACGACGGCGAAGCCCTTGCCCGCCTCGCCGGCGCGGGCGGCCTCGATGGTCGCGTTGAGCGCGAGCAGGTTGGTCTGCTCGGCGACGGCGGCGATGACGCGCACCACCTCGCCGATCTCCGCGGAGCTGGTGCCCAGCGCGGCGATCGCGCCCTCGGTCTGGCGGGCGAGCTCGGCGGCCTGCCGGCCCACCTGCGCGGCCTCGGCGGCGCTGCGGGCGATGTCGGTGATCGACAGGCCCATCTCCTCCGCGCCGGCCGCGGCCGCGGACACGCCGGCGCTGATGTCGCTGGCCGCGGTGTGCGCCGCCTGCGCCTGGTCGCGGCTGCGGGCGGCGCGGGTGGCCAGCCCGTCGGCGACCGCGGCCACGCCCGACGCCGACGCCGCCACCTGGCGGGCGCAGCCGCCGATGTCGCGCACGGTGCCGGCGACCTTCTCCACGAACCGGTTGAACGCCGCGGACAGCTGGCCGACCTCGTCGTCGCCGGTGGCCGTCATGCGCTGGGTCAGGTCCCCCTCGCCGTCGGCGATCTCGGCCATGCGGGCGCGCAGCTGGTGCAGCGGCGCGGTGAGCCGCCGGCCGAGCTGCCAGGCGACGACCCCGCCGAGCAACGCGACGAGGACGGCGGCGAGGACCAGCGCGGTGACCATGGCGGCGCGGCCGTCGGCGAGCCGGTCCACCGGGCCGGTGAAGTCGGCGTCGCGGGCGAGGGTGACCAGCACCCAGTCCCACGGCGCGTAGTAGGCGACCTGGGCGGTGGTCGGGCCGGCCTCGGGGTCGGTGAAGTGCACGGTGGCCTGCTCGCCGTCCGCCAGGCCGAGGGCGGCGTCCACGATCTCGCGCACGTGGGGGCGGCCGTCGGCGTCGGTGGCGTCGATCAGCGCCTGCCCGTCGCGGGCGCCGCCGGGGCTGACCAGCACGGTGCCGGCCCGGTCGCCGGTGCCGCCCCACACCTCGACGTGCCCGTGCGCGCCGACCTGCGTGGCCTCCAGGCTCTCCCGCAGCGCCGGGATGGCCTGCTGCTGCTCGCCGACGTAGAGCATCCCGACCAGCTGGCCGGCCCGGTCCAGCAGCGGGGTGTAGGCCGCCACGTACCAGGAGCCGACGACGAAGGCGTTGCCGCGGTAGGTCTGCCCGGAGGTGACCGCCGCGACCACCGGGTTCGGCTGCCCGTCGGGGTTGACCGCGGGGATGTAGGTGCCGATCGCCCGCCGGCCGTCCGCGCCGGTGACGTTGGTGGCCACGCGGAGCATGTCGCCCGCCGGGGTGCGCTGGAAGATCGTCGCGGTCCCGCCGACCAGCGCCTTCACCTGGTCGACGACGGCGGTGGGCAGCGCGGGGTCGCCGTTCTGGCCGAGCCACTGTCCGCCGACGGTGACCCGGGGCAGGTCGACCGGCGTCACCTCGCCGGACTGCTGGTTCTTGGCCTCCCAGTGCACGGGCCCGCCGGGGCCGCCGACGGTGAGCCCGCCCGAGCGGGCCAGCACGTCGAGGGCGACGGCGAGCTGGCTGTCGACCCGCGCGGCGGTGGACTGGCCCTGGGTGGCGACGACGTCCTGCACGCCGGCCGCGGTGCGCGCGACGCTCTCCTCGACCAGCTCGGTCACCGACTCCTGCGTGGTGTCGGCGAACCGCGCGCTCTGCCACGCGCTCACCCCGGCCATCGCGCCGCCGGTCGCCGCCACGCTGGCGACGGCCAGCGCGACCACCTTCGTCCTGATGCCCCACCGTCCGAGCACGTCGTCCCCCTCCCGGCCCGGGCAGAGCACCCGGCACCGCGCCGCAGCGTCGGCACGGTGCGGCCGGTCCTGTACCGGAACGGGCCGCGCCGGGACGGCTGGGGCGGGTGGGGCGGACCGTGACTCAGGCGGGTCCGCGCACGGCCTGGGTCTGGGTGACCGAGGCCACCGGCCGCCCGTCGTCGTCGGTCACCTCGGTGAGGACGACGACCGTCGAGCGGCCGACGTGCAGCGGGCGGGCGGTGGCGTGCGCCGTCCCGCCGCGGACCGCGCGCAGCAGCGACGTCGAGGAGGCGAGGGTCGACGTCGACGCCCCGGGCGGCAGGTTGAGGAAGGCGCAGACGGCGCCGACGGTGTCGGCCAGCGTCATCAGCGCGCCGCCGTGCAGCGCCCCGCCCGCGGTGCACCGCTGCGGCGCCCACGGCAGCCGGCCGGTGACCTCCCCGGGCCCGGCCCGGTCCAGCTCGACGCCGGTGGCGACGGCGAAGGGCATCAGCGCGAGCATCTCGGCGGGGTCCACGGCGGCGATCCTGCCGGTTCCGGCGCGCAGACGGTGACCGCGGTCACCGATGGGTGCAGGATCGTGCTGACCTGCGGTTCGTCCCTCCGGGAGGCGTCGTGCGCATCGGGATCCTGACCGGCGGGGGCGACTGCCCCGGCCTCAACGCGGTCATCCGGGCCGTGGTCCGGTGCGGCATCGGGGCGGGGGACGAGGTGGTCGGCTTCCGCGACGGCTGGCGCGGCCTGCTCGACGACGACGCCGTCCCCCTGGACCTGCCCGCCGTCCGCGGGCTGCTGCCCCGCGGCGGCACCGTGCTCGGCACGTCCCGCACCAACCCCTACGCCATCGACGGCGGGCCCGCGCGGGTGATGGCCACCCTCGAACGGCACGGGATCGAGGCGCTGGTGCCGGTGGGCGGCGAGGACACCCTCGGCGTCGCCGCGAAGCTGACGGGGGAGGGGGTGCGGGTGGTCGGCGTCCCCAAGACGATCGACAACGACCTCGACGGCACCGACTACACCTTCGGCTTCGACACCGCGGTCGGCGTCGCGATGGAGGCCATCGACCGGCTGCACACCACCGGCGACAGCCACCACCGGACGCTGGTCGTCGAGGTGATGGGGCGGCACGCCGGCTGGATCGCGCTGCACGCGGGGATGGCCGGCGGCGCCACCGTCGTGCTGGTGCCCGAGCGCCCGTTCGACGTCGAGGCCGTGGTCGCGCACTGCCTGCACCGCTTCGAGTCCGGCTACTCGCCGATCGTCGTCGTCTCGGAGGGGGCGCGGCCGGCCGACGGCGACCTGGTGACCGCCACCGGCGAGCGCGACGCCTTCGGCCACGTCCGGCTCGGTGGCATCGGCGCGGCGCTGGCCGCGCTGCTCGAGGAGCGCACCGGCCGGGAGGCGCGCGCGGTGGTGCTCGGGCACATCCAGCGCGGCGGCACGCCGTCGGCGTTCGACCGGGTGCTGGCCACCCGGTTCGGCCTGGCCGCGGTCGGCGCGCTGCACGAGGGGCGCTCCGGTGTCATGGTGGCCCTGCGCGGGACCGACGTCGTCCCCGTGCCGATCGCGGAGGCCACCGCGCGGCTCAAGCTGGTGCCGCTGGAGCGGTACGCCGAGGCCGAGGTGTTCTTCGGGTGAGGCGGGGGACCGCCGTACCCTCGACGGCGTGAGCCTGTCCCCATCCCCGCAGCCGGTGCCCGGCCTCGACCGGTGGCGCGAGCTCCCCGCCGCCCAGCAGCCGACCTGGCCCGACCGCGCCGCCCTCGACGGCGTCCTCACGACGCTGTCGTCCGTGCCGCCGATCGTGGCGCCCAGCGAGGTCGACGAGCTGCGCGGCCGGCTGGCCGAGGTCGCCCAGGGGCGGGCGTTCCTGCTGCAGGGCGGGGACTGCGCGGAGACCTTCGACCTCAACACCGACGCCCACCTGCAGAGCACCACGCGCACGCTGCTGCAGATGGCCGTCGTCCTCACCTACGGCGCGAGCGTGCCGGTGGTCAAGGTCGGCCGGGTGGCCGGGCAGTACGCCAAGCCGCGCTCGTCGGACACCGACGCGCTGGGCCTGCCGTCCTACCGCGGCGACATGGTCAACTCGCTGGAGCCGGTGCTCGAGAAGCGCATCCCCGACCCGAACCGGCTGGTGCGCGCCTACGCCAACTCGGCCGCGGCGATGAACATGATCCGCGCCTACGCGCACGGCGGCCTGGCCGACCTGCACGCCGTCCACGACTGGAACAAGGACTTCGTCGCGAACTCGCCGGCCGGCGTCCGCTACGAGGTCATCGCCCGCGAGATCGACCGGGCGCTGGCGTTCATGAAGGCCTGCGGGGTCGACGACAGCGCGCTGCGCGGCGTCGAGCTCTACAACAGCCACGAGGCGCTGATCCTCGACTACGAGGCCGCGCTGCTGCGGGTGCACGAGGGCCGGCCGTACGCCGCCTCGGCGCACTTCGTGTGGATCGGCGAGCGCACCCGCCAGCTCGACGGCGCGCACGTGGAGTTCATGTCGCGCATCGCCAACCCGATCGGCGTCAAGATCGGGCCCTCCACCACCCCGGAGCAGGCCACCGAGCTGGTCGAGCGGCTGGACCCCCACGGCGTCCCGGGGCGGCTGACGCTGATCAGCCGCATGGGCAACGGGAAGATCCGCGACGTCCTGCCGCCGATCGTGGAGAAGGTCACCGCGAGCGGCCACCAGGTCGTGTGGCAGTGCGACCCGATGCACGGCAACACCCACGAGTCCTCGACCGGCTACAAGACCCGGCACTTCGACCGGGTCGTCGACGAGGTCCTCGGCTTCTTCGACGTGCACCGCGCGCTGGGCACCTGGCCCGGCGGCATCCACGTCGAGCTCACCGGCGAGGACGTCACCGAGTGCCTCGGCGGGGCGATGGAGATCAGCGACGAGGACCTCAACAGCCGGTACGAGACCGCCTGCGACCCGCGGCTGAACACCGGGCAGTCCCTGGAGCTGGCCTTCCTCGTGGCGGAGATGCTGCGTGGATGAAGGACCCCGCTGCCCCCCACCGTTCGCAGGCTCACGGCGGGCCCCTGCAGCGGGGCCGGAAAGACTGACGGGATGACCTCCTTCATCGACCTCCGCTCCGACACCGTCACCCGGCCGACCCCGGCGATGCGCCGGGCGATGGCCGAGGCCGAGGTGGGCGACGACGTCTACGGCGAGGACCCGGCGATCCGGGCGCTCGAGGAGCGGGTCGCGGACCTGTTCGGCCACGAGGCGGCGCTGTTCGTGCCGTCCGGGACGATGGGCAACCAGATCGGCATGCGGCTGGTGTGCGAGCCCGGCCAGGAGGTGCTCTGCGACGCCGACGCGCACGTGGTCACCTACGAGATGGGTGCCGCGGCCGCGGTGTTCGGCATCTCCACCCGCACGGTCGTCTCCGACGGCGGGCTGCTCGACGCGGACGCGCTGATCGAGCAGGTGCGCCCGCGCGGCGACTGGCACCTGACCGCCACCGCCGCCGTCGCCGTGGAGAACACGCACAACCGCGGCGGCGGGCGGGTGCAGCCGCTGGCCGAGCTGCAGCGGCTGTTCGCCTGGTCCCGCGACGCCGGCGTCGCCGTGCACCTCGACGGCGCCCGGATCTGGAACGCGTCCGTCGCCTCCGGCGTGGAGCTCGCGACCTACGGGCGGCTGGCCGACACCGCGTCGGTCTGCCTGTCCAAGGGCCTCGGCGCGCCGGTCGGGTCGGTGCTGGTCGCCTCCGCCGAGCGGATCGCCGCCGGCCGGCTGTGGCGCAAGCGCCTGGGCGGCGGCATGCGGCAGGCCGGGGTGCTGGCCGCGGCCGGGCTGCACGCGCTGGACCACCACCTCGCCCGGCTGGCCGAGGACCACGAGCACGCCCGGCTGCTGGCCAAGCGCCTGGGCGTCGACCCGGCCACGGTGGAGACCAACATGGTCGTCGTCGACGACGTCCCGGCGCCGGTCGTGGCCGAGGCCGCCAAGGCGCGCGGCGTGCTGGTGTCCCAGGTGAGCCCCCGGCGGATCCGCCTGGTCACGCACCTCGACGTCGACCGGGCCGCGGTCGACCGCGCCGGCGACGTCCTCGCCGACCTCCTCGACCGCTGAGACGCCCGCCGGCCCCCGCGGGGGTGGCCGGCGGGCGCCGCGGATCACCAGGAGCTGAACAGCAGCCGGTTGGGCGTGCCGGCCCGGGTGGCGGTGCGCGAGAGCGTCACGTGGTTCGTCGTCGCGGCCGCGGTGACCGCCCCGGCGACCGTGGCCGGCGCGGCGCCCGCGTTGCCCTGCAGGTAGAGCGCGGCGACGCCGGCGACGTGCGGCGTGGCCATCGACGTGCCGCTGATCGTGCTGGTCGCCGTCGGCGAGGTGTGCCAGGCGCTGGTGATGCCGACACCGGGCGCGAGCAGGTCCACGCAGGTGCCGTGGTTGCTGAACGAGGCGGCGGTGTCGGTGCGGTCGGTGGCGCCCACGGTGAGCGCGGCGGGGACGCGCGCGGGGGAGGAGGCGCAGGCGTCCTGGGCCACGCCCGCGTTGTTGCCGTTGCCGGCCGCGACGGCGTAGGTGACGCCGTCGGCGATGGAGTTGCGGACGGCGGTGTCGATCGCGGTGCTCGCCCCGCCGCCCAGGCTCATGTTCGCCACCGCCGGCGCGCCCGCCGCGTGGTCGGCGGTCACCCAGTCGATGCCGGCGACGACGCCGGAGGTGGTGCCGTTGCCGGCGCAGTCCAGGACCCGGACGCCGACCAGGCGCACGCCCTTGGCGACGCCGTACGTGGTGCCGCCCACGGTGCCCGCGACGTGGGTGCCGTGGCCGTTGCAGTCGTCCGCCGGGCCGCCGTCGACGGCGTCGTACCCCGAGACCGCCCGGCCGCCGAAGTCGGCGTGCGCGTCGTTGATGCCGGTGTCGATGACGTAGGCGGTGACGCCGCTGCCGGTCGCGGCGTACCCGAACGTGCCGGACAGCGGCAGGTCGCGCTGGTCGGTGCGGTCCAGACCCCACGGCGCGCCGGACTGCGTGCCCTCGGCGGTGACCACCTGGTCGCGCTCGACGGCGACCACGCCCGGGATGGCCGACAGCCGGCCCGCGGCGGCCTCGGGCAGCTCGACGGCGAACCCGGTGAGCGCCGCGGTGTAGACGTGGGCGATCCGGCCGCCGAGGCCGCGGGCCCGGTCCGCCGCCTGGTCGGGGAGGGTCGAGCGGTCGACGGTGACCACGTAGGTGGCCCGCGGGCCGCCGTCGGCGGGTGCGGCGGAGGCGGGGCCGGCGGTGACGCCGAGGCCGGCGGTCGCCAGCGCGACGACGCCGGCGGCCAGGGTGCGACGAGTGGGCAAGGACGGCTCCTCGGGGAACTCTCCGCAACCGGGCGGCCGCGGTGGGATGCGAGCCAATCCCGTGCCGTAGATCACCGCAAGTGAAGAGGCGAACCCGCAGGGTGACCGCGGCGTGTCGCCCTCCCCGCGCGCGCCGCTCAGGCGGCGGAGGACTCCACCGGACGGCCGTCGCGCAGGGCGCACAGCAGGGCGATGTCGCGGGCGTGGCCGCGGTCGGCGCTCGGCGTCTCGACGACGACCGGCACCCCGGCCATCGACGGGTGCGCCATCAGCTCGCCGAACGCACCGACGCCGATCGAGCCCTCGCCGATGGTGGTGTGCCGGTCCCGCTTGGAGCCGCGCTCGTCGAGGGAGTCGTTGGCGTGCACCAGCCCGAGCCGGCCCGGGCCCACGGTGGCCTCCAGCGCGTCGAGCGTCGCCGTCGTCCCGCCCGGGGTGGCCAGGTCGTGCCCGGCCGCCCACGCGTGGCAGGTGTCCAGGCAGACGCCCACCCTCGGGTGCCAGTCGAGCGCCGCGAGGTAGGGGCCGAGGTCCTCGACGGTGGCCGCCAGCGACCGGCCGCCGCCCGCCGTCGGCTCGACCAGCAGCCGCGGGCCGTCGTCGGGGAGGGCGTCGAGCACCGGCAGCAGCCGCTCGTGCAGCTGGCGCAGCGCCGCCTCGTAGCGGTCCTCGTCCACGGCGGAGCCCGCGTGCACGACGACGCCGCGCACGCCCAGCTGCACCCCGCGGGCGAGGTCGGCGGCGATCGTCTCGATCGAGCGGTCGACGGTCGCCGGGGTGGGGGAGCCGACGTTCACCAGGAACGGCGTGTGCACGAACGACGGGACGCCGCGCTCGGCCAGGCCCGCGACGAACGCGGCGTCCTGCGCGGGGTCGCCGGCCGACCGCTTCCAGCCGCGCGGGTTGCCGACGAAGACCTGCACCGCCTGCGCGCCGACGTCGTCGGTGTAGCGCAGCCCGCCGGTGGCCAGGCCGCCGGCCACCTGGACGTGCGCCCCGACGGGGATCGACGTCACCCGAAGCTCAGCAGCAGGCTCACCTGGCTGCCCAGGTCGACGACGGTGCCCGCGCCCGGGCTCTGCCGGTACACGCGGTCGCCGGTGATGAAGGTGGACGTGGTGACCGTCAGGCCCGCGGCCTCCAGGGCCGCGGTCGCCTCGTCCTCGCCCATGCCGGTCACGTCGGGCACGGTCACCTGCGGCACGCCGATGGAGACCTGGATGGTCACCTCGCTGCCGTAGGGCGCCTCGGTGCCCGGGCCCGGGGTGACCGCCATGACCGCCCCGGTGGGGACGTCGGCGCTGCGGCCCTCGGTGCGGACGACGGTGAAGTCCTCGGCCTCCAGGTTGGCCTGCGCGGCGTCGGCGGGCTGGCCGACGACGTTGGGGATGGCGACCGGCTCCGGCCCGCGGCTGACGTAGACGACCACCGGGTCGCCGCGCCTGACCTCCGTGCCGGCCTCGGGCTCGAAGCCGGTGACCGACCCGACCGGGACGGTGTCGTCGTAGTCCTGCTGCTCGGTGGGGACGACGGGGATGCCGGCCAGCGCCTCGCGCACCGCCTCGACCGGCTGCCCGACCAGGTCGGTGGGCACGGTGAACCGCTCGGGCCCCTTGGAGACCACCAGCTCGACGTCGGTGTTGCGGATCGCCTCGCCGCTGTCGGGGTCGGCGGAGATGACCACGCCCTCGGGCACGGTCTCGCTGAACTGCTCCTCGCCGAAGACCGGGTCCAGGCCCGCCTCCTGCAGCAGGTCGACGGCGGCGGCGCGGTCGCTGCCGACCAGCGCGGGCACCTGCGTCCAGCGGCCGGAGCCCATCCACCAGCCGATCGCGCCGACGGTGACCGCTAGCAGCAGCACGACGGCGACGGCCAGCCGCGCGCGGCGGCGCCGCACCTGCGGGGAGACGCCGGTGCGCTGCGGCGGCGCGGGCCGCCGGCCGCCGACGTCGGCCGTCGGGCCGGTGCCGACGTTCGGCAGCAGGCTGGTGCGGCCGGCGCGGGAGGAGCGGGCGCCGCCGAGCACCTCGGTGCCCGGCTCGGTGCCGCCGTCGCCGGGGTCGCTGGGGTGCCGCCGCGGGGGCCGGTTGATCGGCCGGATGGTGGCGGGTCCGGCGGAGCTACGCCCGGTGGGCACCGGCACGCGGGCCAGGCTCAGGTCGCTGCGGACGTCCTCGAGGTCGGCGAGGAAGGCGCCGGCGTCGAGCGGGCGGACGGCGGGCTCGCGGCGCGTCGTCCGCTTGACCAGCTCGTCGACCTGCCACGGCACGGTCGGCACCTCGGCCGAGGGCAGGGGCACGTCGTGGTGCACGTGCTGGTAGGCCACAGCCAGCGGGGTGTCGCCGCCGTAGGGCGGGTGGCCGGTGAGCATCTCGAACAGCACCAGCCCGGCGGCGTAGACGTCGCTGCGGGCGTCGGCGCGGCCGCGCTCGAGCTGCTCGGGGGACAGGTAGGCGACGGTGCCGATGAGCACGCCGCCGGTGTGGCTGGTCTGCCCGGTGCCGGTGAGCGCGCGGGCCAGGCCGAAGTCGGCGACCTTCACGGTGCCGTCGTGGCCGATGAGCACGTTCTCGGGCTTGACGTCGCGGTGCACGATGCCGGCGCGGTGCGCGGCCGACAGCCCGGCCAGCACCGGCTCGAGGACGGCGAAGGCCTCGGCGACGGTCAGCCGGCCGCGGGCCTGCAGCAGGTCGCGCAGCGTGCGGCCGCGGACCAGCTCCATCACCAGGAAGACCAGCCCCTGGTCGCTGCCCTGGTCGCTCACCCCGACGACGTTGGGGTGGCTGAGCATCGCGGCGGCGCGGGCCTCGCGGGTGAACCGGCCGACGAACGTCGGGTCGTGGGCCAGGTGCTCGGCCATGACCTTGACCGCGACCGTGCGGTGCAGCCGGAGGTCGGTGGCGGCGTAGACGGTGGACATGCCGCCGCGCGCGAGGCGCTCCTCGAGGCGGTAGCGCCCCTCGAGGACCAGGCCGACCACGGGGTCGGTCACGGCGGTGTCCACGGGCAGGAGTCTAGGAGCGCACCGCCCCGGAGCGGTCGGCACACGCGCAGGCGGGCGGGCCGGCACACCCTCCCGTCACACCGGTCACGGGAGGGGCCGCCCGCGTGCACCCGCCCCGGCGCGGGTAGGCGTGCGGGCACCGATCGACGAGGGGGAGGACGAGCGCGTGAGCGAGCAGACACCCGAGGCCGGCCCGCAGGGCGAGGTCGAGCGCGGCGGCGCGGACGAGGGCAGCGGCGCCCCGGTCACCGAGACCGAGGTCGAGACGTCGAAGAGGCCCGAGGACCGCGACAGCGACGTCTGACGGTCCCGGCCCGGGGCTCCCGCCCCGGGCCGGGCCGCCGTCGCGGGCTCAGGACAGCTCGAGCCCGGGGTAGAGCGGGTGCGCGGCGACCAGCTCGGCCGCGGCCGCGCGGGTCTTCTCGGCCACCCCGCCGTCGACGACGTACCTCGCCTTCGACGGCGAGCCGTCCTTCGTGGCGGTCGGGCTGGTGTGCGACAGCACGTCGACGATCAGCTCGGCGGTGCGGTCGAACTCGGCGGCGCCGAACCCGCGGGTGGTGAGCGCCGGGGTGCCCAGCCGGACGCCGGAGGTGTACCAGGCGCCGTTGGGGTCGGCCGGGATCGCGTTGCGGTTGGTGACGATGCCGGCGTCGAGCAGCGCCGACTCGGCCTGCCGGCCGGTGAGGCCGAAGCCGGAGACGTCGAGCAGCACGATGTGGTTGTCGGTGCCGCCGGTGACCAGCCGGGCGCCGCGGCGGGACAGCCCCTCGGCGAGGGACACCGCGTTGTCGACGACGGCCTGCGCGTAGCCGGCGAACTCCGGCCGGCGGGCCTCGGCGAAGGCGACCGCCTTGGCGGCCATGACGTGCGGCAGCGGGCCGCCGAGCACCATCGGGCAGCCGCGGTCGACGGCGTCGCTGTACTCGGGCTGGGCCAGCACGAACCCGCCGCGCGGGCCGCGCAGCGACTTGTGGCTGGTGCTGGTGACCACGTGCGCGTGCGGCACCGGGTCGAAGTCGCCGGTGAACACCTTCCCGGCGACCAGGCCGGCGAAGTGGCTCATGTCCACCACGAGCGTCGCGCCGACCTCGTCGGCGATCTCGCGCATCTTCGCGAAGTCGACCCTGCGCGGGTAGGCGGAGTAGCCGGCCATGAGGATCAGCGGGCGGAACTCGCGGGCGCGGGCGCGGACGGCGTCGTAGTCCAGCAGCCCGGTCCCGGGGTCGGTGCCGTAGGAGGACTGGGCGAACATCTTGCCGCTGATGTTCGGGCGGAAGCCGTGGGTGAGGTGGCCGCCGGCGTCGAGGCTCATGCCGAGCATCCGCTGGTCGCCGAGGGCGTGCCGCAGGGTGGCCCAGTCCTCGTCGGTGAGGTCGTTGACGTGCCGGACGCCGGCCCGCTCCAGGGCGGGGGACTCGATCCGCTGGGCGAGCACCGCCCAGAACGCGACCAGGTTGGCGTCGATGCCCGAGTGCGGCTGGACGTAGGCGTAGGGGGCGCCGAACAGCTCGCGAGCGTGCTCGGCGGCCAGCGCCTCGACGGTGTCGACGTTCTGGCAGCCGGCGTAGAAGCGGTGCCCGACGGTGCCCTCGGCGTACTTGTCGCTGAACCAGTTGCCCATGGTCAGCAGCACCGCGGGGCTGGCGTAGTTCTCGCTGGCGATGAGCTTGAGGGAGGCGCGCTGGTCGGCGAGCTCCGCGCCGATCGCGTCGGCCACCCGCGGCTCGACGTCGGCGATGACCGACAGGGCGCTGCGGTAGGCGGTGGACGCCGCGGCGGCGTCGAAGGAGGGGGTCACGTCGCTCATGGGGGCTCCTGGCGGGTGTCGGCGTCAGCGGTGCCCAGGCGCCCGGCGGGGGAGTGCAGGCCGCTCCCCGGTGGTGCCCCACCTCGATGCGCCAGTCACGGCCCGCCGCCGATGGTAGCCGGGTCCCGCGCCGTCCTAGGCTCGGACCGTGCAGCCCGACGAGATGAAGACCCTCACGCCGGCAGAGGTCGCCGACGCCCTCGGGGTCTCGCCCAACAAGGTCCGGCAACTGGTCCGCGAGGGCAAGCTCATGGCCGTGCCGGGCAGCGGCAACAGCCGCATCCCCGCCGACTTCCTGCAGGACGGCGCCGTCCTGCGGCACCTGCCCGGGCTGATCACCGTCCTCAGGGACGGCGGGTTCAGCGACGACGAGGTCTTCGCGTGGCTGTTCCGCGAGGACGAGTCGCTGCCCGGGACCCCGGTCGAGGCGCTGCGCGGCGACCGGCACACCGAGGTCACCCGGCGCGCGCAGGCCCTCGCCTTCTAGGAGCGCCGCCTTCTGAGCCGCACCGCCTGGGCGCTCGCGAGGCGGCGGGCGAAGATCCCGAGGCGGCGGGGCTTGGACACCGTCACCCGGCGGTCGAGCACCCGGTAGTCGGCGCGCTCGATCTCGGTGAGGATGCCGCCGTAGAGCGCCGTCGCCGCGCGGACGCAGTCCCGGGACTCCGGCGCGAGCATCGGCGTCCCCGGGGCGGCGTCGTCGTAGCGGCGGCGGACGATCTCGACCATCTCCTGCATGAGCCCGCGGAAGCGGGCGTCGTACCGCTTGGCCTCGATCTGCTCCCGGGTGACGCCGTGGGCGGCCATGACGTCGGCGGGGAGGTAGACCCGGCCGCGGTCGGCGTCCTCGGCGACGTCGCGCAGGAAGTTGGTCAGCTGGAACGCCTCGCCCAGCGCGATGGCGTGCGGCGCGGCCTCCTCCCGCGTGACGCCGGGCGCGGTGCCGAGCACGGGCAGCACCTGCAGGCCGATCACCGACGCCGAGCCCCACATGTACCGGTCGAGCGCGGCGATGTCGGCGTAGCCGGTGACGGTGAGGTCGCTGGTCATCGCAGCGAGGAAGTCGACGAGGTGCTCGACCGGGATGCGGTACCGGCGGTAGGTGTGCACCGTGGCCAGCCGCACCGGGTCGTCGGACCAGCCGGCCTCCAGCTCGTCGAGCAGCGCCCGCGACCAGTCGGCGAGGTCGCGCTCGGGGTCGGCGCCGGGGTGGTCGACGAGGTCGTCGGCGGTGCGGGCGGCGGCGTAGAGCGCGTGGATCGCCGGGCGGCGGTCGGCGGTGAGCAGCCGGGTGGCCAGGTGGTAGCTCTTGCCGTGCTCGGCGTTGACCGCCGCGCAGTACCGGTAGGCGGCGTCGAGGCGCTCCTGCCGCTCGGCCAGGGTCATCGGCCGCTCGGTCGCGGTCACCGCGGCACCGGCCCGGTGATCCGCTCGGCGGCCAGCCGCCCGGAGATGACCACCATCGGCACGCCGACGCCGGGCTGCACCGACGAGCCGGCCAGCACGACGTTCTCCGGGCCGCGGCGGGGCAGCGTCGGCGTCCGGAACGGGCCGGTCTGGCCGAACGTGTGCGCCAGGGCGAACGGCGTGCCGGCCGCCATGCCCTGCCGCGCCCAGGTCAGCGGGGTGTCCACGTGCTCCACCTCGATCGCGTCGGAGATCCCCGTCCAGCCGCGGGCCTCGAGCACACGGAGCACCTCGTCGCGGTAGCGGGGGGCGAGGGCGTCCCAGTCGATGCCCGGGTTGCCGCCGGAGTGCGGGTCGAGGTTCGGCGCGGGCGCGACGACGCTGAGCACCTGCCCGCCGCCGGGCACCAGCGACCGGTCGGTGACCGAGGGCATGCTCACCAGCAGGCTGGGGTCGCTCATCGGCCGGCCGTCGCGGGTGAGCTCGTCGAACACCTGCCGCCAGGCCGCGCCGAAGCTGATCGTGTGGTGCGCCTGCCCGGGCAGCTCGTCGCGGACGCCGAGGTGCAGGGTCACGCACGACGGCGAGTACGTGGGCCGCCGCCGGCGGGAGAACCCGGGCACCAGCCGCTCGGGCACGTCGGTGGTCACGACGACGGCGTCGGCGGGCAGCCGCTCGCCGCCCGCCAGGCAGACGCCGGTGACCCGCCGCCCGCGCAGCTCCAGCTGCTCCACCGTCGCGCCGTACCGGAATCCCACGCCGGCGTCCGCGGCCGCGGCGGCCATCGCGCGCGGCACCGCGCCGATCCCGCCGGCCGGGTGCCAGACGCCGGCGCCGATGTCGAGCTGCGCGATGACGGCGTAGGCGGCGATCGCCCGGAACGGCGAGACCCCGGCGTAGAGCGCCTGGAAGCTGAACAGCCGGCGCAGCCGGTCGTCGGTGAAGAACCGGGCCACGTGGCTCGACAGCCGGCCGAAGCCGCCGCGCCGGACCAGCGCCCACAGCTCGGGGCCGAGCAGGTCCAGCGGGGTGTCGAGGTTGCGGTCGATGAAGGTGTCCAGCTGCAGCCGGTACAGCTCGGCGAGGTCGGCGAGGTAGCGGCGCAGCGCGGCGGCCTCGGCCGGGCCGGCCAGCGCCTCGACCTCCGTGGCGAACCGGTCGACGTCGGCGTGCACGTCCAGGTGCGAGCCGTCGGCGAACTGCGCCCGGTAGGCGGTCTCCAGCGGCACCAGCGTCAGCCGGTCCTCGAGCTTGTCGCCGACGGCGGCCAGCGTGTCGGCGACCAGCTCCGGCGCGGTGAACACCGAGGGGCCGGTGTCGAGCACGTAGCCGTTGCGGGCGACCACGCCGGCGCGCCCGCCGGGACCGTCACCGCGCTCGACGACGGTCACCTCGCGGTTGGCGCCGCGCAGCCGCAGCGCCGTCGCGAGACCGGCGAGGCCGGCACCGACGACGACGACCCGGTCGGTCGGCCCGGGGACGGTGCGCACGCTCAGGCGGTCCGCGAGGTCGCGGCGACGGCGAGCGCGTCGAGCGCGGCGCGGGCCTCGTCGGCGATCGGGGCGTCGGCGATCGCGCGGCGGGCGGTGGCGGTGCGCTCGGCGATCCGCTCCTCGACCCGGGCGCGCGCGCCGGTGTCCTCGATCAGCCGGCGCAGCGCGTCCAGCTGCTCGGCGCCGCAGTCCGGGTTGCCCAGGCAGGTGCGCAGCAGCCGGCGGCCGGCGTCGTCCGCGGCCTCCTCGGCGAGGGCCACCAGCAGCGTCTGCTTGCCCTCGCGCAGGTCGTCGTCGGCGGACTTGCCGGTGACGGCCGGGTCGCCGAACACCCCCAGGACGTCGTCGCGCAGCTGGAAGGCCTCGCCCAGCGGCAGGCCGACGGCGGTGTAGACGTCGGCGGCGCGCGGTCCGGCGCCGGCGATGGCGGCGCCGAGCTGCAGCGGCCGCTGGACGGTGTAGCCGGCGCTCTTGTAGCGGGCGACGGTGAGCGCGCCCTGGGCGCCGGGCAGGCCGCCGGCGGCGCGCAGCAGGTCCAGGTACTGCCCCGCGGTGACCTCGGTACGCATGGTGTCCCAGACCGAGCGGGCGCGGGCCAGCGCCGGGGCGCTGATGCCCGAGCGGCGCAGCAGCTCGTCGGACCACACCAGCGCGAGGTCGCCGACGAGGATGGCCGCGCCGACGCCGAAGGCCGCGCCGTCGCCGGTCAGGCCGCCGTCGCCGTGGCGCGAGGCGAACCCGACGTGGGTGGCCGGCCGGCCGCGGCGGGTGAGCGCGCCGTCCATGACGTCGTCGTGGACCAGGGCGCTGGCGTGCACGAACTCCAGCGCGGCGACCGCGCGCAGCACCGCGGCGTCGTCCTCGGCCGGGCCGCTGACGTCCTCGGTGACCCCGCGCCAGCCCCAGTAGGCGAACGCCGGGCGCAGCCGCTTGCCGCCGTCGGCGAGCGCGCACACCTCGTCGACGACGGGGGTGAGCGCCGGCGCCATCCCGGCGAGCGTGGTCCGCTGCTCCTCGAGGAAGCCGGTCAGCGCCGCGGACACCGCGCCGCGGATCCGGTCCAGGTCGGCGGCCTCCAGGGGCGGTGCCAGGGGCCGGACCACGGACTCTGCCTCTGCCGCCCCGGTGATCACGCGGCCAGTATCGCCCCATCGAGTAGTGCGCGTCCTGTCCAGGGGCCGGTGGTGGGCGCTCACGGGACCTCCTCGCCGCTCTGCCATCGCGTTGTCGTCGTCTTCCCCGGGTCTTCTGCCGGGAGCGTGTGGACGGATGCAGCGGCTGCGGCTCCCCGTACCCTCGGCACCCGTGACCCGAAGCGTCCGCGAGCTGCTCGCCTCGTCGCGGCCCACGTGGTCGTTCGAGTTCTTCCCCCCGAAGACGCCCGAGGCCGAGGTCCAGCTGTGGACGGCGCTGCGGCAGCTCGAGCGGCTGCGGCCGTCGTTCGTGTCGGTCACCTACGGCGCCGGCGGCTCCACCCGCGAGGGCACCGTCGCCGTCACCGAGCGGATCGCCGCCGAGACGACGATGACACCGCTGGCGCACCTGACCGCGGTCAACCACTCGGTCGCCGAGCTGCGGCACGTGGTCAGCCGGCTGGCCGCCGCGGGCGTGCGCAACCTGCTGGCGCTGCGCGGCGACCCGCCCGGCACCGACCCGCAGGCCGAGTGGGTCCGGCACCCCGAGGGCCTGGAGTACGCCTCGGAGCTGGTCGAGCTGATCCGCTCGATGGGCGACTTCTCCGTCGGCGTCGCGGCCTTCCCCGAGCGGCACCCGCGCTCGCCGGACTTCGAGACCGACGTCGAGATGTTCGTGCGCAAGTGCCGGGCCGGCGCGGACTTCGCGATCACGCAGATGTTCTTCCGCGTCGAGGACTACCTGCGGCTGCGCGACCGGGTCGCCGCCCACGGCTGCGACGTGCCGGTCATCGCGGGCGTCATGCCGGTCACCAACGCGCGGCAGATCGCCCGGATCGTGCAGCTGTCGGGCCAGGCGTTCCCCGAGGACCTGGCCGCGCGGTTCGCCGAGCTCGACGGCGACTCACCCGAGGAGAAGGCGGCGGTGCGCGCCTACGGCGTCGAGGTGGCGACGGTGATGTGCCGGCAGCTGCTGGACGAGGGCGTGCCCGGGATCCACTTCATCACCATGAACCGGTCGACGGCGACGCGGGAGGTCTTCACCAACCTCACCGACGCCGGCACCGGGACCTCGGTGCCCTCGACGCTGGCCGCCGCTCCCTGACCGGCGCCGCACGTCGGGGCACGACCGTTCCGGGGGGGGGGGGCCCCCCCCCCGGGGGTGGGGGCCCCCCCCCCCCCCGCCCACCCCCCCCCCCACGGGCGGCCGTCCCCCCCGCGCGCGCGGGGCCGCCCGCCCGGCATCGG